>NZ_JBAPVS010000124.1:0-1808 GCF_049283275.1 Caulobacter sp. | reverse complement strand
CCTCGGCGGCGCCCGACAGCCGCAGCTCGGGGATGCGCGGCCCGACCTGGCGAGCCGGGGTCTGGGCGTTGATCGCGGCGTTATCGATCGCCGCGCCGGCGGTCAGGCCCATCGCGCCGCCGATGGGACCCGCCACGGCCGTGCCGACCGCGGAGAGGATGACCTGGGCCATGATGAAGTCCTTCAGAATTGGGGAAATCGAAACGCCCCGACCAGCCGCTCGCGCCACCAGCGGCCCAGCCAGCTTTCGACGCAGGCCCGGCCCCAATAGGCGTGGATCATCCGGTCCGGCGCCGACAGGACGGCGCAGTGCTTGGCCGGGACGCCGGGGGCCATGCGAAACAGCAGCACGTCGCCCGGGCGGGCGGCGGCCAAGTTCAGCGGGATCAGACGGCGCTCGAGGGCCTCGGCCAGCAGGTCGCGCCCGCCCAGCTCGGCCCAGTCCGGACGATAGGGCGGCGGGACCTCGGGCTCGGCGCCGTGCAGGGCCCGCCAGACGCCGCGCACCAGGCCCAGACAGTCACAGCCGACGCCGCGCAGGCTGGCCTGGTGCTGGTAGGGCGTGCCCAGCCACAGGCGGGCTTCGTGGAGGGCGCGATCACCGGTCGGTGCCTGGGCGGCGAACACTTGCCCCCTACGGATCGCTTCGCGATCGTCTTCCCCCACAGGGGGAAGAGCCGGCCCGGAAAGGCTCCGCCCCCTTTGGGGGCGGACAGACCGCGAAGCGGTCAGGTGGGGGCAAGTGCTCCCCTCACCGCCGCCGCCCGTCATTGCGCTCCCCATCACTGGGATACAGCGTCAGGAAATCCTCGCCCGGCGCCGTCGGGAACCCCCGGAAGTTCAGCCCATTGCCGAACACGCCCCGGCAGGTGGCCCAGCGCTTATCGCAGCTCGCGCCCGGAAACGCGGCGACATCCACCCCGCACCGCGCATCGCCGAAGGCCGCGTCGCACGAGCGGCCGAAGGTGCGTCCGGCCACGCGGTCCAGCGCCGCCAGCGGACCCTCCAGGGCCAGGGTGAAGGTCCCGCCCTCGGTCTTGGCCGCCGCCACGCGGGCCGCCCACAGGCGCACGGAAAGGCTGGGCGCCGACCAGTCGACCGCCCGGCATTCGACCCGCGCCCCGTCATAGAGCCCGGCCGCCAGATCGGCCTCCGACAGCGCCGCGTCATCGAAGCCGCCCACGGCGGCGGCCATGCCGGGCGAAAAGCCGGCCGCCGTCTCGGCCGCCCCGGCGGTCCAGCCGCTGGCCGCCTTGCAGGTCACGCCCTCGACCACCAGGTCCCGGTCGTGATCGGTGAAGCCCAGCACCACGCCGTCGGCGCGGGTCAGGATCCAGGCGTGGCAAAGACAGGCCGCGCCGCTCTCGATGCGGTCGGCCAGGTCGGCGGGAACCGCGCGCATCAGACCCGCACCTCGACCAGAGCCACAGCCCCGACCCGGGCGGCGTTGAAGCCTTCCATCGTCAGGTCGATGCGCTCGCCGTCGAAGCGCACCGGCACGTCGAACTCGAAGCCGGCGGTCACCGCCGCCCCCGCCGCCGGAGCGATCCCCAGGGTCACCAGGCCCGTGGCCGTGTCGACCGCATAGGCGGCCGGCCCCAGCGTGACCCCGGCCACCGCGATCTTGACCGTGCCGGCCACCGGCTTGGCGATCGGCCGGACCACCGCCGTCTCGCCGGTCCCGTAGAGCTTGCTCAGGGCGAAGGTCTTGCGCGCGCCGTCGCCCGTCCCGATCGCCTGGTCGGCGGCGGCCGGCGTCGCGGAGGGCGCGCAGGACTTGCAATCGGCCGGGTCGCGGAAGCGAAAGC
>NZ_JBAPVS010000123.1:0-3674 GCF_049283275.1 Caulobacter sp. | reverse complement strand
CCCCTACTCCCGCCGCAAAAGCCCTTCCGTCACGATCCCGCCGATCATCCCGGCCCGGAAGTCGGCCTTGATCTTGACCGGGTCATAGTCGGGGCTCTCGACCCACTGGGTGAAGGTCAGGCCCTGGGGGGCGGCGTCCTTCAGGTAGCGTTCGAAGGTGTAGTCCAGCACCCCGGTCTTGCCCTGCCGGATGTGCAGATACTTCAGCGACAGCTGCTCCAGGGCCTCCTCGATCGGCAGGCCCAGGCGATAGTGGCAGTAGAGCACGCTCATGATGCCGGCCCGGTCCGCGCCGGACTTGCAGTGCATCAGGGCCGGATATTCGATGCTTTCGAACAGATCGCGCGCGCCCAGCACCCGCGCCTTGATCGGGACCTCGCGCGAGGTGATCACGAAGTCGACCAGCTTCAGGCCCAACTGCTCGCAGGCGTGCTTTTCCAGCGCGTAGAAGCTGCCGTCGAACCCGCCGCGCAGGTTGATGACGGTCTTGATCCCCTGCTTCTTCCACTCGGCCAGCTGATGCGGCCACGGCTGGTTGGTGCGGACCAGCTCGGGGCTGACCCAATGGTCGTTCTTGAAGCCCAGACGCAGATAGGCGTGGTCGTTCCACAGATAGGAGAGATAGGTGCGAAACCGCCCCCAGCGGGTGGTCGTGTCGTAGCCGGCCAAGGGGACGATCCTTTGGTGAAGAGGGGTTAAGTAGGCGCCACAGCCCTGTAATGCAAAAGCCACAGCGCCGCACCCCCGCCGCATTGCTAAACCATAGCCCAGCTTGACAGTGACGCCCCGAAATCCGACCCCTGCCTCATGACCGATCCCGCCGCGCCGCAAGCCACCGACCGCGCCCTCGCCGTGCGGATCTGGCGCGAGCACCTCAAGCCGCGCCGAGGGACCCTCGCGACGGCGATGGTGAGCGCCGCGATCATCGCCGCGCTGAGCAGTTGCCTGCCCCTGATCACCCCCCTGGCCGTCGACCGGCTGATCACCCATCCCGAGCCGGGCGCGTTGGCCTGGATCCCGCTGACCATCATCGTGATCGCCGTGGTGCGCGGACTGTTCCAGGTGCTGCAGACGCGGTCGATCAACCAGATCGGCAACGGCGTGGTCGGCGACATGCAGGTGCGGTTGTTCGGCAAGCTGGTGCGCTCGGACCTGGCCCGGCTGCGCGGCGCCCATTCGGGCTCGTACGTCTCGTCGATGCTGTACGACGCCACCCTGATCCGCGAGGCGGCGACCAACGGCGTGGTCAACTACACCCGCGAAATCCTGACCGTGATCGGCACGCTGGTCGTGATGTTCCGGCTGGACTGGATCCTGGCGTCCGGCGTGCTGATCATCGCCCCCGTCGCCAGCCTGTTCATCCGGCGGTTCTCCAAGAAGACGACTAAGGCTGCAAAAGGCGCCATGGGCGAGACCTCCAACCTGTCGACCGCGATCATGGAAAGCCTGGACGGCGTCAAGATCGTCAAGATGGAGAACCGCGAGGCCTATGAGGAGGCGCGCGTGGCCGCCGTGATCGAGCGGCGCCAGCGTCACCTGATCAAGGGCTCCAACGCCAAGGCCATGGCCGCTCCCGCCACCGAGACCTTCGGCGCGGTGATCACCGCGGGCGTCTTCGCCTATGCCGGCTGGCGGGCCAGCACGGGGGGCATGACCGCCGGGACGTTCACCGGTTTCCTGCTCGCCCTCGGCATGGCCCTGCAATCGCTGCGGCAGGTCGCCAACCTGCAGACGGTCTTCAGCGAGGGCCTGACCGGCGCCCGCCGCCTGTTCGAGGCGCTGGACGTCGAGGCCGCCATCGTCGATCCGGCCGACGCCAAGGTCCTGCCGCGGGGCGAGGCTGTGATCGTCTTCGACAAGGTCAGCTTCGCCTATGGCGACAACGCCCCGGCCCTGTCCGACGTCAGCATCACCGCCAGCCGTGGCGAGACCGTCGCCCTGGTCGGCCCGTCGGGCGGCGGCAAGAGCTCGATCCTCAACCTGATCCCGCGCTTCTACGACGTCACCGCCGGGTCGGTGACCATCGACGGCCACGACGTGCGCGGCGTGACCCTGGCCAGCTTGCGCGACCACATCGCCCTGGTCACCCAGGAGCCGTTCCTGTTCGACGACACCATCCGCGCCAACATCGCCTACGCCCGGCCCAGCGCCGCAGAGGACGAGGTCGAGGCCGCGGCCCGCCAGGCGGCGGCCCACGACTTCATCAGCGAGCTGCCGCTGGGCTACGACACCATCGTCGGCGAGGCCGGCACGCGGCTGTCGGGCGGCCAGCGCCAGCGCATCGCCATCGCCCGCGCCTTCCTGAAGGACGCCCCCATCCTGCTGCTGGACGAGGCCACCAGCGCCCTGGACACCGAGAGCGAGGCCCAGGTCCAGGCGGCGCTGGAGCGGCTGATGGCCGGCCGCACCACCATCGTGATCGCCCACCGCCTGTCGACCGTGAAGGACGCCGACCGCATCTATGTGATCGACAGGGGCCGGGTGGTCGAGACCGGAACCCACGCCTCGCTGGTGCGCCACAAGGGCCTGTACGCCCGCCTGGCCAAGGCCCAGGACTTGGATCAGCTGCCTGAAACCTCCCCGGAGTCATCCTCGGAGATGGGTGCTTGAAGCCGCTGCGTTCGCCCTGGGTGATGGTCCTGCTGAGCAACCTGATGGCCGGCTATCTGCGCCTGGTCTACGCCAGCCTGCGCTGGACCCGCGAGGGCCAGGAGCACGCCCAGGCGGTGTGGGCGCAAAGCCTGCGCGACAAGAGCGGGGCGATCCTGGCCCTGTGGCACTCGCGCGTGCCCGTCGGCCCCTCGACCTGGCCGCAGGGGCCCGACAAGCCGCAGATCCGCGTGCTGGTCTCCCAATCACGCGACGGCGAGTTCATCGCCCGCACGATCAGCAAGCTGGGCTTCCCCTCGATCCGCGGCTCCTCGATCAAGAAGACCGACACCGCCAAGAACAAGGGCGGCGAGCAGGCCTTCCGCGACATGGTCAAGTGGGTGCGCGACGGCGGCGCCATGGCCATCACCCCGGACGGCCCGCGCGGTCCGGTCGAGGAAATGCAGAAGGGCGCCCTGGCCCTGGCCCGGATGACCGGCGCGCCGGTGCTGTTCGTCGGCGTGGCGATGAACCCGTGCCTGCGCCTGAACACCTGGGACCGCACCGTCATTCCCTTGCCCTTCGCCAAGGCCGCCATGGTCTGGGACGGACCGGTGACCATGGCCCGCGAGGACGATCCGGACGCCCTGCTCGAGGCCTGGGCCGCGCGCCTGTCGGCCGTGACCCGCCGGGCCGAGGCGATCGTGGGCGAGACGGACCCCGTCTAGGGACCGCACGTCCAGCGGCCGGCGAAGGTCCGGCTGGCGCCGTCCCCGCGCAGGTAGGTCAGGGTGGCGGGCCGCGGCGGAGACTCGCCGCCGCCGACGGCCGGCCCTGTCAGCACGATGCGGATCGTCTTGCCGGCGCCGTTGAACACCGCGCCCTTCAGCATGCCGTCGAAGCCGCCCGGGGCGGCCACGCGCTCGACATAGTCGCCGACCTTGACCAGCCCGAAGGCGACCGCCTTGGACGCTACATCGCCCTTGGCCACCAGCAGCGGCGAGGCCGCGTCGGTCGAAAAGCTGCAGCCCAACTCGCCCGCCAGCGGCTCGGCCTCCAGGTCGGCGGCGGACAGCGCCGAAAGC
>NZ_JBAPVS010000122.1:0-5380 GCF_049283275.1 Caulobacter sp. | reverse complement strand
GGCCGGCGTCGTCGCGGGGCGGACGCGGCGTGTATTCGCGGCGCGGCGCGTCGTTGTCGTCGCGCGGCGGGCGCGGCGCGTACTCCTTGCGCGGACCCGAGGCGTCCCGAGCGGCCGGAGCCGTGGTCGGGGTGATGGTCACGTCGTCGCGCACGGTGGCCTGGACGGCCGCCCCGAACTTCACTTCCGCCTCGGCCGAGATCTCGAACTTGGTGTCGTAGTCGAAGATCCGGATCGAGCCGATGTCCTTCTTGGTGATGTGGCCCAGGCGGCAGATCAGCGGGATCAGCCACTTGGGGTCGGCGTTGTTGCGACGGCCGGTGTTGAGACGGAACCAGGCCGAGTTGCTCATGTCGGCGCGCTGTTCGCGTTCCGGACGGTCGAAGTCACCCCGGTCGGCGAAGCGGTCGCCGCGGTCGTTCGAGCGCGGGCCGGCGTCGCGCGAGCCCAATTCTCGGCTTCGGGGGCCCGGATCGGCGCCGTGGCGCGGGTCGTCGTAGATCTCTTCCGGCGCCGGCAGCTTGGCGCGGCGGGTGCGGATCAGGGCGGCGGCGATCTCCAGCGGCGTGCGCTTGGCCAGCATCGCCTCGGCCAGGGCGGTGTCTTCCTCGACCACGGCCTCGTTGAAGATCGGGTCGTCGAGCAGGCGCTCGGTGTCCTTCAGGCGGATTTCGTCAGCGGTCGGGGCGCCGCCCCATTGGCCTTCGACGCCGGCGGCCATCAGCAGCTGCTCGGCCTTGCGGCGGCGGGTGTAGGGGACGACCAGGGCCGAGACGCCCTTCTTGCCGGCCCGGCCGGTGCGGCCCGAACGGTGAAGCAGGGTGGCCTTGTTGACCGGCAGTTCGGCGTGGATGACCAGGCCCAGATCCGGAAGGTCCAGACCGCGCGCGGCGACGTCGGTGGCGACGCAGACGCGGGCGTGGCCGTCGCGCAGGGCTTGCAGGGCGTCGGCGCGTTCACGTTGCGACAGCTCGCCCGACAGGCCGACCACGGCGAAACCGCGCTCGCGCAGCTTCGAATGCAAGGCGCGGACGCTTTCGCGGGTGTTGCAGAACACCAGGGCGCCGGGGCTCTCGAAATAGCGCAGCAGGTTGACGATCGCGTGCTCGGTCTCGTTGGGCGCGACGCGGACGGCGCGATACTCGATGTCGCGGTGCGGTTCGTTGCGGCCCAGGGTGTCGATGCGCAGGGCGTCGTTCTGGTAGCTCTTGGCCAGTTGCACGATCTCGCGCGCCAGGGTGGCCGAGAACAGCAGGGTGCGGCGCTCGGCCGGGGCGGCGTCGAGGATGAATTCCAGGTCTTCGCGGAAGCCCATGTCGAGCATCTCGTCGGCCTCGTCGAGGACGGCGACCTTCAGCTCGGAAAGGTCCAGGTGGCCGCGCTCGATGTGGTCGCGCAGGCGGCCGGGGGTGCCGACCACGATGTGGGCGCCGTAGTTCAGGGCGCGCTGCTCGCGACGGGCGTCCATGCCGCCCACGCAGTTGACCACCACGGCGCCGGCCTCGGCATAAAGCCAGGTCAGCTCGCGATTGACCTGGATGGCCAGTTCGCGGGTCGGGGCGATGACCAGGCACATCGGCGCGCCGGCCTTGCCCAGTTTCTCAGCGTCGCCGATCAGGGTGGGGGCGGCGGCCAGGCCGAAGGCCACGGTCTTGCCCGAGCCGGTCTGGGCGCTGACCAGCAGGTCGCGGCCTTCGGCGTCGGCTTCCAGAACGGCGGCCTGGACTGGGGTGGGCTCGAGGTAACCTTGAGCGGCAAGAGCCCGCTCAAGAGCGGGGTGGGAGGCGGGGAAGGGCATGCGGGTCCAGTTCGTTTCAAGCGGACGGCGCACACACAAACGCACGCGGCCCGCACCACGACCAAATACGACCCCCAAACGGACCGTGTTCTTGGTCAATATCTTCAGAGAATAGACCACTTTCGCCGGGATGCCGATGAGGGCGCGGTGAAACTCGGTCTGATGGGCCGCCTAAGGAGGCTAAAACCGTCCGGAAAGCAAGGGCCCGAAGGAAAGAATGCTGCAGGGGCGAAATGGCGGCGTCACGCGGTGCGAGCGGAAGGGGACACGTGCTCATTTCGCGGCCTGCGCCAGGATGGTTCGGGCCTTGCCGAGAGTAGGTGTCCCCGACCTTGAACTCAGGCCAGGCCGCGTGGCCTGGCCAGTTCGCGGCAGACCACGGCCGAGAAGGTGGCCAGGGCGCCCAGGACCAGCAGGAACAGGCTCTCGGCGAAGCCCGGGGCCAGCACGGTCAGGGAGGGGACAGCCGGGCTGTTGGCGATGCCGACCGCTCCGGCCAGCAGGGTGAACAGGCAGGCGGCGAGCGCCAGCAGCGGCGCGCCCTTGGCCAGGACGCCCAGTTTCGAGGCGCGACCGAGGGCCAGCAGGATCGGCGCGGCGACGATCGTGGCCGTCAGAAGCAAGATGACGAACTGCACCGGCAGAGCGGCGGCGCCGAAGATGTCGCCGATGCCGAGGTGGCGGGCCGGCAGGGCGGTCGGCGTCGACGCCAGGGCGGGGGAGGCGGGCAGCAGGACCAGGACGGCGGAAGCGGTGTTCTTGAGATTCAGGCGCATGGATGTCTCCGTTGGTTTACGTTCGTAATTTTATAAAATTACGCGAGTAAACTTCAGAGTCAATCACGGGGACGTGCTCGATGTGACCGCCATGGCGCGGAACGCAAAACGCCCGGGGTTTCGACCCCGGGCGTTTCGCCGACGCTTCCCCTCTTGGTGGGGGAGAAATGGTCCTAGCGGTTGCGGACGCCAGTGACGGTCAGCGAGGCTTGGTTCTGGTTGAGCTGCGACACAGCCCCGGCGACGGCGTCGCGGTGGCAGGGCGAGGCGGCCACCGCGCGCTTCACTTCGGAGAAGCTGTGGGGGTCGGCGCCGCAGGCTTGCAGGGCGGCGGTGTTGATGCGGCGCATCAGCACTTGGGTGTCCTGCGGGTTGTTGAGGTCAAGCTTGGCCTTGGAGACCGGGATGCTGACGGTTTCGGTCTCGGCCTGGGCGGCGACGGCCAAGGAGGCGCCGGCGAGCAAGAGGAGCGCGGCGGTCGAGGCGGCGAGGATCTTCATGGATCGACTTCCCTGTTTGCGGCGACGTCTTGAGGGGCGTCGCTCGGTTCAACTTCGGGCCCGATACACAAGCGGGGCGGCTCGAAATCGCGTTCGTAACCTTGCATCTGCCTAAAAACAGTCCGGGAAAAGCAAAAAAGGTCGACAAAACGGTCAAAAATCGAGCGGACGCGATTTTCTAAACTGGAAAAGTCGAATTCATTTGGGGGGTTAGTTGAGGTTGAGCGTCGCGAATGTGAAATGTTAGATTCTTCAATGGATGGCATGAGCGACCCATAATTCCGGGCATTCACACCGTGAATCGCGAAAACGGCCCGTCGCCAGGGACGGGCCGTTTCCAGGACTTCAAGGCTGATCGGGGGACTACAAATCCAGATCGTCGGCCGCGAACTCGGCGTTTTCCTGGATGAAGCGGAAGCGCAGCTCGGGTTTGCGGCCCATCAGGGTTTCGACCAGGGCCTCGACCGCTTCTTCCGAGCGGGGAAGGGTGATCTTGGCCAGGGTGCGCACCGAGGGGTCCATGGTGGTCTCCTTCAACTGGGAGGCCATCATCTCGCCCAGGCCCTTGAAGCGGCCGATCTCGGGCTTCTTGCCCTTGAACATCGTGGCCAGCAGCTCGTCCTTGTGCGCGTCGTCGCGGGCATAGGCGCTCTTGCCGCCATGGCTGATGCGGTACAGCGGCGGCAGGGCCAGGAACAGGTGCCCCTGGCGGATCAGGTCCGGCATGGTCCGGTAGAAGAAGGTGATCAGCAGGCTGGCGATGTGCGCGCCGTCGACGTCGGCGTCGGTCATGATGATGATCCGCTCGTAGCGCAGATCCTCTTCCTTGTAGCGATTGCCGCCTTGGGCCCCGAGGGCCAGCATCAGGTCCGACAGCTCCTTGTTGGCGCTGAACTTCTCACCGGTCGCGGAGGCGACGTTGAGGATCTTGCCGCGCAGGGGCAGGATCGCCTGGTTCTTGCGGTTGCGGGCCTGCTTGGCCGAGCCGCCGGCCGAGTCGCCTTCGACGATGAACAACTCCGCGCCGTCAACGGCTCCGGCGGCGCAGTCGGCCAGCTTGCCCGGCAGGCGCAGCTTGCGGGTCGCCGAGGCGCGCTGGACTTCCTTGTCCTTGCGGCGCTTGAGGCGTTCCTCGGCTCGCTCGATCACGAACTCCAGCAAGGCCTGGGCGGCCTTGGGGCTGCCGGTCAGCCAGTGGTCGAACGGGTCGCGCAGGGCGTTCTCGACGAAGCGCTGGGCCTCGCTCGACGACAGCTTCTCCTTGGTCTGGCCCTGGAACTCCGGGTTCTTGATGAACACCGAGATCAGGGCGCCGGCCTGGGCGATGACGTCGTCGGCGGTGATGATCGCCGCGCGCTTCTCGTTCTTCAGCTCGGCGTAGGCCTTCAGGCCCCGGGTCAGGGCGGCGCGCAGGCCGCTCTCGTGGGTGCCGCCCTCGGGGGTCGGGACCGTATTGCAGTACGACTGCATGAAGCCGTCGTGCTCGCCGAAGCCGCGCGGGGTCCAGGCGATGGCCCATTCGACGGCGCCGGCCTCGCCCTGACGCTCGATGCGGCCCGAGAAGCTGTCGGGCGTGACCAACTCCAGTCCCTTGGTGCGCTCGGCCAGGAAGTCGGCCAGGCCATTGGGGAAGTGGAAGGTGGCCTCGGGCGGGGTCTGGTCGTGGATGCGCGAGGGATCGCAGGACCATTTGATCTGCACGCCGCGGAACAGATAGGCCTTGGAACGGGCCATGCGGTACAGGCGCGCCGGCTTGAAGGCCACGTTGTCGCCGAAGATCTGATCGTCGGGCTTGAAGCGCACCTGGGTGCCGCGCTTCTTGCTGGGCGCGATCTTCTCGACCGGGCCCAGCGGCTTGCCGCGCGCGAAGCTCTGGCGGTGCTCGAAGCCGTCGCGCCAGACGGTGACCTCGACCAGTTCCGACAGGGCGTTGACGACGCTGGCGCCGACGCCGTGCAGGCCGCCCGAGGTCTCATAGGCCTTGCCGCTGAACTTACCGCCTGCGTGCAGGACGGTCATGATCACTTCCAGGGCCGATTTGCCCGGATGCTTGGGGTGCTCGTCGACCGGCATGCCGCGACCGTCGTCGCGCACCGACAGATAGCCGTCGGCGTCGAGCTTGACCTCGATGGTCTTGGCGAAACCGGCCACGGCCTCGTCCATCGAGTTGTCCAGCACTTCGGCGAACAGGTGGTGCAGGGCCCGCTCGTCGGTGCCGCCGATGTACATGCCCGGACGCATGCGGACCGGTTCGAGACCCTCGAGGACCTCGATCGAGCTGGCGTCGTAGCCGCCGGACGAGGGGG
>NZ_JBAPVS010000121.1:0-3627 GCF_049283275.1 Caulobacter sp. | reverse complement strand
GCCTCCAGCACGGCGCGAAAGCGCTTGAGCGCCGCCAGGGTCAGGGCCACGCCGTCGGGGTTCAGCTTGCCGCCGTCGCCCAGGTCACGGCCCAGTCCCGCCAGGACCTTCTCGTTGAAGACGGTCCAGATGGCGCGGCCTTCCAGCCGGTACACCACGAGGCGGACCGAGTTGGAGCCGATATCGATAACGGCCGCGTCGCGCGGCGCCGCAAAAGGCATGGGGACGGTTTAGCCTATTAGGCGGGGAGGGGAAGGTGGCGCGGGGAAAAAGCTTTCGCCGCTCCATAGATCAACGTTTCAGACCGACCAGCGGCGCGGGTTCGTCCAGCGTCTGCCGGCAGGCGCGCAGGCGCCAGCCGCTCCCGCCCTTCTCGTAATAGCAGGAGCCGAAGCTGATCGGATGGCCGTCGGCCCGTCGCCCGCCCTTGGTCATGGCGTAGGACCCGTCGGGGCTGACCAGCAGGTGCTCGACCACGCCGGGCCCCTTGGCCGGGCAGCGGCCCCACGAGCGGCCGGGGGACATGACCTGCCAGCCCGGCTCGTAGATCACGCCCCACTTGAACAGCGCCCGCTCGTGCGCCTTGGCCCAGGCCAGGTCGTCGGCGTCGCCCAGCTGGGTGTCGCCGGGCACGCCGGGCAGGGCGAAGATCGCGCAGATGTCGGCCTGTCGGGCCGGAGGCGGTCCGCAGGCGGTCACGCTCAGCGCCGCCAGGACGATCAGGAGACGCCTCAACCCCGCTTCCGCGGTCCCACGTGATCGAACGCCTGCGGCAGGTCCTTCACCTTGTGGCCCCGGCCCGACAGGCTGGGATTGGTCATGAAGTACTCGTGGGCCGAGAAGGCGCCCTTGCGGTCCCAGGCCGGGTCGCGGTCGTAATGGCCTTCGGGGGCGAGGTTCCAGCTCTGGGCCTCGTCATTGAGGTTGGCGACCATGATCTGGTTCAGCACCTGCTGGTGCACGGTGGGGTTCTCGACCGGGACCAGGCTCTCGACCCGGCGGTCCAGGTTGCGCGGCATCCAGTCGGCCGAGCTGATGAAGACCCGGCTCTGGCCGCTGGGCATGGCCGCGCCGTTGGCGAAGGCCACCACGCGGGCGTGCTCCAGGAACCGGCCGACGATCGACTTGACGCGGATGTTCTCGGACAGGCCCTTGATGCCCGGACGCAGGCAGCAGATGCCGCGCACCACCAGGTCGATCTGCACGCCGTCCTGGCTGGCGCTGTAGAGGGCGTCGATGATCTGGGGATCGACCACGGCGTTCATCTTGGCCCAGATCGCCGCCGGCTTGCCCTCGCGGGCGTTCCTGGCCTCGGCCGCGATCATCCTCAGCAGGTCCGGCTTCAGCGTCTCCGGCGAGAAGGAGAGCTTCTCCAGGCCATGGGGCTGGGCGTAGCCGGTGATGAAGTTGAACAGCTTGCCGCCGTCGCGGCCCAGGGCCGGATCGCAGGTGAACAGGCTCAGGTCCGTATAAACCCGGGCCGTCTGAGGGTGATAGTTCCCGGTGCCGAAGTGGCAGTAGGTGCGCAGGGCCTCGCCCTCGCGCCGCACCACCACCGACAGCTTGGCGTGGGTCTTCCAGTCGACGAAGCCGAACACCACGTGGACGCCGGCCCGCTCCAGGTCGCGGGCCCACTTCAGGTTATTCTCTTCGTCAAAGCGCGCCTTGATCTCGACCAGGGCCGTGACGTTCTTGCCGTTGTCGGCCGCCTCGATCAGGGCCGCGACGATCGGGCTGTCCTTGGAGGTCCGGTACAGGGTCTGCTTGATCGCCAGCACGTTGGGATCGCGGGCCGCCTGGCGGATGAACTGCACCACCACGTCGAAGCTCTCGAACGGGTGGTGGACCAGGATGTCCTTCTCGCGGATCGCCGCGAAGCAGTCGCCGCCGTGGTCGCGCACGCGCTCGGGGAAGCGGGCGTTGTAGGGCTTGAACTTCAGGTCCGGACGGTCGGGCGGGATCAGCTCGGCCATCTGGGCCAGGCCCAGCTTGCCGTCGACCAGCACCACGTCCTCGGGCTGGGCGCGCAGGCCCTCGATGATGAAGTCGCGCAGGTCCTGCGGCATGGTGGTCTGGATCTTGACCCGCACCACGCGGCCCAGCCGGCGCTTCTTCAGCCGCGCCTCGAACTCGCGCACCAGGTCTTCGGCCTCTTCCTCGATCTCCAGGTCGCTGTCGCGGATCAGGCGGAACAGGCCCCGACCCTCGACCTCGTAGCCGGGGAACAGGTGGTCCAGGAACAGGATGATGAAGCTTTCCAGCGCCACGATCCGCCGCTCGCGCTTGCGCGTGCTCTTGGCCGGCGCCTGGGAGAGCTCCCAGAACCGCTGCACCTGGCTGGGCACCGGCACCAGGGCGTACAGGTGCTTGTCGTCGGCGATCCGGCGCAGCTTCAGCGCCAGGCAGAAGCCCAGGTTCGGGATGAACGGGAACGGGTGGGCCGGATCGATGGCCAGGGGCGTCAGCACCGGGAACATCCGGGTCAGGAAGATCTCCTCGGCCCGCTCATGGTCGGCGCCGGCGATGTCCTTGGCGTCCAGCAGCTTCAGGCCCTCGCCCCACAGCTCGGCCCGCACCTCGCGCCAGATCCGCTGCTGCTCGGCCATCAGCTCGGCGGCCGAGGCGTTGATCCGCGTCAGCTGCTCGCCCGGCGTCAGCCCGTCCTGGCTGACCACCCGCACGCCCTCGCGCACCTGGCCCTTCAGGCCGGCCACGCGGACCATGTAGAATTCGTCCAGGTTGTTGGCCGAGATCGACAGGAACCGCAGCCGCTCCAGCAGCGGGTGGCGCGGATTGGCGCTCTCCTCCAGGACCCGCTGGTTGAAGGCCAGCCACGAGGTCTCGCGGTTGAAGAACCGCTCGGGCGAGGCCAGCAGCTCGTCGTCCAGCCGCAGGCCCGCCAGGTCCGGCGCGGCCGGCGAGGGCGCGGCGGGCAGGTCGAGGGCTGTGGCGTCGTCGGGCATGCGAAACTCCGTTTACCGTGTCCAGAGTGAACGAGGGCGGTGACAGGAGCAAGACAAACAGCCCCCGCCGACACGGCGACGCAAGCTTTGCCTGGAAGATGTTCCTAAAGTTTTGAGGCTCACGGACTTGCCCCCACCTGGCGACTTCGTCGCCTGTCCGCCCCCATAGGGGGCGGAGGGCATTAATCGCGCCCTCTTCCCCCTGTGGGGGAAGACGGTCGCGAAGCGACCCGTAGGGGGCAAGTGTTCGCCGCCTCAGTCTTCGTCGTCTTCCGGATCCCCGCCGAAATCCAGCACCGCCAGGGCCAGGGCCTTGTTCACCTCGCGCCCCTGCTCGATGGACGCCTCGTCCAGCGCCGCCACCGCCGCCAGGGCCGCCGGCGCCGACCGGGGCAGCCTGGCCATCAGATAGGGATAGAGGTCGGCCGCCGGGCGGATGCCCGCGGCCTCGAAGCCGCGCCGCAGCACCGCCTGCAGCACCACGTCGTCGGGCTCGTCGATCCGCGCCACGGTCAGGGCGTTCAGCCGCGAGCGCAGGTCGGGCACCGCCGCCTCCCAGGCCACGGGGGCCAGGCGGCCGGTCAGCAGCAGGCTGCCGCCGTCGACCCCGGCCATGTTGATCAGGTGGAACAGGGTCTCGTCATCGACCAGGTCGCCTTCGGAC
>NZ_JBAPVS010000120.1:0-10418 GCF_049283275.1 Caulobacter sp. | reverse complement strand
GACCGGGTTGGCGCCGGGACGGCTGGTCGCGGTGGCGGGGGCGACCGGCGGACGCGGGGCCGGACGCGACACGGCGGTGTTGGCCGTGGGGCGGCGGACCGAACTGGTGCTGGCGGCCTGGGCGCCGTTGACCTGGAAGCGGCCGATCATCTGCATCAGGCCGTTGGCCTCGCCCTTCAGGGCGTGGCTGGCGGCGGTCGATTGCTCGACCATGGCGGCGTTCTGCTGAACGGTCTGGTCCATCTGGTTGACGGCGGCGTTGACCTCGTTGAGGCCGGTGGCCTGCTCGGCGCCGCCGGCGGCGATCTCGCTGACCAGGGCGTCGATCTCGCTGACCTTGCCGACGATGGCCTGCAGGGCCTCGCCGGTCTGGCCGACCATCGACACGCCTTGGCCGACCTGCTGCGAGGAGGTCGAGATCAGGGTCTTGATCTCCTTGGCGGCGTCGGCCGAGCGTTGAGCCAGGGCGCGCACTTCCTGGGCGACGACGGCGAAGCCGCGGCCCGCGTCACCGGCCCGGGCCGCTTCGACACCGGCGTTCAGGGCCAGCAGGTTGGTCTGGAAGGCGATCTCGTCGATGACGCCGATGATCTGGCTGATCGACTGCGACGACTTCTCGATCTGGTTCATGGCCTCGACGGCGGCCCGGACCACCACGGCCGAACGCTCGGCGTCCGAACGGGTGGAGGTGACGACGCGCGAGGCTTCCACGGCGCCGGCCGACGAACGCTTCACCGTGGCGGTGATCTCGTCCAGGGCGGCGGCGGTCTCTTCCAGGCTGGCGGCTTGCTGCTCGCTGCGGCGCGACAGGTCGTCGGCGGCCGAGGCGATTTCGTCCGAACCCGAACCGATGCTGTTGGCGGCGTGGACGATGGTGCGCATGGCGTCTTCCATCTGGGTGATGGCGCCGTTGAAGTCGTTCTGCAGGCGCTGATAGGCCTGCGGGAAGTCGGCGTCGACGCGATAGGTCAGGTTGCCCTCGGCCAGGCGGGTCAGGCCCGTGGCGATGTGCTCCATGACGAAGGCCTGCTCGCGGGCGGCGGCCTCGGCGGCTTCCTGGTTGCGGGCGCGTTCGGCTTCGGTCTCGGCGCTGGCGCGCTGCTGGGCGGCCTCGGCGGTGCGCAGGGCCAGGGCGTTGTCCTTGAACACCTGGACCGAGCGGGCCATGGCGCCGACCTCGTCCTTGCGCAGGGCGCCGACCACCTCGACGTCGACCGAACCCTGGGCCAGGGTTTCCATGGTCTTGGACAGGTTGGTCAGGGGGGCCGAGATCTTCGAGCGGCCGATCCACAGGGCGAAGACCATGGCGGCGGCCGAAGCGATCACGCCAAACAGGATGCTCATCAGCGAGCCGGTGGCCGATTCCTTGGCGGCCTTGGCCACCATGGTCTCGGTCTGGTCGGCGTGAGTATTGACGAAGGTGTTGACGTCCGAGGTGAGGCTGGCGATGTCCGGGTCGATCACGCCCATCACCATGATGGCCGCCTCGTTGGCGTCCTGCAGGCCCAGGTCCGCGCCCTGACGCGCGCTGGAATAGATCTTGTCCAGGCGCTCGCCGAACCCGGCGACGATCTTGGCCGAGGAGGGATCGGCCGCCTTCAGCTCGCCAAGGTATTTCTTGCCGTCCTTGTAGACCTTGTCGATCTCCGCGCTCGCCGACTTGGCTTCGTTGGAGGCGCCCTCATTTGAGACCGTGCGATAGGCGGCGTAGCCGATCGCCGTCACCCGGCGATTGAAGCGCGCCGCGGCCAATTCGGCCGGCGCGCGCTGTTCAACGAGCACCTTGGTCGCAGCCTCGGACTTCTGCGTCTGCCAGGCGCCCATGCCGACAATGGCCAGGGCGACCACGGTCAGGATGACGGCCGGCAGGGCCACCTTGGTGGAGATTTTCAGATCGTCGAACTTCATCGCAAACCCCATGTCCGGCTGCGCCCGAGAAAGGGACGGGCGCCGGTCTTGAGGCCAGAAGCCGCCAACGCCGTAAAAACGCAGTTAATTGCAAGGCTTTGGTCGTGCGTTCGCGACGGAATGCCACAGGCGCCGCACCCGGACCGAGGGCAAACGCTTGCGTGGACGGGTTTAGAAGCGCCCAACCCAGTCTGTCGCGAGGATCAAGGGGAGAGCCTCAAGCCCTGGGATGGGCTTTGCCGTAGGCCGCCAGCAAACCCGCGGCATCGACCTGGGTGTACCGCTGAGTGGTCGACAGCGAGGCGTGGCCCAGCAGGTCCTGGATCGAGCGCAGGTCGGCGCCCGCCCCCAGCAGGTGGGTGGCGAACGAATGGCGCAGGGCGTGCGGCGTGGCGCGGTCGGACAAACCCAGTCGGCTTCGCAGGGTCTGCATCGTCGCTTGGACATGGCGCGGCGACAGCGGACCGCCGCGTTTGGCGCGGAACAGCGGATCGTCGGGGGCCAGGGCGAAGGGCAGGACGGCGAGATAGGCGTCGATCCGCTCTCGGACGATGTCGAGCACCGGCACGATCCGGGTCTTGCCGCCCTTGCCGGTGATCCGCAGGCTGTCGGCCAGCGGCGCGTCCCGACGGGTCAGGGACAGGCCCTCGGAGATCCGCAGGCCGCAGCCCCACAGCAGGGTCAGCACCGCCTCGTCGCGGGCGACCTCCCAATCCTCGCGATCGGGATCCAGCGACAGCTCGGCGATCAGGCCGTGGGCCTGGTCCTCGGAGACGGGGCGGGGCGCGCCGACCTTGATGCGCGGGCCGCGCACCAGACCGATGGCGGCGTTGGGGGCGCCCAGCCGGTGGTCCAGATAGCGATGGAAGGCGCGGATCGACGACAGGCTCTGCGACAGCGAGCGGGGTGAGAGGCCCCCTTCTTCCTGAGAAGTGTCTCCTTCCCGCCGGAAGGCCAGATAGGCGCGCAGCTCGGCGGCTGTGATCGCGGCCATGTCGGCGACCGACGCGGCCTCGCCGCGATGGCGCTCCAGGAAGTTCAGATAGGCCAGGACGTTGTCGCCATAGGCCCGCACGGTGCGCGGCGAGGCTCGCTTTTCATTGGCCAGATGATCCAGCCAGGCGGTCAGGGCCTGGCGGGCGCTGGTCACAGGATCGGCCAGCGCTCGGCCGTGCGTTCGACGACGCGGGCCAGGAAGGCCACCAGGTCCGAACCCATGTCGGCGGTGAAGCCTTCCGGATCGGCCGAGCCGAAGGCCAGCAGTCCCTGGCGCGACGGCTCCCACAGGGCCATGCGGACGATGGCCATGCTCTTGATGTCTTCCATGCGCTCGCCGAACAGGCCCAGCGCCGGAGCGTGGAAGCCCATGCGGGCCACGCCGTGGTCGCCCATGGTCATGTCGATCTGGCCGGCGATCAGGCCGTGCCAGCCGGCGGGCACGCGGCCGGGACCTTCCAGCACCACGACCCCGGCGGCCAGGCCGAAGCGCAGGATGGCCATCTCGTCGACCCGGCGGGCCAGGTCGGAATGATTGCGGGCGTCGAGCAGATCGATCACCGCGGCGTGGGTCTGGGCCTGGGCCGAGAAATTGGCGCGGGCGGTGGCCTCGATATGGCGGCGGACCAGGGCCTCGCGCTCGTGGGCGGCCGAGACACGGGCCAGGGCGGCGGGGCCGAAATCGACGATGTTGCTGGCGTCCGGACGCAGGCCCAGGTCGCTGAGCAGGTCGGGATCGCTATGCAGGAAGCCGGGCTCGGCCAGCAGGAAGTCGCGGACGACCGCGGGATCGACCGGCAGGGGCTGCCTGGCTTGCGTCGCGTCGGTCATGGCTGGGACTACTCCGTTCACACGTCGTCCCCATATGCGCTTACAGCTGGAGGACAGCCCCGATGAAGCCCCAAGTCGGTTAACAGCGGCTTGATGGACCGGCGACGGCTCCTCTCGACCTGGGGATGTTTCCAAGGCAGAACCCAAGTCCCTCATGTCTGGTCCCATGCCCCGCATAGCCTCCGTCCTGCTGCCCATGCCGCTGCCCGAGGCGTTCGACTACGCCGAGCCGGAAGGCCTGGGGCTCATGGTCGGCGATCACGTGACCGTGCCGCTGGGTCCGCGGGTGATTCGCGGCGTGGTCACGGCCCTGCGCGACGGAACGGGCGGCAACCGGCCGCTCAAACCCATATTGGAACGGGTCGATGATCCGCCGCTTCCGCCCGGCGTCCTGACCTTCATCGACTGGGCGGCGCGCTATTCGGTCGACGTTCCGGGCTGGCCCCTGGCCATGGCCCTGCGCGGCCTGCGCCACCCGCCCGCCAAGCCCGACAAGGCCCTGGTCCTGACCGGAACCCAGCCGGCCAAGATGACCCCGGCTCGCCTGAAGGTGCTGGCCGCCGCCCAAGCCGGGCCGATGGCCTCGGGCGCCCTGGCGACCGCCGCCGGCGTCTCGGCGGGGGTCGTCAAGGGCCTGGTCGACGAGGGGGCGTTGGCCGTCACCTGGATCGAACCGGACGTCGGCTTCCCCCAGCCGGACCTGTCGCTGCCGCCGCAAAAGCTCAATCCCAGCCAGCGGGCCTCGGCCGACGTGCTGTCCGAGATGCTGGGCGTCGGCGGCTTCCAGGCGGCCCTGCTGGACGGGGTCACCGGCTCGGGCAAGACCGAGGTCTATCTGGAGGCCGTGGCCGCCGCCCTGGCCGCCGATCCCGAGAACCAGGTGCTGATCCTGTTGCCCGAGATCGCCCTGACCCAGGCGGTGATCGCCCGCTTCGAGCAGCGGTTCGGCGCGGCGCCGGTCGAGTGGCATTCGGGCGTCTCGCCGCCCAAGCGACGCCGGGCCTGGGAAGGCGTGGCCACCGGCAAGGCGCGGATCGTGGTCGGGGCCCGCTCGGCCCTGTTCCTGCCGTTCCGCAAGCTGCGGCTGGTGGTGGTCGACGAGGAGCACGACGGCTCGTTCAAACAGGAGGAGGGCTTCATCTACCAGGCCCGCGACCTGGCCGTGGCCCGCGCCAAGATCGAGGGGGCGCTGGTGGTGCTGGCCTCGGCCACCCCGTCGCTGGAGAGCCTGTGGAACGCCCAGCAGGGCCGCTATCGCTGGCTGCGGCTCAGCGCCCGCCACGGCGCGGCCCAACTGCCCGACATCGGCCTGATCGACATGCGCGAGACCCCGCCCGAGCCCGGCCGCTGGCTGTCGCCGCCGCTGGTCAAGGCGGTGTCGGTGGCGCTTTCACGGGGCGAGCAGAGCCTGCTGTTCCTGAACCGCCGGGGCTATGCGCCGCTGGTGCTGTGCAAGGCGTGCGGCGAGAAGATGAAGTCGCCCGACACCGACAGCTGGCTGGTCGAGCACCGCTATACCGGCCGCCTGGTCTGCCACTTGACGGGCTTCTCGATGAAGAAGCCGGACGTCTGTCCCCACTGCGGGGCCAAGGACAGCCTGACCTCGATCGGCCCGGGCGTGGAGCGGGTCGAGGAAGAGGCGCGCCACCTGTTCCCTGACGCCCGGGTGGCGGTGTTCTCGTCCGATACGGTGGTCGACGCGGCCGGGGCGCGGGCCCTGGTCGACAGCATGGCGGCCGGCGAGATCGACATCCTGGTGGCGACCCAGGCGGCCGCCAAGGGCCACAACTTCCCCAACCTGACCCTGGTGGGGGTGGTCGACGCCGACCTCTCCTTGCGGGGCGGCGACCTGCGGGCCGGCGAGCGGACCTTCCAGCTGCTGGCCCAGGCGGCCGGTCGGGCGGGGCGGCACGAGAAGCCGGGCCGGGCCTTGCTGCAGACCTATGCGCCCGAGCACGGGGTGCTGCAGGCGCTCAAGGCCCAGGACCGCGACGCCTTCGTCGAGGCCGAGATGGCCATGCGCCAGGAGGCCGGCCTGCCGCCGTTCGGACGGCTGGCGGCGGTGATCGCCACGGGGCCGGATCCGGTGGCCCTGGAGGCCTATTGCAACGCCCTGGCGGCCGCCACGCCCAACGCCGAGGGGGTCGAGGTGTTCGGTCCGGCCGACGCGCCCCTGTCCCTGGTGCGAGGGCGGCGCAGGAAGCGGTTCCTGGTCCGGGCCGATCGGACTGTGGACCTGCAGGGCTTCCTGGCCGCCTGGCGAGCCCGGGCCAAGGTCCCCAACTCGGTGCGGGTGGTGTTCGACGTGGACCCGTACAGCTTCCTGTAGGGTGCTCAAAAACCCGCTCATCCCGGCGAATGCCGGGATGAGCGGATCAAGAGGGAGCCAACCCGGCTCCCTCTCCAATCTCCGACCTAGTGCTTCTTCCCGCCCTTGCGGCGCGACAGCATGTTCAGGCCCTCCACTCCGGCCGAGAAGGCCATGGCGGCATAGATATAGCCCTTGGGCACGTGCACCCCGAAGCCCTCGGCGATCAGCACCGCGCCGATCATCAACAGGAAGCCCAGCGCCAGCATGACGACCGTGGGGTTGTCGTTGATGAAGTTGCCCAGCGGATCGGCCGCCACCAGCATCACGGTCACCGCCACGACCACCGCCACGATCATGATCGGCAGGTGGTCGGTCATGCCCACGGCGGTCAGGATCGAGTCGATCGAGAACACCAGGTCCAGCAGGATGATCTGGAAGATCGCCCCGCCGACATTGGAGACCGCCGCGGTCTTGACGTCCGGGGCCGATTCGTCGGCGTCGGGATCGACGCTATGGTGGATTTCCTTGGTGGCCTTCCAGATCAGGAACAGGCCGCCGGCGATCAGGATCAGGTCGCGCCACGAGAAGGCCGTCTCGAAGGTTGGTTCGCCGTGCGACAGCGGACCGGTCAGACCCAGGTCGAACACCGGGGCGGTCAGGCCGACGATGAAGGCCAGGGTCGACAGCAGGGCCAGCCGCATGATCAAGGCCAGGGAGATGCCGATCCGGCGGACCTTCTGGCGTTGTTCGGGCGGCAGCTTGTTGGAGAGGATCGAAATGAACACCAGGTTGTCGATGCCGAGCACGACTTCCATGACGATCAGCGTGACCAGGGCGGCCCAGGCGGCGGGGCTCGCGGCGAGGTGGAGGAGTTCGTTCATTGCATAGACCCAGATTCCGGCTCGGAAAACGCGTCATCGTCCACCCCTCCGCGGACGCCGTTCATGCAAGGAACGCGACGGAAGCCCCCAGGCTTCGCCGAACCGAGATTCCGACATACGCTCGATGCCGCCAATATCAAGCCCCGACGGTCTGTTCGCCGCTTTCCGAGGCGCCTTATCGGGCTTTCTGCTTAGCCATATCTGTTTGCTGTGCCTGTTCGGCCCCGGCGGGCAGGGCCGCGATCGGATCCTGGCCGCGACAGAGGCCCAGATCGCCTGCCCGGATCAGATCATTTCCCAGGCCTTGATGATCTGCGTCCCGCGCGAGATACCAGCGTTCAATGCAGAGCTTGAGCCGCTAAAGATCGACGGCGAACAGCCGGTGTTCTATGCTTGGCCGTGGTCGGGCTTTCTGTGGTTACGCTTTCGATAATGTCATGCCGCGCGGTCGGAAAACCGGTGCAGGATCGAATGAAAGCTTGAGGAAAATTTTGGCCGGGGCGACGACCTGTCACGTCGAAAGCCGAATAAACGGACTTTTCATATTTCCCTGCGAGGGTTATCCCTTAACCCTAGTGACGCGGGGAGTACCCACAGCATGACGAAACGGACGAGAACCCTCTGGGGTTCCCTGGCCGCTGCCGCCATGATCAGCCTCGTGCCGATGTCCGGCGCGGTTGCTGACGGCTATTGGCAGTGCGTTCCGTTCGCGCGTCTGATGTCGGGCATCCAGATTTTCGGCGACGCCCGCACGTGGTGGAGCCAGGCGGTCGGCAAGTACGATACGGGCTTCACGCCCAAGTCCGGCGCCGTTCTCTGCTTCAAGCCCACCGCCCGCATGAACCTCGGCCACGTCGCCTTCGTCAGCCAGGTGCTGACCGACCGCGTGATCCAGGTGACCCACGCCAACTGGTCGGTGATCGACGGCGGCCGGGGCCAGGTCGAGAAGGACGTCACCGTCGTCGACGTCTCGCCGGCCGGCGACTGGAGCGAGGTGAAGGTCTGGTACGACCCGATCCGCGACCTGGGCACCACGGTCTATCCGACCCACGGCTTCATCTATCAGAACAACCAGGCGGTCACGATCGCCGCCGCGACCAGCAAGCTGGCCCTGGCCCAGAACGCCGCCGTATCGCTGGCCAAGTCCGCCGCCAATCAGGTCGCCGCCTCGGTTCGCGCCACCTCGCCGCTGGACATGATCAACCAGGCCGCCGACTCGACCGACCGGATCGCGGCCCTGATCGCTCAATCCCAGTCCCAAGACGCCGACAAGACCCAAGCCCCGCGTTGACGGCGTGCGCGCTCTGGGTCATGCCCAGAGCGTGAGGTCGTGGGCGTGAACGAGGCTGTCTCCACATGCTGAGAGTGCTGCGCCATGGCGCGCCGGGTTTCGAATCCGGCGGCTTGACGCCCGATTGGGTGCTGCCCGCCGACGCGGTGTGGATCGAGCTGGTCGATCCGACCCGCGCCGAGGAAGTGGCGGTTGAAAAATCGATCGGCCTGCTGCTGCCCACCCGCGAGGAGATGTCCGAGATCGAGGCGTCCTCGCGCCTCTACCAGGAAGACGGCGGCACGTTCATGACCGCCACGGTGCTGGTCAACGCCGACGGCGACCTGCCCACGGCCGCGCCGGTGACCTTCGTGCTGACCGGCGACCGGCTGGTCACCATCCGCTATGTCGAGCCCAAGTCCTTCGCGGCGTTCGCCGCCCAGGCCGAGCGCCAGCCCAGCCTGTGCCCCACCGGCGCCCAGACCTTCCTGGGGCTGCTGGACGCGGTGATCGACCGCACCGCCGACATCCTCGAGCGCACCGCCGCCGAGGTCGAGGTCCAGTCGCGGATCATCTTCAGCCGCCCGCGCGGCGCGGCGTTCGAGGCGATCCTCAACCGCCTGGGCCGCGCCCAGATCATCAACTCCAAGGCCCGCGACAGCCTGGTCAGCCTGGCCCGCCTGCTCAGCTTCGCGGCCCTGGCCGACCAGTTCGAGGGCGACAAGGAGCGGCGCGACCACCTCAAGTCGCTGCAGCGCGACGTGGTGTCGATCACCGACCATTCGGGCTATCTGTCGGGCAACATCACCTTCCTGCTCGACGCGGCCCTGGGTCTGATCAACATCGAGCAGAACGCCATCTTCAAGATCTTCTCGGTGTTCTCGGTCATGTTCCTGCCGCCGACTTTGGTGGCCGGCATCTACGGCATGAACTTCGTGCACATGCCCGAGCTGGCCTGGCTGCACGGATACCCGTTCGCGCTGTTCCTGATGATCATCGCCGCCGGCGGGCCGCTGTTGTGGTTCAAAAGGCGCGGATGGCTTTGACTTTTCGGGAAAATCCAACGTTTCCTTAAAGTTGTCCTGCAAGGCTCGGTGAAAACGAGCTCTTCGCATGTCCGCCGTCCCTTCCCTTCAGCAGAACCTGATCCGGTCGCTTCCGCCCCAGGCGTTGAAGGCCGCGGTGGAGGCGCATGGGCGCTATCTGACGGGATTGCCGGCGGGCGCTCGCGCCAATCTCTCCTATGTCGATCTCGACAATGTCGACCTTGAGGGGGTCAACCTTTCCGAGGCCGACCTGACCGGCGCCCGCCTGTCCGGCGCGCTCCTGTCGCGCGCCGTCCTGACGCGGGCCACCCTGTATGGGGCCGATCTGCGCGACGCCGACCTGCGCGAGGCCAACCTTTCGCGCTGCGACCTGCGGGGGGCCTGCCTGCGCGGGGCCAATCTGGGCCGCGCGGACCTTTCCGGCTGCGACCTGCGCGAGGGCGTCACCGCCACCCAAAACAGCGCCGAGGGTTTCAAGATCCTGCAGCACCGGGTTCGGCGCGGCGAACTGGACCATGCCCTGACGCACGGCGCCAAGCTGGACGGCGCGCAGATGGGCGACGGCTTCGCCCAGGTCGCCGACCTGACCGACGCCGACCTCGCCGGGGTCAGCCTGCAGGGCGCGCGGCTGAATCGTGCGGTGCTGAACGGCGCGAACCTCTCCCAGGCCAATCTCCACAACGCCGACCTGAGCGGCGCCTCGCTGCGCCGGGCCGTGCTGACCGGCGCCGACCTGGCGGGGGCCACCTTCGACGACGCCGACCTGACCCAGGTGCTGCGCGCTCCGCCGGCGCTGATCTATATCGACGACGAGCCGCTGCACGAGGTCCTCCAGGCGCACGAACTCTACGTGACCAGCGAGGGCCAAGAGGGGACGGTGGCCAAGATCCCGATGGCGGATTTTCGGCCGATGAAGCGGTTGCGGGGGCGGCGGTTGGCCGGCCTGTCGGCGCCCGGCGCGATCTTCTTCGGCATGGACCTGGAGGACGTCCAGCTGCAGGGCGCGAACCTGGCCGACGCCGACCTGCGCGGGGTCAATCTGCGCGGCGCCGACCTGCGCGGCGCCCGTCTGGTCGGCGCCCAGCTGACGCGGGCCGACCTCAGCGGGGCCAAGCTGGGTCCGTTGACCATCGGCGAGGGGCGCGTCCTGCGCACCGACCTCAGCCGGGCCGTCC
>NZ_JBAPVS010000119.1:0-9702 GCF_049283275.1 Caulobacter sp. | reverse complement strand
GCCGTCGGCGGCGGTCAGGGCGGCGGGCTCGGACAGGGCCTCGACCAAGGCCTCGGCGCCTTCGGGCTCGGGATCGCCCAACGCGGTCGAGGCGCGGATGGCCACCAGGCCCAGGATCGCCACGCCGGCGACGCCGCCCAGCAGCAGCAGGCCGGCCAGGGTGGCGGGACCGGCACGCAGGGCGGGCGCGGCGGCGAACACAGCGGCCAGCACGAGGAACACAGCGGCTCCCCAGATCAAGAGGTCGGGGCGGCGCTTCGCAACGCCGGCGGGGCCTCTTGCGCCAAAGTCGTTCATGGGCGTCTCGGTCATGGTCGACCGAAATCCTTCTTCAGCCTTGCTGGGCGTCTAGCCCATTGATTCGCGGGATAGAATAACCTTAACCCGCCCACGAATCGCGATCCGTGATCGATTCCTGATTCCGTGGCCGGATTATGGACTTCGCGACCTGATCATCCCGGCACGCGCTGGGTCCCGGATGGAAAGGGTCAAGGTCAGTCCGCCCAGCTGCGCGACTTGGCCTGCTTGTTGCTCATCACGAAGCCGACGATCTTGGCCACGGCCTCGAAGTGGTCGGCGGGGATCTGCTCGTCGACATCGACGGCGGCGTAGAGGGCGCGGGCCAGGGGCGGATCTTCCAGCACGTAGACGCCGGCCTCCTCGGCCACGGCGCGGATCTTCAGAGCCAGCTCGTCGACGCCCTTGGCCACGCAGATCGGCGCGGCGGTCTCGCCCTGTTCGTACTTCAGCGCCACGGCGTAGTGGGTCGGGTTCATGATGACGACGGTCGCCTTGGGCACGTTCGCCATCATCCGCTGGCGCGCGCGCTGCATGCGCATCTGCTTCTGCTTGCCCTTGATCATCGGGTCGCCTTCGGACTGCTTCATCTCGTCCTTGACGTCCTGAACGCTCATCCGCATGCGCTTGGCGAAGCGGATGCGCTGCCAGAACCAGTCGAAGCCGGCGGTGGCCGTCAGGAAGATCAGCACCGCCCAGAACAGCTTGATGCACAGCTTCATCGCCAGCGGGACGATCGCCCCGACGTCCATGCCGACCAGGCCGACGATCTGGGCCGCGTCCGGCTTGACCACGAACCAGGCGATGACGCCGGTGACCAGGAACTTCAGGGCCGACTTGGCGAACTGCACGAAGCCGTCGATGCCGAAGATCCGGCCCAGGCCTTTGATCAGGTTCAGTTTCTGCAGGTCGGGCTTGATCTTGTCGGCCGTCAGCATGAAGCCGGTCTGGGCCACATTGGCCGCCGCGCCCAGAAAGCCCGAAACCACCATCACCAGGATCAGGGCCGGCAGGGCGGCCATGATCGCCGTCTTGGCGATGGCCCGGATGCCGCCCTCCACGTCCATGGTGCCTGCGTGGGCGAGGAACGGGGTCAGGGCGGCGACCATGTCGCGGGTCAACCAGCCGCCGGCGATGACCACGACGCCGAACGCCCCCGAAAGCGAGGCCAGCTGCGAGATGTCGGCGGATTTGGGGACGTCGCCCTTGGCGCGAGCGTCCGACAGCTTCTTGGCTGTTGGCTCTTCTGTCTTTGAAGCGTCGTCCTGATCGTCGGCCACGGCGTCCCCCTAGTTGAACATGGCCAGGAGTTCCCGATAGCGATCGGTCCACACCATGGCGATGCCGCCGAGCGAGAGGCCCAGCAGGGAGAGGCCCAGGATGACGCTGAGCGGCGAGGTGACGAAGAAGATCTGGAACGACGGCATCACCCGGCCGACCAGACCGGTGGCCAGGTTGAAGACGATCGAGAACACCAGGACCGGCGCCGCCAGCTGCAGGCCCAGCTTGAACGACTCGGCCACGGTGCGCACGGCCAGGGCCGCGGCGTCGCCGACCGGCACGGGGCGGTCGAACGGGAACAGGTCGTAGGACTTGACCATCGCCCCGATGAACAGGTGATGCAGGTCGGTGACCATGATCAGGGTCAGGCCCAGCATCGACAGAAAGGTCGCCACCGAGGTGCTGGCGGGCGCGCCGGCCGGATTGGTGGTCTGGGCGAAGGACAGGGTGGTCTGGATCGAGATGATCTCGCCGGCCGTGGTCAGCGAGCTGACGAACAACTTCAGCACCGCGCCGATCATCAGCCCCACCAGGACCTCGTGCAGCACCGCCCCGCCCACGGCGCCGACGCTGCTGGGCACGTTGACGATCGACTTGGCGACCAGCGGCGCCAGCAGCATGGCCATCAGCACCGCGAACGACAGCCGGATGCGCGGCGGCACGACGCTCTCGCCGATGCCGGGCATCAGCATGACCATCGCGCCGATCCGGGCGAAGACCAGGCCGCCGGCATAGACCTGCAAAACGGTGGCGTAGCTGTCCAAGCCCTGCCCCTACATTCCGGCGATCTTGGCGGCGATCTGCCGCATGAAGCCGGACATCAGCGCGCCCATCAGCGGCAGGAACAGCAGCAGGGCCACGAAGATGGCCACGATCTTGGGCGCGTAGACCAGGGTGGCTTCCTGGATCTGGGTCAGGGCCTGGAACAGGCCGATGGCCACGCCGACCACCAGGCCGACCAGCAGGATCGGCGCGGAGAGCTGCAGGGTCAGCCAGATCGCGTCGCGGCCGACATCCAGAACTTCGGCTCCGCTCATCGGATGGCCTCTACGTAAAGACGCGCGCACGCGGGAACTGACGGTGACTCGCACCATCGCCCGCCATGGTTAACAGTCGATTAGGGAGGATTAACAGAGGGCAGTTTCGCGCGTGGCGAAACGTCGCCGCTCTTCCCCCTCTGGGGGAGGAGGGCCGAAGGCCCGGAGGGGGCAAGTGTTCACCCGCAGTGCGGCTACCACTTGCCCCCACCTGACCGCTTCGCGGACTGTCCGCCCCCATAGGGGGCGGAACGGCGGGGCGCGCCCGCCTATTTCGGCTTACGCGCCGCCTGGACCTCGATCTCGACCAGCATGCCGCCCTGCACCAGCGAGGTGATCTGGCTGGTGATGCGCGAGGGCTTGTTGGGCTGTTCGGCGGTGCCGAAGAAGGTCTTGTAGGCCTCCATCATGCCCATGAAGTCCATCTTGCCGCCCTTGGCCGGGTCGCCGACCAGCAGGACGCGCATCATGACCACGTCGCCCATGGTCGCGCCTTGCGTCTTCAGCGCGTCCTCGACGCGCTTGAGCACGCCCATCGTCTGGGTCTTGGTGTCGCCGAAGGTGGCGGCCAGGGCCGGGTCGCCCTTGGGGTCGAGCATCGGCGGGGTCATGCCGCTGACATAGATGGTGTCGTAGCCGGCCGGCACGGTCACCACGCTGGCGATCGCCGCGGTCGGCGCGCCGCCCCGGACGATCTGGGCGTTGGCGGCGGTCGCCCCAAGGGCCAGCGTGCTGGCGAGGGCGGCGGCGGTGAGGATCAGGCGCTTCATGGTCGTCTCCTTGGAGGTTTGTTGCGGCGAACCGATGGACTAGTGGGCTTGCAGGCTGGCGGGCTTCTTGGCGGTCTTGAGCTTGGCGCGGGCGGCGGCGACGTCGGAGGCGCTGACCGGCTTGCCCTTGTTGCCCCACGAGGTGCGGACGTAGGTCAGCACCGAGGCCAGCTCCAGGTCGCTGAGGTCGTCCTTGAACGACGGCATGCCGGCGCGGCCCGCCAGCACCGTCGCCATCATCGGACCGGGATCGCCCTGGACGAACGGGTCGCCGGCCAGGGCCGGAAAGGCCCCCTTGACCCCCTTCCCCGTCGTCTGGTGGCAGGCCGAGCAATTGTCGTTGAACAGCGCCGACGGCGTGGCGGCGAAGGCCGTCGCGCAGACCGCGGAGGCGGCGAACAGACCGCCAAGAAAGACAAACGAACGACTCATGGAAACTCCCCGAAACGCGTCGAAACAGGCATAGCGCGACTTCACGCCTTGATCACCCGGGCGTGCAGCTTGCCGATCTGCTGCCAGGCCGACTCGATGGCCCCGGCTTGCCAGCCGCCCAGATAGGTCAGGTGCTCGCCGGCCAGGTAGATGCGGCCGTCGGGCTCGCACAGCACCGGATAGGCGGCCTTGCGCCCCTCCTCGCCCCACTCGGCCCAGCCGCCCAGATTGAACTGCGCCAGGTGCCAGCTGAACGAGAAGGCGTTCTCGAAGTTCTCGGCGTATTCGGGGAACACCTTCTGCCCCGCCGCCACGGCGAAGGCCGCGCGCTCGGCCGGCGGCTTGGCGCTGATCTTGGCCGCCTCGCCGCCGAACGCGTAGTAGCCCAGAAGCACGCCTTTCTGGCTCTGCCAACCGGTGGACGGCAGGGTGATCGTGCCGATGCCCGGCATGTCGTTGTAGATGTGGCCGCCGTAGATGTGGTGGTTCTCTTCCCAGAAGCGGGTCTTCATCTGCAGGCCGATCTTGTTGACCGGCGTATAGGACACGCCCGACATCGCGGCCTTGAACGGCTTGGAGAAGTCGGCGTCGACGTTCTTGAGCACGCTGAGCGGGATGGTGCAGACGCAGTAGTCGGCGGTGACGGTGTCCTGCTTGCCGGCCTTGTCGATGTAGGTGACGGTCACGCCCTTGGGGCCCTGCTTGATCTTCTCGACCACGCACGAGTAGCGGATCATCGCGCCGACGTGCTTTTCGAAGCCCTTGGCGATCTGGTCCATGCCGCCCACCGGCTGCAGCATGGTGCGCTGCTGCTCGTAGCCGGACACCGAACTGAGCACGCGCCAGGCCTTGGAGTGCAGCACGTCCGACAGGCTGTAGGGCGTCGAGGGCTTGCCCGGGCCCGGGTTCACGCCGGCGCCGGGATGGATGTCGAAGCCGCGGCCTTCCGTGCCGGTATAGGCCAGATCCGTGGGAGACAGACGCCCCTCATTGATCATGTAGGCCACGAACAGGTCGCGGTCCTCCTGGGTCATGGGCGCGTCCAGCTGGCCCTTGGAGGCGGCCTTGGCGATCATCTCGGCGGCGTAGCCGCGCGCGTCGGCGGCGATCTGCCCCTTGCGGATCGGCTTGCCGGCCAGCGGGCCGGAGCCCTTCTCGAAATAGACATAGGCCGCGTCGTTGTCGTTGACGAAGCTCTCCAGCTGCACCCCGAACAGCTTGGTGTAGTGCAGGGTCGAGCGGTGATGATACGGGATCCGCCACGGGCCGTGGTTGATGTAGAGGCCCTCGTCGAACTCGCAGGTCTGGCTGTTGCCGATCAGGTCGGTGTGCTGGAAGCCCTTGCGCGCCGTCTGGCAGCGGCCGCCGGCGAAGGACCGGGCCTCGATGATCTGCACCTGGTAGCCGGCCTTGGTCAGCTCATAGGCGGCGGTCATGCCGGCCAGGCCCGCGCCCAGCACCACGATCTTGGTCCCCTTGGCGTCGCCTTCCAGCTTGGGCGGCGCGGCCTGGGCCGAGGCGAAACCGAAGCCCAGGGCGTCCATTCCGGCCATGGCCAGGGACACCCCGCCGAAAGCCGCCAGGCCCTCGAAGAACCGCCGCCGCGTCAGCACGCCACCAACACCATCGACCGGAGCCGCCGCCGATTGATCACCCATACTGTCCCCGATTTTTTTTGTCGCGAAAGGCGCCTGAGAACCAGGCGCCCGCCTCCGCCATGTCAGGCCGCGCCCCTTGAATGATCGCGTGAAAACCTGTCCGGGGCGTCAGAAAGTTCGTCGGCGCCGCCCCCTTAGGCGCCCATGGCGGCGCTTGTGCGGAGAGCGGGCGACGTGAAATTTCACGGCGAAAAACGCGTTTCCACCGACGGAAAAACGATCGGCCGGAAAGCGTTGACGAAAGCGCAGAAAAGCCGGGCGCGCGGCCCGGCTTTTCCTTGGTTCATGCGGAAAACGACGATCAGAAGGTATAGGTGACCTTGCCGTAGTAGTAGCCGCCGTTGATGCCGAAGGGCGAGAACGACGGGAACTGGGTGACGAAGCCGTTGCTGTTGTTCTTCAGATAGTGCTCGCGCAGCAGGCCGTTGATCCGGTTCGGGTAGTAGTTGAACACGTTGTTGGCGCCGATGCTCAGCTTGACGCTGTCCAGGACCTGATAGCTGACGTCGATGTCGGTGATCAGCGCCGTCTTGACGGTGGTCTTCATCAGCGCCGACGAACCGCTGTCGGTGCTCAGGCCAGAGGACTTGCCGTAGAGGGTTTCCTTCAGGTTCAGCGAGAAGTCGCCGAAGGACCAATACCCGCCCGCGATGATCTTGTACTTGGGCGAGGTGTCTTCCAGGTTGGCGATCGCGATGGCGTCGAACAGGGTCAGCGTCGGATCCAGGCCCGACGGGTTGGCCGCGATCTTGGTCACCTCGGTCTTGTTGTAGCTGGCGCTCAGCGACCAATCGACCCGGCCCCAGTCGCCGAAATCGCTGTAGTAGGTTCCGACGAAATCGACGCCCTTGGTGCGGGTGTCCAGGCCGTTGACGAACATGTTGGCGCCGACGCTGTAGGTCGAGTTGCTGCGGATCGAGGGATCCACATTGACGCCGTTCGCCGCCAGAGCCGCGATGACCGCCGGCGAGACGATGCCGTTGGTCACCTTCGTGCCGGCGACCGTCACCACGTTCTCGCCGTACAGCGTGCCCGAGCTGACGATGCGGTTCTTGATGGTGATCTGGTAGGCGTCCAGCGTCATCGTCAGCTTGGGCGCCAGGTGGGTGACGAAGCCGACGCTGATGTTCTCCGACTTCTCGGGCTTGAGGCCGTTGATGCCGAGCAGGCTCGCGCCCGGCGAGTTCGGCGGCAGTTGGCCGCTGATCGAGCTGGGCGAGACGTTGATGCCCGAATAGTACGACTCCGCCAGGGTCGGGGCGCGGAAGCCGCTGCTGACCGTGCCGCGAACGGCGATCGCCGGCGAGAAGTCGTAACGACCGGTCAGCTTGGCGACGGTGGTGTCGCCGAAGTCGCTGAAGTCCTCATAGCGCACCGCGGCGTCCAGCTTCAGCGGTTCGATCGGGTTCAAGGCGACGTTGGCGTAGACGGCCTTGTTGTTGCGCTTGTGCTTGCCGGCGTTGACCGGGGCGAAGCCGAAGTACGACTGTGAACCGCCGCCGTAGTAGGTGGCCACCTCGCCCGCCGAAATCTCGTAGGTTTCCTTGCGGTACTCGGCGCCCGCCGCGAAGGTCATCGGACCAGCCTGGCCGATGTCGAACTCACGGCTGACGTCGAGGGTGTTGCTCCACTGGGTGTTGATGAAGCCGCCGGCGAGGATGTCGGTGGGCGAATAGCCCTTGGCCGTCGTCGTGGAGGTGTCGGCGTAGAGCGACGCGTTGGCGGTGTCCAGGACGCTGACCTCGTCGTCGTCCTTTCCGTAGGTCGAGCTCAGATCCCAGTTCCAGGCGTTGGTCACGCCGCTGATGCCGCCGGTGACGGCGTAGTCGGTTTCCTTGATCGATTCCTTGGGGTCGAAGCCCAGCGGGTACGGGATGTCGGTCGCCATCTTGCCCTTCACGACGTTGGGCAGGCGATAGTTCTCGTGCGCGGCGCTCCACTTGTGGGCGATCGTACCGAAGCTGTAGACCTCGATGTCGGGCGTGAGCTCGACGCCGCCGTTGTAGGCCAGCACCGTCTGGCGGTACTGGGCGTCGCCGGCGATGCGGTTCACGTACGGCCAGTTCTTCGCGTTTTTGACCTGCGGATAGCTCTTGGCCGGGCTGTTAGTGAGGCCGGTGTTGTAGGGCGTGTCCACCACCCGCGGGTCGTACTCACCGCGGAAGCTGTAGTCGTGGTACTTGGTCTCGCCGGTCAGGTTCAGATACGAGTTCTCGGTCGGCGCCATGCCGATATTGATGGCCAGGTCACCGGTCGTGCCGCCGCCGTCGATATAGCCGCCGCCGTTGATGATCACCTCGCCGCCCGAGGTGGCCTTCTTCTGAATGATATTGATGACGCCGGCGATGGCGTCGGTGCCGTACTGAGCGGCCGCGCCTTCCAGCAGCACTTCGATGTGGTCGACCGAGGCCAGCGGGATGAAGTTCAGGTCGGCGGCCGCGCCGCCTTGATAGGCCCCGCCCAGAACGGCCAGGTTGGCGGTGCCGTGACGGCGCTTGCCGTTCAGCAGGACCAGGGTGTGGTTGGGGCTGATGCCGCGCAGCTTGGCCGACAGGGTCAGGGCGGCGGTGTCGCCGCCGAAGGCCTGGGCGTTGAAGGACGGGACGTTCTGGGCCAGGGCCTGGATCATGTCCGGCTGGCCGGTCTTCTTGAGAACGTCGCTGCCCAGCACGGTGATCGGCGCGGGGCTGTCGACGGCTTTCATGCCGGTGGTGCGCGTGCCGGTGACGATGACGGCTTCGAGTTCGGGCACGTCAGGCGAAGGCTCAGGCGCCCCGACGGCGTAAGCATTGGAGCCAAACGCAAAAGCGATGCTGACGGTGGAAACTCCTGCAAACAGGATGTTCCGCGAGCGATTATTCATATTACCCCCTCATACGCTATATAAGCGCGATTGTTTTTCTCCTCTTAGGCGTTTCCCGTTAAGCGTGTTCTTGTTGATTGACACGAATACAGACGCAACTCACGGCAACGGCCGCGATTGGAACAGTTCGCCAGACCTGAAATTTCTGCAAGCGCCGCGACCGTCACGGGATCGTAACGAGCCTCCGGAAGCCTCAAGGCGCCCCTTTGGATGGCGCCCGCCATCTTTTTTGTGCAGCGCAGTGGTCAGGATTACGGCATCGCTTCACCGACCAGGCGGCTCGCCGCCCTCGGGGATTTGGCCGATCGTCTCAGAAACGCGCGTCCGCGGAGCGCGAGAGCCTCGGGATCCGAGGGTCGATTTAGCCCGCTAGACCGGAACGTGGCTGACGAACTCGATCAACCGCCCGTCAGGATCATGAGCGAAGCCGGCATAGTAGTGCGGATGGATCTGCGGCAGCACGGTCGGGGCGCGCTCCTGCACGCCGCCGTGCTGGCCGGACCGGCCATAGGCGCGATCGACGGCGGCGCGGTCGGCGGCGAGGAAGGCGTAGTGCACGTCGAGCGACGGCTCGCCCTCGGCGATCCAGAAGTCGAGACGGCCGCCGTTCGAGCCGAAGCCCTTCTTGGGACCGTCCACGACCAGGCGATAGCCGGTGGGCTCCAGGACCTGACGATAGAAGGCCACGCAGTCGTCCAGGCGGCGGGTGCGGATTTCCAGGTGATCGAGCAAGGCGGCGACCTCTTCAAGGCGTGAAACGACGCCGTGACGTGTAGCCGCGCTGGCGCGTCGTTTGGCGGCGAAGACGGCCGGCAGAACGCGGAAATTCGGCGTTCCCGCGGCTGGTTTTCGCGTAGCCTGCGGGCCATGAAACTCGACCGCTTCGATCGCCAGCTGCTGAACCTGGTCCAGGAGGACGCGGGCCGCACGTCCGAAGACCTGGCCCAGCGGGTGGCCCTGTCGCCCTCGGCCGTGCAGCGCCGCCTGCGCAAGCTGAAGGAGGCGGGGGTCATCGTTCGTCAGACCGCCATCCTCGAACCGCGCAAGGTGGGACGACCGACCTTCTTCATCGTGTCGCTGGAGGTCGAGCGCGACCGGCCCGAGCTGCTGAGCCATCTGCGCACCTGGCTGGCGGGCCAGGAGTACGTGCAGCAGGCCTTCTACGTGACCGGCGAGGCCGACTTCATCCTGGTGGTCACCGCGCCCGACACTGAAACCTACGACGCCTTGATGGCGCGGCTGGCCATCGAGAACCCCAACGTGCGCAAGTTCACGACGAACGTGGCGCTGGGGGTGGTCAAACGCGGGCTGACGATCCCGGTGTCGCTGGAGGAGGACTAGGTCCGCGCTTTCTAGTCCCTCCC
>NZ_JBAPVS010000118.1:0-3163 GCF_049283275.1 Caulobacter sp. | reverse complement strand
GTGCTGGAGGCCGCGCCCCAGGCGCCGGCCCAGGCGCCGCCCCAGACGCCGCCCCCCGCCGACGCCCCGCGCGGGGTGATCGGCTATCCGCCCAGCTTCTTCGCCGAGCAGCGCCCCAGCACCGCCCTGGACATGATCGTCCGCCTGCCCGGCTTCCGGCTGGACGGCGGCGACGACGCCCGCGGCTTCGCCGGCACGGCCGGCAACGTGCTGATCAACGGCGAGCGGCCGACCACCAAGAGCGAGGACATCGAGGACATCCTAAAGCGCATCTCGGCCACCGCGGTCGAGCGCATCGAACTGATCCGCGGCGGCGCTCCCGGCGTCGACATGCAGGGCCAGACGATCCTGGCCAATGTGGTGATCAAGTCGACCGTGCAGATCGAGAAGGTCGCCAATCTCCAGACCTATCTCTATCCCGACGGCTTCTTCGGTCCGCTGCTGGAGTTCCAGGCCTCGCGCCGGGACGGGGTCAACCAGATCGAGGGCTCGCTGCTGGCCACCATCGACCGCACCGACCAGACCTTCGACGGCGGGACCCGGGTGACCCGCTTTCCCGACGGCCGGCCCACGACCATGGAGGCCGTCAAGGGTTACGACGAGATCCAGAACTACGTGGCGCGCGGCGCGATCCAACGCGCCGCCCCCGGCGGCAAAATCCGGATCAACGGCAAGATCGAGTACTTCTCGTTCGACCGCGACGTCGTCTACACCCGCTACGCCCCCAGCGCCGGCCGCCAGGACAGCGGCGAGACCGACGAGGACTGGACCGGCGAGTTCGGGGCCCGCTACGACAGCAAGCTTTCGCCGCGCACCGACCTGCAGCTGGTGTTCCTGCAGAACCTGGGCGACGACACCTATGGCTCGACCTTCGCCTTGCCAGGCCGCGCCGAGGTCTATTCCGAGCGCAGCAAGACCGGCGAAAGCATCCTGCGCGGCGAGCTGAAGCAGCGCCGGTCCGAGACCCTGTCGTTGGAGGGCAGCCTCGAGGGCGCCTACAACTTCCTGGACGGCAATATCGACTACGCCGTCAACGGCGCCCCGGTCGACATCGGCCCGCCGCATGTGAAGGTCGAGGAGCTGCGTGGCGAGGCGGCCGGCAAGGCCGTCTGGCGGGCCGATCCCAAACTGACGCTCGAGGCCGGCGCGCGGGTCGAGGTCTCGCGCATCACCCAGAGCGGCGGCGTGGATCTGGAGCGCAGCTTCTTCTACCCCAAGCCTCGCCTGCTGGTGACCTGGAACCCCAACAGCGCCGACCAGCTGCGGATGCGGGTCGAGCGCGAGGTCGGGCAACTGGACTTCGGCGACTTCATCGCCTCGGCCGACCTGTCGGCCGGCAGCCAGGAAGGCGCGGACGCCACTCTGGAGCCCCAGCGCTCGTGGGTCGGCGAAGTGGCGTGGGAGCGGCGGTTCTGGGGGGCAGGTTCGATCTCGGCCACCCTGACCCATTCGCAGATTTCCGACGTCGTCGACTACAAGCCGCTGCCCACCGGCGGCGACGCGCCCAGCAACATCGGCGACGGCCGGTCCGACCAGTTCGTGATCGCCATGACCCTGCCGACCCAGAAGCTGGGGATTTCCGGCGGCCAGGTGAAGACGCGCCTCAGCTGGTTCGACAGCGAGGTCACCGACCCCGTCACCTTCGGCAAGCGCCGCATCACCAACGCCACGCCGTTCGTCTGCAATGTCAGCTTCACGCGCGACATGCCCGGCGGCCGATGGAGCTGGGGGACCTCCGTCAACTGCGCCAACGAATACAGCCGCTTCCGCTTCAACGAGGTCCGCACCCAACGCGCCGAGGCATACCTGGAAGGTTTCGTCGAATGGAAGCCCAGGACGGACCTCACGGTGCGCACCACCCTGTCCAACTGGTCCTCGCGCAGCATCACCCGCGAACGGACGATCTACAAAGGCTCGCGCGCCGACGACGTGGTCGACAAGATCGAGACCCGCTCGCTGCCGTTCGAGCCCTATCTGTTCATCCAGGTGCGCAAGCGGCTGGGGGTGAGCGATCGGTCTTGACCCGGACCCTGGGGCCGCCCCGATAAGAGGGCGGTCAACCCGGACGAGGTGATTCCCATGCCCCCTTCCGCCCGCTTCCTGGGCCCATCGGACGCCGCCCGACAGCTGGGCGTTTCGGCCAAGGCGCTGCGGATCTACGAGGCGCGCGGCCTGCTGGTCCCGGCCCGCACCGCCGCCGGCTGGCGCGCCTACGGCCCCGACCAGATGGCCCGGGCGGGCGAGATCGTCTCCCTGCGCGCCCTGGGCCTGAGCCTGTCGCGGATCGCCGAGATGCTGAGCGGCCAGGCCGAGCCGGCCCTGGCCGCCCACCAGGCGATCCTGGAGGACCGGATCGGCCAACTGACCGCCGCCGCCGACAAGATCCGCGATCTGCGCGCCGGCCTGGCGCCCAGCGCCGCGCCCGCCGTCGCCTTCGACCTGCCCTGGCCATGGGGCGGCGAGCGGTTCGAATTGGCGCGCGTCCCGGCCCTGACCTTTGTCACCGGGCCGCTGGGCAGCGGCAAGACGCGCCTGGCCCGGCGGCTGGCCCTAGCCCTCGACGCGGTCTTCCTGGATCTCGACCGTCCGGACGACGCCCTGCCTCGCGCCCTGGAGGGCACGCGTCCCCTGGTGATCGACATGCCGGAAAGAGGGTTGGACCGGGGCGAACAGGAGGCTCTCGTGGCCCGCCTGCGCCGGCGGGGCCAAGAGGCGCCGGCCGTCGTGCTGTTGACCCGCTCCAGCGCGATCCTCGACTTGTCCGCGGTCGGGGCCGCGGACGGGGCCGACGAGGCGATCCTCTACTGCCCGGCCAATCACGCCCCGCCGATGCGGGTGACGCCCCGGCCGGGCGCGCCGGGCCACGAGGCCCTGACCGGCTGCCTGGCATCGCCGAGCGTGCGCGCGCGCACCGAGGGCATGATGGCGGTGATGCCGTCTACTTGCTGACGATCTTGATGATCCGCTTGGACGAGGGCCGGCCCGACAGGCCCTTGCCCGGGGCGTAGGTGACCGTCAGGTCGCCGCCCTTCAGGTTGGCGCCGGGCTTGTGGCCCTCGGCCAGCAGGACGCGGGTCACACGGGCCAGCAGACCGCGGCCGCCGTCGCGGGCCAGGCGCTCGAAAGCCTCGGCCGTGACGGTGGCGGTGTCGGCCACCAGCAC
>NZ_JBAPVS010000117.1:0-3699 GCF_049283275.1 Caulobacter sp. | reverse complement strand
CGCATCGGCAGCGTGCCGCGTCCGGTGAAGTCGCCCTCGACCCGGACCACATAGTCGATCGTCGCGTATCCCGCGATCGCCACCGCCGCCATTTCGACCTCCGTTCAGCTCGCTTGACTGAAACGTTTCACTTGCTAGTTTGCAAGGATATTCTGAGCACGGACCTCGCCATGCAGCCGCCCTGTTTCATCGCTTTCACCGGCGTCGATCGCCTCGACCTGTTGCCCGGCATGAAGCGGCTGTCCCAGCGCTATCCGATCGAATGGGGCGTGCTGGTCGACCCGGCCCAGGAGGACATGGCGCTGTTCCCGAACGCCGAACTTCGCGCTGCCCTGCTGGCCGAGCGCGACTTGCGCTGGGCGGCCCATATCTGCGGCGCGGCGGCCAGGGCGATCGTCGCCGCGCCGATGTCCGCGCCCCTCGCCCCGTCCGGCGTCCAGCGCGTCCAGGTCAATCACGGCTTCCAGGGCAGCGACGCCGCTCAGGTGGCCGCCGCGCGCGACTATGGCCGCCGCCTGGCCGTGCGGACGGTGCTGCAGTGCCAGGGCGAATTCCCCGCCGAGGCGGGACTCGACTGGCTGTTCGACGTCTCGTTCGGAAGGGGTGTCCACCCGGAGCGCTGGCCCGCGCCGCCGGCGGCGTCGGGCGCGTTCGGGGGATATTCGGGCGGCATCGGCCCCGACACCGTCGCCGAGATCCTGGCCCGCATCGCCGCGCCGCAAGGCGCCCTCTACTGGATCGACATGGAGTCGGGCGTACGGACCGACGGCGCGTTCGACCTGGCCAAGTGCGAGGCGGTCTGCCGCGCGGTCTACGGATGAGCGACACGCCGCCAAGACGGGTGATCCTGGACACCGATCCCGGCGTCGACGACGCGCTGGCCCTGCTCTATCTGCGCGCCCGCCCCGACCTGCGTCTGCTGGCGATCACCACGGTGTTCGGCAATGCCGATGTGGAGACCACCACCCGCAACGCTCTGTGGCTGCGCGCGCGTCTCGGCCTGACCACGCCCGTCCATCGCGGCGCCGCCGCGCCCCTGAGCCGACCCCGCGGCCCCTCGCCGGTTCACGTGCATGGCGACAATGGTCTGGGCGACATCGATCTTGGCGACCTGGATCTTCCGGCGGCCGACGCCGGCGTCGCGCACCAGAAGATCGTCGAGTTGATCCGCGCCCATCCCGGCGCCGTCGAGCTGGTGGCCATCGGGCCCTTGACCAACCTCGCCCTGGCGCTGCGCGCGGCCCCCGACATCGCGCGGCTGGTCGCGGGGGTGACCATCATGGGCGGGGCGTTCGGGCGCCGAGGCCGGGCGGGCAATGTGACCCCGTTCGCCGAAGCCAATTTCCACAACGACCCCGAGGCGGCCAGCGAAGTGCTCGGCGCGGCCTGGCCGATCACCCTGGTCCCGCTGGACGTCACCCTGTCCTGCGTCTGGTCCGACGCCGCCGCCCAAAGCCTGGCGGCGCGGGACGGGAACCTTGGCGCGTTCGCCTACGCGGTCAGTCGGCGATACGCCCAGGCCTATGGGCGGCACGAGGGCCTCGACGGTTGCGTCCTGCACGACGTGGCCGCCCTCATCAGCCTGACCGCGCCCGACCTGTTCACGCCGGATCAGGCCCAGGTCCTGGTCTCGCTTTCGGGCGACCGCGCCGGACAGACCAGCAGGGTCGGCGCTTCGCCGTCCATCCGGGTGTGCCTGGAGGTCGATGGCGACGGCCTGGCGGCGCACTTCCAGCAGACCTTGGGATCGGCTGTCTCCAGCTAGGGCGGACAAGGTTGGGGACACGCGATCCCCGGAGCTGGCCGCCTAGCCGCCTATAGCTTGATCGTGCTTCCCTCGCGCGCCGACCGGTAGATGGCCTCGATGATCTTCATGTCGCGCAGGCCCTCCTCACCCGAAACGATCGGCGAACGGTCGGCCGCGATGCAATCGGCCAGGTGATCCAGCTGGCCGGCGAACTGGGTCTTGGCCGGGCCGGGCGGCGGGGCGACTTCCTCCGCGCGGCCGTCCCTGCCGGTCCACAGGCGGTTGCCGTCATAGCGGGTGGCGGGCTCCATCTCGATCCGTCCCTTGTCGCCCATCAGCAGGACATGGTTCTGGTTGGCGCTGTAGGTCGACAGGCAGCCGGCGATCGCTCCGGACGGAAACTTGAGCATCCACTCGATCATGTCCTCCACCTCGGTGAACCGGGGATCGTTGCGGTCGGTGGACTCGCGCGCCGTGACCGAGATCGGCTCCTCGCCGGTCATGTAGCGGGCGGCCTGCAGACTGTAGACGCCCATGTCCATCAGCGACCCACCGCCCGCCAAACCCTTCTTCAACCGCCACTTTGACGGATCGCCCTGCACGAAGCCGTGCTCGGAGCGCACATAGCGGATCTTTCCGGCCGCGCCCGCCCGGGCCAGACGCATGGCCTCCAGATTGGTGGCCTCGAAATGGCAGCGGTAGCCGATCATCAGCTTGCGCCCCGCCGCCTTGCACGCGGCGATCATCGCCTCGCAGTCGGCGACCGACGTCGCCATCGGCTTCTCGCACATCACATGCTTGCCCGCCTTGGCGGCGCGGATGGTGTACTCGGCGTGCATGGAATTGGGCAGGATGACATAGACGACGTCGACGTCGGGATTGTCGCGGATCTGGTCGAAGGTCTCATAGGAATAGATCGAGCGCTCAGGCACGCCATAGCGCGCCGCGGTCGCGCGGGCCTTGGCCGGGTCTCCGCTGACCAGGGCCGTGACCCGGCTGTGCTGGCAGTTGACGAACTGGGGCAGGATGACGTTGAGGCCGTAATAGCCCAGGCCGACGATGGCGTAGCCGATCTTGCGATCGCCGGCGGCCCGAGCCCCTCCTGCGGCTGAGGCGATGGTGAGAGAGGCGGCGGCGAGAAGGAGGTCGCGGCGTCCGATGTCCATGGTCGTGATCCCGGTGATTGGCGGCATTAGGGTTTGAAGGGCTTCGGGTCCGTCAAGGGTCTTTCATGCAGCCAGCCGCCGTCGCTCAGCCAATCGGCCAGGCGGTCGGGCCAGTGCAGGATCGACAGGCTCTCGGAGTGGGCGGCGATGTTGAAGCCGTGGTCCATGTCGGCGAACATGTGCAGCTCCGCCGACACCCCGGCCTTGCGAAGCTGGCTGTAGAGGGTCACGGCCGGCTCGGCGCAGCATGGGTCCAGGGAACCGGCGGTGATGAAGGCCGGCGGGGCGCCGGCCACGGCCTGGGCGGGGACGCCCAAGGGTCCGGGATAGACCAGCACCTGGAAGTCGGGACGGGCGTCGACCGCGTCCAGCGGATCGGCCGAGGGCGGCTGGGTCGGCGCGGGGTTGTCGGCGACCAGCGAGACCAGTTCGCCGCCGGCCGAAAAGCCCATCACGCCGATCCGGCGCGGGTCCACCCCATATTGGGCGGCGTTGGCCCGCACCCAGCGGATCGCCCGGCGCAGGTCGGCGGCCGCGTCGCGGTCGATCGCATAGGTCGATCCCGCCTCGCGCGCCAGGCGGTACTTCAGGACGAAGGTGGTGACGCCGTAGCGGTTGAGCGCCTTGGCCGGCCCGACGCCCTCATTGACGAAAACCAGCATGCGATGGCCGCCGCCGGGCACGACGATGACCGCCGCGCCGTTCGCATGGCGCGGGTCGGCGGGGAACACCGTCAGGGACGGGCTGTGGACGTTGCGCACATAGGTGTTCTCGACGATCTCGGGC
>NZ_JBAPVS010000116.1:0-45690 GCF_049283275.1 Caulobacter sp. | reverse complement strand
GCCTCTATGTCGCCATGGCCACGCCCTTGGGCGAGGGGCGCGGTTTCGTCGTCGCCTCCAGCGATCCGTCCCGCCTGATCGCCGAGCCCGCCAAGGGTGCGGCCAGCGCCTTGATGCTGGCCGACGGCCAGATTCTCGCGGCGGCCGGCCGGCCGATCCAAGGCGCGACCAACCTGCGTGAAGCCTTCTCGCTGACCACCGAAGATTTTGGCGACGGCGCGGCGGCCCTGCGCGGCCGGTCGGTCGATGGCCGGGCGCTCGATGTCGCGATCCAGCCTCTGGCCCAGGGCGACCTGCTGGCCGCGGCCGCGGCCCGACCGCAGACGGTCGCCAATATCGATCGCCAGGTCATGGAAGGCGCCTTCTCGCTGCTGGCCCCGCTGGCCGTCGGCATCGCCCTGGCCCTGATGCTGGTGCTGCAGAGCCGCCGGGTGGAGACCGCCCAAAAGGAATTCGTCGATAGCGAGCAGCGTTTCCGCCTCGCCGTCGAGGCCGCCCGCTGCGGCATCTGGGAGTGGGAGCTGGGCGTCGATCAAGTGTTCATGTCCGACGTCACGGGCGCGATGTTCGGCTGGGGCGGCGGCGGCGTGGTGCCGGGACAGGAACTGCTGGATCGCGTCTCGGTCGATCATCGCGACAAGGTTCGTCAGGCCCTGGCCAACGCCGCGACCTATGGGGCCTTCGACGTGTCGTTCCGCGTGCCGTCGCGCGACGGCGGTCGCGCCATCTGGATCGACGCCCGCGGCCAAGGCTTCGGCAAGTCCGGCGAGGACGGCTATTCGCGGATCATCGGCGTGGCGCTGGACGTCACCGAGGAGCGCCTGGCCCAGGCCCGCGCCCAGGCCGCCGAGAACCGTCTGCGCGACGCCATTGAGAGCGTGTCCGAGGCCTTCGTGCTCTGGGACCGCCAGGGCCGGCTGCTGATGTGCAACCGCAACTACCGTGACGTCTTCAACCTCGAGCCCAAGCTGCTCAAGCCCGGCGCGCCGCGCAACGAAGTCAACCACTACGCGGCCATGGCCATCAAGCACGACCAGCCCGCTCCGGACGGCGCCAAGGGCGTGCGCGAGGCCGAGTTGAACGACGGCCGCTGGATCCAGATCAGCGAGCGCCGCACCGCCGAGGGCGGCCTGGTGATGACCGCCGCCGACATCACCGCCATCAAGAACCAGGACGAGGCCCGTCGCCTCAACGAAGAGCAGCTGCAGTACGCCGTCGCCGGCCTGGAGCGTTCGCAGGACCAACTGGCCGAGCTGGCGCGCAAGTACGAGATGGAGAAGGTCAAGGCCGAGGGCGCCAACCAGGCCAAGAGCGAGTTCCTGGCCAACATGTCCCACGAGCTGCGCACGCCGCTGAACGCCATCAACGGCTTCTCCGAGATCATGATGAACGAGATGTTCGGCCCGCTCGGCGACCAGCGCTACAAGGGCTACAGCCTGGACATCCACAATAGCGGCCAGCACCTGCTGGCCCTGATCAACGACATCCTCGACATGTCGAAGATCGAGGCCGGCAAGATGAACCTGAAGTTCGAACCGCTGAACCTCCAGGACGTCGCCGAAGACGCCGTGCGGTTGGTGCGTAACCGCGCCGAGGCCGCCGGTCTGAAGCTGGAGATCGACTTCCCCACACTGCCCGAGGTCGAGGCCGACTATCGCGCGGTCAAGCAGGTGCTGCTGAACCTGCTGTCCAACGCCATCAAGTTCACGCCACGCGCCGGCCGCATCACGGTGCAGGCCGAACTGCGGCGCGACCCGCTGGGCGAGCGCGTCCGGGTCTCGGTCGTCGACACGGGGATCGGCATCGCCCCCGAGGATCTGGCCCGACTGGCCAGGCCGTTCGAGCAGGTCGAAAGCCAACAGGCCAAGACGACCCAGGGCACAGGCCTGGGCCTGGCCCTGACCAAGTCGCTGGTCGAAATGCACGACGGCGCGCTGGAGATGGCCAGCACGCCAGGCGAAGGCACCACCGTCAGCTTCATCCTGCCGATCAACCAGGGCGGCTTCACCGCCCTGCGCGACTTCGCGGCGGCCTAGGTTCGCCGCCAGGCCTGCATGTGCGGATAGCCAAGCCCCCCGGCGGCCTTGGCGCGGCGGGGCTCATGGGTCAGGCCCCACAAGGCAAGCATCGGCACGCCGACATAGCCGCCTTGGCTGAAAGTGTCCGCCAACGCTTTGCCACCGCCGCGATAGCCGCCCTCGTGGAACGGCACCGAAGGATCCAGACCCAGATGGACCGCCGCCGCGAACGACCAGGCCAGGGCCGCCATCTCCTCGGCGGGATCGTTGGACACCGCCTCGTCCCGGCGCGCGGGATCGCCGACGGCGATGTGACCGGCCTCGTGCAACAGGTCACCCGGCCAGGCCAAGCGGGACGGATCGACCCGCAGCCCTCCACCCGCCACCACGACGCCCGGCAGGAAGGTCTCGCCCTCCAGCGTGGCGACCTCGACCGGGATCTGGATCTGGCGCAGGAACGCGACAATCCGGCTGACCAGCGGATCGGCGAAGTCGTCAGCCAAGGCCTCCGCCGCGCTTGGCGTCGCCATTGCGTCCCTCCCGTACGGCCGAGATGAAAGCCGCTCGTTCGTCGCCCGTAAAGCCGACCCGTCACCCGATCGGAAAACGAGGCTCGCGTCGAACGCCTCGGGCCTTGTGTCCGGGGCGTTTTCGTGGGCGCGACAACACTTAGGCAATTAACAAAGTATTTGTTGACGTGCGACGCATGCCGCAGATACTTAGGCACATGACTAACCAACCACCCTCGCTCGACCTGATGTTCCAGGCGCTGGCCGACCCCAGCCGGCGCATCATCGTCGAGCGGCTCTGCGCCGGCCCGGCCTCGGTCAGCGAACTGGCCCAGCCCTTGGCCATGTCGCTGCCCTCGGTGATGCAGCACCTGCAGCTCCTGGAGGGCAGCGGCCTGATCCGCTCGGAGAAGATCGGACGGGTGCGGACCTGCCGTCTGGAGCCCGACGCGCTCAGCGCCGCCGAGACCTGGATCAACGACCGCCGCGTGCTCATGGAACACAAGCTCGACCGCCTGGGGGAGTATTTGCGCGCCACGGCCGGCGACGAGGAAGACTGACTTTCAAATTCAAGAGGATAAGCATCATGATCGAACGTTCCGTGATCCACGCCACCTTCGTCATCAACCGGGTCTATGACGCCTCGCCCGCCCGGGTGTTCAGGGCGTTCTCCGATTCGGAGGCCCGCGACCGCTGGTTCGTGAAGTCCGAAGGTTGGCCCGTGGCCGACTACACTTACGACTTCCGGGTCGGCGGCCAGGAGCGCGGACGCTTCAGCCCCGACGGCAAGATGATCATCCTCAACGAGACCACCTACTGGGACATCGTCCCGGATCAGCGGCTGATCATGGCCTACGCCATGGACATCGATGGCAACCGCATCTCGGTGTCGATCGCCACGATCGAGATCAAGCCCGAAGGCAAGAAGACGCGGCTGACCTATACCGAACAGGGCGCGTTCCTCGACGGGTTCGACTTCCCGGCCCAGCGCGAGCAAGGCTGCCGCGAGCTGTACGAGAGGCTGGCGGAAGAACTCGAACGCCAGGGCGCGGAAGCCTAGCGAACGCCGCGCCAAGATTTGCCCCACCCGATCCATGGAGAGTCCATGTCCCTGACCCTGCACATGCATCCGTTGTCCTCGTATTGCTGGAAGGCGCTGATCGCCCTCTATGAGAACGACACGCCGTTCGAAGCCCAGGTGATCGACTTCGGCGATCTCGAAGCCGCCGCGGCGTTCAAGGCCCTGTGGCCGACGGCCAAGATGCCGCTGCTGCGCGATGAGGCGCGGAACCGCACGATCCCGGAAACGTCGATCATCATCGAACACCTGCAGGCAACCTATCCCGGCCCGGTGCGGTTCATCCCGGACGATCCGGAGGCCGCCCTGCGCGTGCGGTTGATGGACCGCCTGTTCGACCTCTATGTCATGACGCCGATGCAGGCGATCGTGGCCGACCGGATCCGTCCCGTCGATGTCGCCAAGGACCCCTATGGCGTCGCCCAAGCCCGTTCGCAGCTGGCCACGGCCTATGGCCTGCTCGAGACGGAACTGGCGGGCCGGACCTGGGCGGCGGGCGAGGATTTCACTCTGGCCGACTGCGCCGCGGCCCCGGCCTTGTTCTATGCCGACAAGGTGGCCCCGCTGGGCGAGACCTACCCCGTTGTCTCGGCCTATCTCGACCGCCTGCTGGCCCGCCCGTCGTTCGCGCGGGTGCTGCGGGAGGCCGAGCCCTATTTCGCGATGTTCCCGACCGAGTAGAGCGCCTAGGTCAAGGCGTCGGCTTCCCAGGCCAGGAATTCCGGCGTCTGCAGCAGGCGTTCGCAATAGGCCCCGGCCGGGCCGGTGTCGCCATAGTCCGACAGATGGATGCCATAGGTGCGGAAGCGGGTGGCGACCGGGGTGTAGAAGGCGTCGGCGATCGACCACTCGCCCAGCAGGAAGGGCCCGCCAGAGCGCTTGAGCAGCTGGCTCCAGCGCTCGACGATCTTGCGCACGTCCTTCTGGGTGGCCTCTGAGACGGCCACGACGCGCGGCGCCTCCTCCAGCGCCATCGGGCATTCGCCACGCAGCGACGAGAAGCCCGAATGCATCTCGGCCGCCGCCGAACGTCCCAGGGCCCGCACGGCCGCGTCCTGGGGCCAGAGCCTGGCGGCCGGGAATTTCTCGGCCAGATATTCGCAGATCGCCAGGGAGTCCCAGATCACCAGATCGCCGTCCTTGAGCGCCGGCACCAGATGGCTGGGCGAATGCTTGGCGAGCTCGGCCTCGGAGGTTCCGACCTGGCGCAGCTCCACCACGGTCTCCTTGAACGCCTCGCCGGTGCGCTTCAGCGCCAGCCAGGGCCGCAGCGACCAACTGGACCAGGACTTGGTGCCGACGATGATTTCCATGGCGAGCCTCTTTCGCGAGCGGACGAACGCCTGGGCTTAGCCTGAGCGTCGGCGCGCGACAACGCCGGCGGCGCGAACCTAGTCGTTTTCGCCGAGCATCGGTCTGGGAAAGACATAGGCCCAGGGATGCGGCTCGCCGGGCGGGCCGGTGTCGCGGCTCAGGGCGCGCCGCGTGCGGGCTCGGTTCAGCTCCTCGAACGGAACGATCTCCGCGGATCGGGCGGTCGGATCGGGACTTGGATTTGGCAAGGCGTGCATGGCGGACCTCCTGCAAAGCCGTCTGTCGCGGCCATGGACGCATTGAAGGCCTTCGCGTCTGAACGGGCATGGGCGCCTTCGTTGTCGGCCGTTCATCAAAGGGTCGGGAAAAGGCCGCGATTTCCCCTCTGGCCTTGCCGCTTCCCTTGCGTCTACAGTCGGCCCAACAATTAGAACAAATGTTTGAAGGGAGAGGCCCAGGATGGCGCAGGCGAAAACGCCTGGCGGCGCGCAGCCGCTGTACTCGAATGGCTACAAGGCCACGGTGCTTGGGCTTCTGCTCGCCACCTACACCTTCAACTTCATCGACCGCACGATCATCGCCACCATCGGCCAGGCCATCAAGGTCGACCTCAAGCTGACCGACACCCAGTTGGGCCTGCTGGGCGGCCTGTATTTCGCTCTGCTCTACACCCTGCTGGGCATTCCGATCGCCCGGATGGCGGAACGCTGGAACCGGGTGACGATCATCTCGATCTCCCTGGTCGTCTGGTCGGGCTTCACCGCCCTGTGCGGCAGCGCCTCCAGCTTCGCCCAGCTGGCCCTCTACCGCTTCGGCGTGGGGGTCGGCGAGGCCGGCTGCTCGCCGCCGTCGCACTCGCTGATCAGCGACTATTACGAGCCCAAGAAGCGCGCCTCGGCCCTGTCGATCTATTCGTTCGGCATCCCGCTGGGCACGATGTTCGGCGCCGTGGCCGGCGGCTGGCTGGCCCAGGAGTTCAGCTGGCGCGTGGCCTTCGTGATCGTCGGCCTGCCCGGCATCCTGCTGGCCGTGCTGGTCAAGCTGATCGTCAAGGAACCGCCGCGCGGCCATTCGGAGATCAAGGAACGCCCGCTCGAGGCCGAGGATCTGGTCGTCGAACCCGCCAAGCCGCCGTTCTCCCTGGCCGCCGAGTTCCGCGAGATCGGCGCTGTGATGAAGGTGCTGTTCGGCAAGTGGCCGGTGCTGCACATGATGCTGGGCGTGACCATCGCCTCGTTCGGCTCGTACGGTTCGGGCGCGTTCGTGCCGCCCTATTTCGTCCGCACCTACGGCCTGGGCCTGGCCCAGGTCGGTCTGATCGTCGGGCTGATCGGCGGTTTCTCGGCCGGGGTCGGCACGCTGGTGGGCGGCTTCCTGACCGACTGGTCGGGCAAGCGCAGCGCCAAGTGGTACGCCCTGGTGCCGGCCCTCGGCCTGCTGATCTGCACCCCGATCTACATCGCCGCCTACCTGCAGACCAACTGGCAGACCACCGCCCTGATCCTGCTGGTCCCCGGCATCTTCCACTACACCTACCTGGCCCCGACCTTCGGCGTCGTGCAGAACTCGGTCGAGCCGCGCCGCCGGGCCACGGCGACGGCCCTGCTGTTCTTCTTCCTCAACCTGATCGCCCTGGGCGGCGGACCCGTGTTCACCGGCTGGCTGATCGACCACCTGGCGCGGTTCCACTTCAATCACCCCGAAGCCTCCACGATCTTCCAGGCCCTGGGCGGCTCGTTCACCGACCCCGGCGCGGCCAGCTTCAACGCCCAGTGCCCCGGCGGCCTGGCACCGAAGGGCTCGCCCGCGGACCTCGCCAAGGCCTGCCACGGCGCCATGGCCCGGGCCACCCAGCAGGGCATCATCGTCTCGCTGTGCTTCTACGCCTGGGCCGCCCTGCACTACGCCCTGGCGGCGATCGGCATGGTCAAGCACATGCGGGAGCGGGCGGTGGCGCAGGCCTGAGCTAGTCAGTGCGCATGGCGTCGGCCCGGCTTTCAAGAAGGCCAGGCCGATGCGACTTCATCTCCGCGCGCAAGGTCAGCAGGGCGGTCCTGTTCGGCCCCTTGGGAGTCCGGCTGAGCAAGTCGTCGATCTTGGCCAGAGTCGCGTCGTTCAGGGCCAGGGCAGCCTGGACCCCCTCGATCATCAGCACGCGGAGATCGTTGGCTCGGCGGATCTTGCGGCGGCGGGGCGGCTTGGACTTGGGCATGCGGTTCTCCTCCTGGGAGGCGGACACGGCTGTCCGACCTCGGGCTTTCGCGGCGAGTGGGTGGGGAGGCGCGGAGCGGCCGGGCCAAGCCCGGAGACCGTGAGTGTGTGTTTGCGTTTCGGCGTGACCAGTCCGCTCCGCGGAACCGTTGGTCTCGAGGGACGGCGATTGAGGGCTTGTTTCATCCCGGTCGACGTTTCCCCTCGGGCGGGCAGGATCAGGTCGCCCGGAAGGGGCCGTCGGCGACTCCGACTGATCCTGGAACAGGCCGGTTTGAACTCCCAGCCCCGTCGACCCGCCCGTCCCGCCATCGCCCCCGCCGGACCGTGGAGCCTTCTGAGCCCCGCCGCCCGCCGCGATCCGATCGCCAGGCCCAGGCGGCCCCGCTCGGTTCCATCCCCATCGCCTGCTTGGGCCGGTACCAAGAGCCCTCCCCCGCGATGGGGACGGGTATGATTGTGCAACGGCTTTGAGCTCAGAGGACCGGTGACGCTCATTATTTTGCGGGACGTTGGAAGGACTGGGGTTTCTCAGGCCGCTAGCGGGGATCGAGGTCTGTCCATCCCCGCAAATCACCCTCTGGCTTCAGGGAGAGGGCGCGAGAACCCAAGTAATAATCCCCTTCCCTTGACTCACCCGGCGGACGGGACCAAACGCCCGCCTCATGATCACCCGCTATTCCCGCCCCGAAGCCGCCGCCATCTGGTCCAGCCAGACCAAGTACAAGATCTGGTTCGAGATCGAGGCCCACGCCGCCGACGCCATGGCCGAGCTGGGGGTCATCCCCAAGCTGGCGGCCGAAACGATCTGGGAAAAGGGCCGCGACGCGATCTGGGACAGCGACCGCATCGACGAGATCGAGCGCGTCACCAAGCATGACGTCATCGCCTTCCTGACCCACGTGGCCGAGATCGTCGGTCCCGAGGCCCGCTTCCTGCACCAGGGCATGACCAGTTCGGACGTGCTGGACACCTGCTTCGCCGTGCAGCTGAGCAGAGCCACCGACCTGCTGCTGGAAGACGTCGACCTGATCCTGGCGGCCCTGAAGCGCCGGGCCCTGGAACACAAGATGACCGTCTGCGTCGGCCGCAGCCACGGCATCCACGCCGAACCGATCACCTTCGGCCTGAAGCTGGCCGGCTACTACGCCGAGTTCCAGCGCGCCAAGGAGCGCCTGGCGATGGCCAAGTTCGAGATCGCCACCTGCGCGATCAGCGGCGCCGTGGGCACCTTCGCCAATGTCGATCCGCGCGTCGAACAGCACGTGGCCGACAAGATGGGCCTGGTCGTCGAGCCGGTCTCGACCCAGGTGATCCCGCGCGACCGCCACGCGGCCTTTTTCTGCGCCCTGGGCGTGGTCGCCTCGTCGGTCGAGCGCCTGGCCACCGAGATCCGCCACCTGCAGCGCACCGAGGTGCTGGAGGCCGAGGAGCCGTTCGAGGTCGGGCAGAAGGGCAGCTCGGCCATGCCGCACAAGCGCAACCCGATCCTGACCGAGAACCTGACCGGCCTGGCCCGGCTGGTCCGCTCGGCCGTGACCCCGGCCCTGGAGAACGTCGCCCTCTGGCACGAGCGCGACATCAGCCATTCGTCGGTCGAGCGCGGCATCGGTCCGGACGCCACCATCCACCTCGACTTCGCCCTGCGCCGCCTGGCGGGGGTGATCGAGCGCTTCAACATCTATCCCGACAACATGGCCAAGAACCTGGACAAGCTGGGGGGCCTGGTGTTCTCGCAGCGGGTGATGCTGGCCTTGACCCAGAAGGGCGTGTCGCGCGAGGACGCCTATGCCGCCGTGCAGGGCAATTCGATGAAGGTGTGGCGCGGCGAAGGCCGGTTCATCGACTTCCTGAAGGCCGACCCGGTGGTCTCCAAGGCCCTGAGCGACGCCGAGCTCGAGGAGCTGTTCGACTACGGCTATCACACCAAGAACGTCGACGTGATCTTCAAGCGGGTGTTCGGCGAGCAAGCCTAGGGGTTCGTCGCCGATGAAGCCGCCCTCGTCCTTCGCCAAGCTCAGGATGAGGGCTGCTTTTCGCGCCGGTCCAGTAGGAAACCTCATCCTGAGCTTGTCGAAGGACGAGGTTTCCGGCCCAGGAAACGTCTCCCATGACCCGTAAATCAGGCTTCCCGGCGGTCGTCGACGCAAACACACGCGTCCTGATCCTGGGCAGCCTGCCGGGCGAGGCCTCGCTGGCGCTCGCCCAGTACTACGGCAATCCGCGCAACGCCTTCTGGCGGCTGATGGAAGGCGTGCTGGACACGCCCCTCGTCCCGCTGGCTTATGACGACCGCCTGGCCGCCCTGCTCTCGCACCGCGTCGGTCTTTGGGATGTGATCGGCGAGGCCGAACGCCCCGGCAGCCTGGACGCCGCCATCCGTGATCCCGCCGCCAACGACCTGGTCACCCTGATCGAGACCCTGCCGAACCTGCGCGCGGTCGCCTTCAACGGCGGGACGGCGGCCAAGCTGGGCGGCCGACTGATCGGCGACCGTGTCGCCACCCTGGCCCTGCCCTCCTCCAGCCCGGCCCACGCGGCGCGCTCGTTCGAGCAAAAGGCCGACACCTGGCGGGCCATCAGCGACTGGCTTGCCTGAGGATCTCGCGGCGTCCGCTCGCATTACAGGTTATTCATCTGCACCAGCCCTGTAACTAGGGCAGCATCCCCTCATCCGAGGGGAGATCTTTTCCGTATGCGCACGTTACTGCTGACCGTCGTCTCGGCGGTCGCCTTGTCTTCCGCCGCCTTCGCGACCGAACCCGGCAAGCCCCAGCCTAGAAAGCCGATGTACGGCGCCTGGGGCGTCGATCTGACCGCCCGCGACACCAGCACCAAGCCGGGCGACAACTTCGACAAGTACGTCAACGGCGCCTGGTTCGCCCGCACCCAAATCCCGCCGGACCAGGGCGGCGCGGGCGCGGGCAACGACATTTATAACCGCTCTCAGGACCAGCTTCGGGCGGTAATCGAGAAGGCCCCGGCCTCGACCCAGTTGGGCGGGCTCTACAAGAGCTTCTCCGACGAGGCCAAGGTCGAGGAGGTCGACGACAAGCCGCTGAAGGCCGATCTGGCCAAGTTAGCGGCTGTGAAAGACAAGGTCGCGTTCGCGCGGCTGATGGGCGCCTCGCATGGCGGCTTCGGCGCCGACCTGTTCCAGTTGGACGTGGCCCCGGACGTCAAGAGCACCGAGGCCAATACCCTCTACGTCTACCAGGCCGGCTTGGGCCTGCCCGAGCGCGACTACTACCTGACCGACGAATTCAAGCCCCAGCGCGAGGCCTATGCGGCATTCGTGCAACGCAACCTCGCCGCAGCCGGCTATGCCGATCCGGCCAAGGCGGCCGCCGACGTCATGGCCCTGGAGACTCGTATCGCCAAGGTCAGCTGGCCCGCCGCCGACCGACGCGACGCGGAGAAGACCTACAATCCCGTAACCCCGGCCCAGCTGGCGGCCTATGCGCCGTCGTTCCCCTGGAACGATTACCTTGCGGGGGCCGGAGCGCCGGGCCTGAACAAGGTGGTGCTGAACGAGAACACTGCCATCCGCGATATCGCCAAGATCTACGACGAGACCCCGCTGGAGACTCTGAAGGCATGGCAGGCTTCCCAGGTGATCGAGGACGCCTCGCCCTACCTGTCCAAGCGGTTCGTCGACAGCCGCTTCGAGTACATCAAGGTGCTAACCGGCCAGATGGTGCTCCGCCCCCGCTGGAAGCGCGGCGTGCAACTGGTCGACGGCAGCCTGGGCGAACTGGTCGGGCGGACCTATGTCGAGACCTATTTCCCGCCCAGCTCCAAGGCCCAGATGGTCGAGATGATCGACAACCTGAAGGTCGCCATGGCCAAGCGCATCGACGACGCGCCGTGGATGAGCGCGTCGACCAGGGCGGCGGCCCACAGCAAGCTCAAGCGCATGCAGGTAATGGTGGGCTATCCCGACAAGTGGCGCGACTATGCCGGGCTGAAGATCGACGCCGACGACCTGTACGGCAACGTCTCGCGCAGCCGCGCTTTCGAATGGGCCTACGAGCGCAGCGACCTGGGCAAGGTCGTCGACCACGGCAAATGGCAGATGACCCCGCAGACGGTGAACGCCTACAACGACACCTCGCAGAACCAGATCGTCTTCCCGGCCGCGATCCTTCAGGCCCCCATGTTTGATCCGGCGGCCGACCCGGCGGTCAATTACGGCGCCATCGGTGCGGTGATCGGCCACGAGATCAGCCACGGCTTCGACGACCAGGGCCGCAAGTACGACGAGACGGGCGCCCTGCGCGACTGGTGGACCGCCGAGGACGGCAAGCGCTTCGACGCCCAGGCCGAGGTTCTGGGCAAGCAGTACGACAGCTACGAAGGCGCGCCGGGCATGTTCATCAAGGGCAAGCTGACCATGGGCGAGAACATCGCCGACCTAGCCGGCCTGCAGGTGGCGCTGGACGCCTACCATGCGTCGCTGGGCGGCAAGCTGGCGCCGGTGATCGACGGCCTGACCGGCGACCAGCGCCTATTCCTGGCTTTCGGCCAGGCCTGGCGCAGCAAGGTGCGTGACGACACGTTGAAGTCGCAGATCGCCTCGGACCCGCACTCGCCCCCGGCCTTCCGCGCCATCGGCCCCACCCGCAACATCGACGCCTGGTACGACGCCTTCGGGGTCAAGCCCGGCGACACCTATTATCTGAAGCCGGAAGACCGCTCGCGGATCTGGTAGCGTAATCACAAAGCAAAAGGGCCGCCCCGAGGGGCGGCCCTTTCTGCATTGAAAGGCCGAAAGCCTTATTCGCCGGCGGCGATCTGGCCGCGGGCCAGGGCCAGAAGTTCGTCCATCTTCCGACGGACCTCGCCCTCGCCGACATTGACGCCCGAGCTCTTCAGGTCGCCGGCGACCTTGCGCAGCACGTCCTCGTCGCCGGGCTGCTCGAAATCGGACTTCACCACGGCGCGGGCGTAGTCATCGATCGTCGCCAGGCCCATCAGCGAGGCCGCCCATTCGCCCAGCAGGCGATTGCGGCGGGCGGTCGCCTTGAATTCCTGTTCCTGCTCCAGCGCGAACTTGCGTTCGAAACCCTGTTCGCGTTCGTCGAAGGTGGTCATGAAAGCCCCAATAGTCTTTGAGCCGGCTGCATATCCCGTGGCGAGCCGCCCGGCAATCGTAAGCTAACGTCACATTGTCCATGATCCGCTCACAATCCCGCCGATGAGACCAGGGCTGTTTGCGCCAGGCGCCGCGTTCAGCTAGTTTCGAGCCGACATTTTTCGTGAGCGGCCTTGAGTCGAACGCCGCGCGCAGCTATCCGCCGCGCGCGCTTTTCGTTTCTCTGGACAAGAGGCGCCCGCAACCAGAAGGGCCTCGACGAGAGCCATGACCACCCGCCGCAAGAAGATTTACGAAGGCAAGGCCAAGATTCTGTACGAGGGCCCCGAGCCGGGCACCCTCATCCAGTACTTCAAGGACGACGCCACCGCCTTCAACGCTCAAAAGAAGGCCGTGCTTGAAGGCAAGGGCGTGATCAACAATCGGATCAGCGAGTACATGATGACTCGCCTGAACGCGATCGGCGTCCAGAACCACTTCATCCGCCGCCTCAGCCTTCGCGAGCAGCTTATCAAGGAAGTCGAGATCATCCCGCTCGAAGTGGTGGTGCGCAATGTCGCCGCCGGTTCGATCGCCACGCGCCTGGGCCTGGCCGAAGGCACCCCGCTGCCGCGCTCGATCATCGAATTCTACTACAAGGACGACAAGCTGGGCGACCCGATGGTCTCCGAGGAGCACATCACCGCGTTCAACTGGGCCGCCACCCAGGAGATCGACGACATGATGGCCATGGCCCTGCGGGTGAACGACTATATGAGCGGCCTGTTCAGCGCCGTCGGCATCACCCTGGTGGACTTCAAGATCGAGTTCGGCCGCGTCTACGAAGGCGACTTCAGCCGCGTGATCCTGGCCGACGAGATCAGCCCCGACAGCTGCCGTCTGTGGGACTCGACCACCAACGAGAAAATGGACAAGGACCGGTTCCGTCGGGACATGGGCAATGTCATCGAAAGCTACACCGAGGTGGCCCGCCGCCTCGGCATCATGAAGGAAATGCCCACCGTCATCCAAGGCGGCGTGCACTAAGGTTGGGATCTCCTCCCCCGTGCAACGGGGGAGGAGGCGCGATGCGAATACGCATCGTGACGGAGGGGGCGCACCGCCCGATCGCCGTGGATGGGGACGCCCCCTCCACCGCTTCGCGGTCCCCCTCCCCCGTTACACGGGTGAGGAGAAGAAGTTGAAAGCCAAGGTTCAAGTGTTCCTTAAGCCCGGCGTCCTGGACGTCCAGGGCAAGGCCGTCGAAGCCGCCCTGCACGGCCTGGGATGGGCCGGCGTTTCGGGCGTGCGGATGGGCCGCACGATCGAGTTCGACCTGGCCGAGACCGAGCCCGCCAAGGCCGAGACCGAGGTCAAGGCCATGTGCGACAAGCTGCTCGCCAACGCGGTGATCGAAAGCTACACGGTCAGCCTCGGCTAAGGTCGTTCCGACGCCTCAGGCGCCGAAGCTCACGCGCAGGGTCGCCAGGCTGGTTTCCCGGATCGGCTCCAGGTCGAGTCCGGGATCCACCAGCATCTGGGTGCTCAGCCCCAGCAGCAGCGCCCCCACCATCAGGGCGGCCGCATCCGCATCGAGGCCCGGACGGACCGATCCGTCGGCCTGACCGCGCAGGAACAGGGCCTCCAGCCGCACTTCGACGTCCTTGTGCGCCGCCGCGAACGGCGCGCGCAGGTCCGACACCTCGGCCACCGCCCCGGCCATCAGCACGAAATAGGCCCGCGTCTCGCCATCCTGCTGCAGGTTGCGCAGATAGATGTCGACGAAGCCGAGCACCGCCTCCAGCCCGCTGGCGGACTCCAGGTCGCGGTCGGCCAGCAGATGCTCCAGCCGCGCCCGCAGCCTCGCGATCAGCGCCTCGATCAGCCCCTGCTTGGACCCGAACTTCTGGGTCGCCAGCCCCCGGCTGTAGCCCGCCCTCGCCCCGATGTTCTCGAAGGTGGCGGCGGCCATGCCGCGTTCCAGGATCAGTTGGGCGGCCGCGCCCAGCAGCTCGCTCTCCGACTGCTGGCGGCGGTCCGACTGGCTGCGGCGGACGGGCGGAACCTTAAGGGCGGATGTCATCTTGCGCAGACTACTTATTTGTTGAACAACTAGCAAATAACAAAGGCGGCCGCAGAGCCGCTCCCGGAGGAGCTAGGAGCCCGCGCATGACCATCCCCGTGGATATCGCCAACACCATCGTCGATCCCAAGGCCTATGCCGACGGCGACCGGATCGACCAGGCCTTCGCCCAGCTGCGCCGCGAAAGTCCCCTGGACGTGGCCCAGCCCGAGGGCTTCGACCCCTTCTGGGTGGTCACCCGTCATGCCGACATCCTGGAGGTCGAGCGCCAGAACGAGCTGTTCCACAACGGCGACCGGGCGACGATCGTCACCAATATCGAGGCCGACAAGAAGGTGCGCGAGATGATGGGCGGCTCGCCCCACCTGGTGCGCTCCCTGGTCCAGATGGATAATCCCGACCACTTCGCCTATCGCCGCGTGACCCAGGGCTCGCTGCTGCCGCAGAACCTGCGGACCTTGGAGGCGCGGATCCGCGAGATCGCCCGCGGCTTCGTCGACCGCATGGCCGAGCAGGGCGATCGCTGCGACTTCGCCCGCGACGTGGCCTTCCTCTATCCGCTGCACGTGATCATGGAGGTCCTGGGCGTGCCCGAGGCCGACGAGCCGCGGATGCTGAAACTGACCCAGGAACTGTTCGGCAACGCCGATCCGGACCTCAACCGGGCGGGCAAGACCTTCACCGACATCAGCGAGGGCCTGGACAGCCTGCAGTCGGTGGTGATGGACTTCATGATGTATTTCAACGCCATGACCGAGGACCGCCGCGCCAATCCGCGCGAGGACCTGGCCAGCATCATCGCCAATGGCAAGATCGACGGCCAGCCGATGGGCCACCTGGAGGCGATGGGCTACTACATCATCGCCGCCACCGCCGGCCACGACACCACCTCCTCGACCACCGCCGGCGCCCTGTGGGCCCTGGCCGAGAACCCCGACCAGTTCGCCCGCGTCAAGGCCGATCCCGGCCTGATCCCCGGCCTGGTCGAGGAGTCGATCCGCTGGGTGACGCCGGTGAAGCACTTCATGCGCACCGCCACCGCCGACGCCGAACTGGCCGGCCGCAAGATCGCCAAGGGCGACTGGATGATGCTGTCCTACCCCTCCGGCAACCGCGACGAAGCGGTGTTCGACGATCCGTTCAGCTTCCGCATCGACCGCACGCCCAACAAGCACGTGGCCTTCGGCTATGGCGCCCATGTCTGCCTGGGCCAGCACCTGGCGCGCATGGAGATGCGGGTGTTGTGGGAAGAGCTGTTCGCCCGCCTCGACAGCGTCGAACTGGACGGCCAGCCCACCCGCATGACCGCCAACTTCGTCTGCGGCCCCAAGTCGGTGCCGATCCGCTTCAAGATGCACTGAGGCGACGATGACCGCGCCCTTCAAGGTCTGGCAGTGCCGAACCTGCGGCTACATCTATGACGAAACCGAGGGCGATCCGGGCGAGGGCCTGGCGCCGGGAACCCGGTGGGCGGACATTCCCGCGTCGTGGATCTGTCCACTGTGCGGCACGCCGAAGGCCGACTTCGACATGATCGAGCTTTGACGGCGGCCGAGCTTTTCTCGCGCCCGCCCCTTCCCCTAGCCGCCTGGCCGCACGATGTTCGGTGGACGCAGGATGGGGAACGTCATGAGCGCGAAGTACGAACTGGCCCAGGTCAATATCGGTCGCCTGCGCGCGCCGGTCGATCATCCGATGATCAAGGACTTCTTCGACAACCTCGACCCAATCAACGCCTTGGCCGAGAGCTCGCCCGGCTTCGTCTGGCGGCTGAAGGGCGAGGGCAACAACGCCGCCGACCTGCAGCCGTTCGAAGACCCGCTGGTGGCGATCAATATGTCGGTGTGGACCGACATCCCGTCGCTGGGCGCCTTCGTCTATCGCAGCGGCCACATCCAGTTCATGCGCCGCCGCCGTGAATGGTTCGAGCACATGGACCTCTACATGGTCCTGTGGTGGGTTCCAGCCGGCCATCGCCCGACCATCGAGGAGGCCAAGTCCAAGCTGGCGCTGCTCGAAGCCAACGGCCCGACGCCGGACGCCTTCACCTTCAAGGTCCCCTTCCCCGCGCCCGACCAGGCGAACGTGGAGCCGGTGCTGGACGAGTGCGCCTAGGCACGGTTGGGGACGCGACAGACCCCGTCTGAACGCTTCGGCCGCCCGTGAGTTGTTTCAACAGGGCCTTGTCGGTCCTGACTGGGACAGTATCGATGAGCGTAGGCCGCAGGGACTTCCTCTTGGGATCCGGCTTGGCGATGGCCGCGGGGCCGGCCCTGGCGCGGCAGGTCGCTTCTCAGGCCGCGCCGCTCGCCTCATACCCCAAGCCGACACCGCCGACGTCGTACCCTAAGCCGACGCCGCCTAGCGCTTATGCCAAGCCTGCGCCCCCGAACGCGTATCCCAACCCCGGCGTCGCGACCGCCGCGCCCGGCGCTCCGCTGCCGCGGGTCGATTGGGCCGCCGTGAAGGCCCAGTTCGAAACCGCGCCCGACCAGATCAACATGAGCGCCATGCTGATCACCACCCACCCGCTGCCGGTGCGCAAGGCGATCGACCAGTTCCGCCGCGAGTTGGACTGGCGGCCCGTGACCTATCTGGAGGACAACAACCGCCGCCTGCAGAGCTACAGCCGCGCCGCCGCCGGCCGTTATCTGGGCTTGGAGAGCAACCAGGTCGCCCTGATCGACAGCACCACCATGGGCGCAGGGCTGATCTATAGCGGGCTGAAGCTGTTGCCCGGCGACGAGATCATCACCACCAACCAGGACTATTACATCACCCACGAGAGCCTGCGCCGCGCCGCCCTGCGCAACGGCTCGGTCGTGCGGCGCATCCACCTGTTCGACAGCATCGAGACGGTGTCGGAGCCGCAGATGGTCGGCCGGCTGATGATGGCGATCACGCCCCGGACCCGCGCCCTGGCCCTGACCTGGGTGCACTCCAGCACAGGGCTGAAGCTTCCCCTGCCGGCCATCGCCGCCGCCTTGGCCCAGGTCAACGCCACGCGTCAGCCGATGGAACAGGTCCTGCTGATCGTCGACGGGGTGCATGGGTTCGGCAATCAGGACGTCACCCTGGCCAGCCTGGGCGCCGACATCTTCTTCGCAGGCTGCCACAAGTGGCTGTTCGGCCCGCGCGGCACCGGGATCATCGCCGCCAACGCCCGCGGCTGGCAGCGGCTGCGGCCGATCATCCCGACCTATGTCGACAGCGCCGCCTGGACCGCCTGGATCAACAACGCGCCGCTGCTGGAGGACACCGACGGTCCGCTGATGTCGCCCGGCGGCTTCAAAGCCTTCGAGCACCTGTGGTCGATCCCGGCGGCGATCGAGTTCCACGAGAAGATCGGCAAGGCTCAGGTGGCGGCCCGCACCGCCGAACTAGCCAACCAGCTGAAAGCCGGACTGGCGCTGATGCCGCATGTGCGCCTGGTCACGCCCCGCGATCCGCGACTGTCGGCCGGCATCGTCTCGTTCGACGTCCAGGGCCTGTCGGCGGATTCGGCCGTGGCGGCGTTGCGCCGTCGCCGGGTCGTCGCCTCCGCCGCGCCCTATGCGATCCAACACGTGCGGCTGACGCCTTCGATCATGAACTCGCCGGCCGAGGTGGACCAGGCGTTGATGGAAGTTCGCGGCCTGGCGAGCGTTTAAGGGCGAAGCGCCGCTGACATCCCCCGCGAACGGTGCTACAGGCCCGCGCCATGAAAGCCGCCGTCGTCGTCTTCCCCGGTTCCAATTGCGATCGTGACTGCAAGGTCGCCATCGAGCGCTCCGCCGGAGCTCGCGTGGACATGGTCTGGCACCAGGAGACGGCCCTGCCGGACGACCTGGACCTGATCGTCCTGCCCGGCGGCTTCTCCTATGGCGACTATCTGCGCTGCGGGGCCATGGCGGCCCAAAGCCCGGTGATGCGCGAAGTCATCAAGGCCGCCGACGACGGCGTCGCGGTCGTGGGCATCTGCAACGGCTTCCAGGTGCTGTGCGAGGCGGGCCTGCTGCCCGGCGCCCTGCTGCGCAACGAGAAGCTGAAGTACATCTGCAAGCCGGTGGCCCTGGACGTGGTCAACAGCCAGACCCGATTCACCGCCAGCTTCGGCGAGCAGCGCACGGCGGTGATGACCGTCGGCAACGGCGAGGGCAACTTCTTCGCCGACGAAGAGACGCTGAACCGCATTGAGGGCGAAGGCCAGGTGGTGTTCCGCTACCAGGACAATCCCAACGGCTCGGCTCGCGACATCGCCGGCATCATGAACGCCGGCGGCAACGTGCTGGGCTTGATGCCCCACCCCGACCGCTCGTTCGACCCGGACCTAGGCTCGGAAGACGGCGCGATCCTGTTCCGCAGCATCTTCGCCAGCGCCTAAGTTTCTTGTGCCCACGCTTCAGGCGCGCTTGAACGCTGTTATATTATAGCGCCCCTCGAAAACCACTCCTAAGGTGCCCTCACCATTGGGGAGCTTTTCGATGAATCTTGCGTCCACCCTCCGCGCCACCTTGCTGACGGCCGCCGCCCTCACTGCCTTCACCGCCGCCGCCGTGCAGGCCCAGACCCCGGCCCTGACGCCGGACATCGACGGCAAGTACGTCGCGCCCAAGGTCGGCTATGACTACGACAAGCGTGTGATCATGGTTCCGATGCGCGACGGGACGAAGCTCTACACCGTGATCGTCGTGCCCAAGGGCGCCAAGAACGCCCCGATCCTGCTGACTCGCACCCCCTACAACGCTGCCAAGCGCGCCGCCCGTAACGAGAGCGCCAGCATGCTGGCCGCCCTACCGCAGGGCGACGAGGTGTTCGTCAAGGACGGCTATATCCGCGTCTTCCAGGACATCCGCGGCAAGTACGGCTCGGAAGGCGACTATGTGATGACCCGCCCGCTGAAGGGGCCGCTCAACAATAGCGAGGTCGATCACGCCACCGACGCCTACGACACCATCGAGTGGCTGACCAAGAACGTGCCCGAGAGCAACGGCAAGGTCGGCATGCTGGGCTCGTCCTACGAGGGCTTCACCGTGGTGATGGCGCTGGTGAACCCGCACCCGGCCCTGAAGGTGGCCGCGCCGATGAGCCCCATGGTCGACGGTTGGATGGGCGACGACTGGTTCCACTTCGGCGCGTTCCGGCAGGTGAACTTCGACTATTTCGTCGGCCAGACCACCAAGCGCGGGGCCGGCGACGGCGTCGTGCGCCGCAGCCCCGACGACTATGAAAACTTCCGCCGCGCCGGCTCGGCGGGCGACTACGCCAAGGCCAATGGGCTGGACAGCCTGCCCTGGTGGAAGAAGATGACCGAGAACGCCGCCTACACGCCGTTCTGGAGCGAGCAGGCGCTGGACAAGACCATGGCCGAGCAGCCGCTCAAGGTGCCGACCATGTGGATCCAGGGCCTGTGGGACCAGGAGGACATGTGGGGCGCGGTGCACGCCTACGCCGCCACCGAGCCCAAGGACGCCGCGAACGACAAGAGCTACTTGGTGCTGGGTCCCTGGCGGCACAGCCAGGTCAATTACGACGGCTCCAGCCTGGGCGCTTTCAAGTGGGACGGCGACACCGCCCTGCAGTTCCGCCGCGACGTGCTGCTGCCGTTCTTCAACCAGTATCTGAAGGACGGCGCGCCCAAGGCCGACACCCCGCCGGTGCTGATCTACGATCCGGGCCAGAACCACTGGGATCGCTACAAGTCCTGGCCCCAGGGTGGAAACAAGCCGCTGTACCTGACCGAGAAGGGCGGCCTGTCGTTCAGCGCCCCCGCGCCGGCCAAGGGCGCGGCGGCCTATGACGAATACGTCTCCGACCCGGCCAAGCCGGTGCCCTACATCCCGCGTCCGATGAAGTTCGGTGAGCGCGACCGTTGGACGCCCTGGCTGCTGACCGATCAACGCGCGGTGGCCGATCGCACCGACGTGCTCAGCTACGTGTCCGAGCCCCTGACCGCGCCGCTGAAGATCGCCGGCGTGCCGAAGGTCAACCTGACGGCCTCGACCAGCGGCAGCGACGCCGACTGGGTGGTCAAGCTGATCGACGTCTTCCCCGACGAGGTCCCCAGCCAGCCCGAACTGGGCGGCTATCAGTTGGCCGTGGGCATGGACATCTTCCGCGGCCGCTATCGCGAAAGCTTCAGCGCGCCCAAGGCGCTGAAGGCCAATGCGCCGTTGAAGTACCAGTTCATCCTGCCCACCGCGAACTACACCTTCCAGCCGGGCCACCGCATCATGGTGCAGGTGCAGTCCAGCTGGTTCCCGCTGTACGACCGCAACCCGCAGACCTTCGTGCCCAACATCTTCTTCGCCAAACCGGCGGATTACGTGAAGGCCACGCAGCGAGTCTATCACGCGGGGGATACGGCCAGCTTTATCGAGCTGCCGGTGGTGGCGCAGTAGGGCGCGCACTTGCCCCCACCTGACCGCTTCGCGGTCTGTCCGCCCCCATAGGGGCGGAGGACGCCGCGCGGGCTCCTCTTCCCCCTCTGGGGGAAGACGGTCGCGAAGCGACCCGTAGGGGGCAAGTGGCCACAGCACGAAAAGGGCCGGAGGCTTTCGCCTCCGGCCCTTCCTTCATTCACGGAGCGGGGTGATCGTCAGCGGTCCTTCCGCTGGTCCGCCTGGTCGGCCTGGCCGCCGGGGTTGCGGCCCTGTTCGTTCTGCGGCTCGCGGCTCTTGTCGCCCTGCTGCTGCTGCTGTCCGGGGGACTGTCGCTGCGGGTCGTTCTGCTGCTGTTGGGGATTACGGGTTTGGTCGCCCATGAGCGTTCTCCTTGTACAGCGCGCCAAGTTGCGCACGGTGAAAGAACGGCTCGGGATTCACCCTGTTCCCTTGGCCAAGCTGCCTTAGTTCCGGCTTAGCTTTTGAATCTTCACCGGATTTTCGATGATCTGCCCCTTCATGTAGGGATCGTCGGCCTTGATGACGGTGGGCGCGTCGTGGATCTTGCGGACCACGTCCATGCCCTCGACCACCTTGCCGAACGCCGCGAAACCCTGGCCGTCCTTGTTGCGGGCGCCGCCGAAATCCAGGGCCGGATTGTCGCCGATGCAGATGAAGATCTCCGACCCCGCCGTGCCCGGCGCCCCGCGCGCCATCGAGATCACCCCGTCGGTATGCAGGATCCTCGTCGCCTTGGTTGTCTCGTGGGCGATCGCCGGCAGCGGGCTGTCGTCGCGGTTCAGCCCGCCCTGGATGACGCTGATGGTGGCGGGGTTGTTGTCGTTCTTGGGCGAGACGGTTCGATAGAAGGTTCCGCCGTCCAGCAGGTGCTGATCGGCATAGGCCAGGAAATTGGCCACGGTGATCGGCGCCTTGTCGGGATAGAGTTCGATGACGATCGGCCCCAGCTCGGTGACCATCCGCACCCGGACAGGCGCGGGGCCGGCGGCGGTCAGCGGCAGGGCGGCGACGAGTGCGAGGACGTGGCGGCGGGTGATCATGGGGCGGCTCGCTTCCAGGCATTCGAGAAGCGGTCATTTTAGACAAAGCCTCAGGCGGGAAATCTAGCGGAATCCCCCTGGCCGCGCTAGAAGGCCCGCCCATGAGCACCTCGCCCTCCCCCACGAAGTCCATGGCCGACACGGCCCGTGAATTTGGCCTCAACGCGGAGGAGTACGGCGTCGTCCTCGACCGCCTGGGCCGAGAGCCCAATCTGGTCGAGCTGGGGGTGTTCTCGGTGATGTGGTCCGAGCACTGCTCGTACAAGTCCTCCAAGAACCAGCTGAAGAAATTCCCGATCACCGGTCCGCGGGTGATCTGCGGCCCCGGCGAGAACGCCGGCGTGATCGACATCGGCGACGGCGACGCCATCATCTTCAAGATGGAGAGCCATAACCACCCTTCCTACATCGAGCCCTACCAGGGCGCGGCGACGGGCGTGGGCGGCATCATGCGCGACGTCTTCACCATGGGCGCGCGGCCGATCGCCCTGCTGAACGCCCTGCGCTTCGGCGAGCCCGACCATCCCAAGACCAAGCGCCTGGTCGACGGCGTCGTCGCCGGCATCGCCGGCTACGGCAACTGCGTGGGCGTGCCCACGGTCGCGGGCGAGACCAACTTCCACAAGGGCTACAACGGCAACATCCTGGTCAACGCCATGTGCGTGGGCCTGGCCGACGCCGACAAGATCTTCTACTCGGCCGCGCCCGGCGCGGGTCTGGCGGTGGTCTATTTCGGCTCCAAGACCGGCCGCGACGGCATCCACGGCGCGACCATGTCATCGGCCGAGTTCTCGGAAGACTCCGAGGAGAAGCGCCCGACCGTGCAGGTCGGCGACCCCTTCGCCGAGAAGCTGCTGATCGAAGCCACCCTGGAGTTGATGGCCACCGGCGCGGTCGCCGCCATCCAGGACATGGGCGCGGCGGGCCTCACCTCCTCGTCGGTCGAGATGGCCGGCAAGGGCGGGGTCGGCATCGAGCTGAACATGGACATGGTGCCCCAGCGCGAAACCGGCATGAGCGCTTACGAGATGATGCTCTCGGAAAGCCAGGAGCGCATGCTGGCGGTGCTGAAGCCCGGCCGCGAGCAGGAAGGCCACGCCATCTTCGAGAAGTGGGGCCTGGACGCCGCCGTCATCGGCTACACCACCGACACCGGGCGTCTGGTGCTCAAGCACCATGGCGAGACGGTCGGCGACGTGCCGCTGGCCCCGCTGTTCGACGACGCGCCGCTGTATGACCGTCCTTGGGTCCAGCCGACGCTGCATCCCCACCTCGACCCGGGCAAGATCGCCGCCCCCACCGACTGGAACGCGGCCGTTCTGAAGGTGGTCGGCAGCCCAGACATGGCCTCCAAGCGCTGGCTGTGGGAGCAGTACGACCGCCACGTGATGGCCGACACCCTGGAAGACAGCGCCACCGGCTGCGACGCCGGCATCGTGCGCATCCACGGCAAGGGCAAGGCTATCGCCGTGACCAGCGACGTCACCCCGCGCTATGTCCAGAACGACCCGTACGAAGGCGGCAAGCAGGCCGTGGCCGAGGCCTGGCGCAACTTGACGGCCGCCGGCTCGACGCCGATCGCCATCACCGACAACCTCAACTTCGGCAGCCCCGAAAAGCCCGAGACCATGGGCCAGATCGTCCGCGCCACCGACGGCATGGCCGAGGCCTGCCGGGCGCTGGACTTCCCAGTCGTGTCGGGGAATGTCAGCCTCTACAACGAGACCAACGGCGTCGCCATTCCGCCGACCCCCACGGTCGGCGCCGTGGGCCTGATCGACGACTACGATCTGCGCATGGGCTTCGGCAACGTGGCCGAGGGCGACACCCTGGTGCTGATCGGCGAGACCCACGGCGAACTGGGCGCCTCGATCTATCTGCGCGAAATCCTGGGCCGCGAGGACGGCGCCCCGCCGCCGGTCGACCTGGCCGTCGAGCGCAAGAACGGCGACTTCGTGCGCGGCCTGATCCCGACCGGCCTGGTCGCGGGCCTGCATGACCTGTCGGACGGCGGCCTGCTGATCGCCGCGGCCGACATCGCCCTGGCCAGCAAGGTCGGCGTCACCCTGAACGCCACCAGCCAAGCCCACGCCCATCCCTACCTGTTTGGCGAGGACCAGGCCCGCTACCTGGTGGCCACCCCCGATCCGGACGCGGTGCTGGCGGCGGCCAAGGACGCCGGCGTCCACGCCATCGTGGCCGGGGTGGCGGGCGGGAACGCTTTCGCCTCGACCGACCTTTTCAGCATCCCGCTCGAAACCCTGCGCACGGCCCACGAGGCCTGGCTGCCGGGTTTCATGGGCGCCGTCTGACGTCATCTGGCGGACACAGACGCACCGCACAGACCGGAACCAAGCCGCGTCGCGCGATGCGGCTCCGTCCCGCCTTCTAGGAGTTTGGCATGCGTAAGTTCTCGATACTCGCCGTGGCGAGCCTGACCCTGTCGCTGCTGGCCGCCTGCGCGCCCGCCTCGCCGGGCCCGACCCAAACCGCTCAAAGCGAAGAGGCCACTTGCTCCACGCGAGGCGGAACCATGCAACCGGTCGGCCGGATGCAGCGCCCGACCTGCGTCGTGCCCTATGCCGACGCCGGCAAGACCTGCTCGGACAAGGCCGACTGCCAGGGCGCCTGCATCGCCGAGGGCAACCTCGAAGCCCAGGGCGCCACCACCGGCCAGTGCCAGAAGACCAACGTCCAGTTCGGCTGCTACGCCAAGATCGTGAACGGCAAGGCCACCGGCGCGATCTGCGTCGACTAGGCTCGGCCAGGACGCCACGGCCCTAGGTGAAACGGCGACGGCGCGGGCATGATTTCGAGCTTGCTCGCCTTCGCTCCCTGGCGCCCACGCCTCGCGGCGTCGAGCGTCGATGCGTGTCAGCGGCGCCCGGCCGCTTTCAGGATCAGCTTGGCCACCGTGTCGGGATGCGAGATCAGTGACAGGTGGCTGGACTTGATCTCGATCGTCTCGGCGCCCATCCGCTTGGCCATAAAACGCTGGAGGTCGGGATTGATCGTCCGGTCCTCGGTCGAGACGGCGTAGAAGCTGGGCTTGGAACGCCAGGCGGCGTGGGTGGTCTTGCCCGTGAGCAGGGCCCTGTTGAAGGGCTCCTGAACCGCGTAGAGCACCTTGGCCTTGGCGGGCGGCAGGTCGCCGGCGAAGTCGCGCAGGAACGCCGCCTCGCTCAACCGTCCCTCATCACCGTCGAAGACGATGCCCGCGCTGGCGGGCGGGGCGGGGAAGGTCTTGGCCAGCGCCGTGTAATCTTCTCCGGCGTCCGGGGCTCGGGCCGCCACATAGACCAAGGTGGCGACCTTCGGATCGACACCGACCTCGGTGACGATCATCCCGGCGAAGGAATGGCCCACCAGTACGGTCGGTCCGTCCTGGCGCGCCAACACCCTTTGCGTGGCGGCGACCGCATCGTCCAGGGTCGTCAGCGGGTTTTGCACGGCCGTGGCGTTGAGGCCCGCCGCCTGGAGACGGGCGATGACCTCGGACCAGCACGAACCGTCCGCGAACAGGCCGTGGACGAGCACGACGTTCCGAATCTCGCCGCTTTGCGCCAGCGTCGGTCCGGGTCTCGCCAGGATCGCTGTCCCCGCCGCCAAACCCGAGATGAGAGCGCGCCGATCGATCACGTTTAAGCCTCCTGACGCCAAGACCGCGGGAGCCTAACACAGGTCGGCTCAGACCTCGCCCAACCGCGCGCCACGCTTCTCTGCCAACAGCGCCACCCGGGCCAGCACCTCGAGGCCAGCGGCCGGGCCGGCGGCGTAGATGTAGTCGGGCGCGCCGATCGGCTTGCCCGTGCGGCGATCGACCACCACCGGCTCGGCCGGCAGACCAGTGGCGGCCTCGACCATGTGGCTGGCTATGCCCTCTGCCGCGAAGTGACGATTGCCGAACGCCATCAGAGCGGTCAGCACAGGCGCGAAGTCACGTCCCAGGTCGGTCGGCACATACTCATGGCGCACCGGACGGTCCTGATAGGGCCGGCGCTCCAGGAACCCGGCCTCGACCAGGGCGGCCAGCCGCTGGGTCAGGATGTTGGGCGCCACGCCCAGGCTCTTCTGGAACTGGTCGAATTTCGACACGCCCTGCAGCGCGTCGCGCAGGATCATCAGGCTCCAGGTGTCGCCCACGCGCTCCAGCGTGCGGCCCACGGGGCATTGTCCAGGATCGAAGGCGCGTCGGGTCATGGCCCTAATATAGGGGATCGCTAGCAAATCGAAAGTTAGTCACTTGCGTTTTGAAAGTTACTAACCATTTCAGCCTCACGACGGACCACGGGGCCCGCCAGCAAGGACGAGAAGACAATGAGCAAGCAAGACATTCGCGGCGCGGCCCTGATCACCGGCGCCTCCTCCGGCATCGGCGCCACCTATGCCGATCGCCTAGCCCGCGCCGGCCATGACCTGGTGCTGGTGGCTCGCGACACCGCGCGGCTGCAAGCCCTGGCCGCCAAGCTGAAGGCCGCCACCGGCGTGAAGATCGACATCATCACCGCCGACCTGACCCAGAAGGCCGACCTGGCCAAGGTCGAGGCCCGGCTGGCCGACGACGCCGCGATCGACATCCTGATCAACAACGCCGGCGTCGCCCTGTCCGGCCCCTTCGTCGAGCAGGACGTGGAGCGGGTCGAAAGCATGATCCAGCTGAATATCGTCTCGGTGACCCGCCTGGCCCACGCCGCCGCCAAGGCCTTCGCGGCCCGCGACCGCGGCGCGATCGTCAACATCTCGTCCGTGGTCGGCCTGGCCCCCGAGCTGCAGATGGCCGTGTACGGCGCGACCAAGGCCTATGTGACCTACTTCACCCAGACCCTGCGCCTGCAGCTGAGCCCCAACATCCAGCTGCAGGCGGTGCTGCCGGGGGCGACCCGCACCGAGATCTGGGACCGCTCGGGCAGCGGCGGCGCGGAGTCGCTGGACCCGAACATGCTGATGGAGGTCGACGACCTGGTCGACGCGGCCCTGGCCGGCTTCCATCAGGGTGAACTGATCACCATCCCGTCCTTGCCCGATCCGGCCGATTTCGCGGCCTATGACGCGGCTCGGACCAAGCTGCTGCCGAACCTGTCGCGCAACCGTTCGGCCGAGCGCTACCGAACGGCTGTTTCCGCTTAAGGGAAGCCGTCACGACTTTTGCGCATCGCGACACTATCTATCGCGTGACGACGAAAGCGACCGGGAACGAACGCCGTTCCCGGTCGCTTGTCCGCCAACCGAGGAGACCGACATGGCCGCCATTCCGAACCTGGATGAGTTCATTCTCGAGGAAACCGCCGAGGGGATCTTCCTGACCGTCACCGGCGACGACGAGCAGACCCTGAAGCTGCGTGTCACGCTGGACGACCTGGAGGAGATCGTCGAGGTCATCGACGAGGTGTTCGGATTGGAAGAGGACGAGGCGGAGGAGGAAGAGAGCGCGGGGTGATCCCTACCGCCCCGCCGCCCTGTTCAGCCCGTCCAGATCATCATCCAGCGCCCGGGTCGCGGTGACCACGGTGGCCACCGCGCGCCTGAAGAAGTCCTGCGGCACGGTGGCGAAGTCGTCGGTGGGTTGGTGGTATTCGGGATGGTCCTCGACGCCGAAATAGACCCAGGGCAGGCCGGCTTCGGCGAACGGACCCTGGTCCGACTGGGCGGTCCAGTTGTTCTCCTTGCCCTGGGCGTCGGTGTCGTGGCCCAGCAGCAGCTTGACCGAGGCGGCTTTGGCCACGCCCTCCAGCACCGGCTTCAGCCACGGCTGCGGGCCCGCCCCGCTGACATAGAGCTGGTTCTTGGCGTTCTTGCTGATCATGTCGAAATTGACGTTCATCCCGATGGTCGCCAACGGCACGGGCGGGTCGGCGACGAAGGCCTTGGCGCCCTTCAGCCCGCTTTCCTCGCCGTCGAAGGCGACGATCAGCACGGTGTGGCGCGGCGGCTTGACTTTGAACGCCTCGGCCACGGCCAGCAGGCCGGCGATCCCCGAGGCGTTGTCGTCGGCCCCGTTATAGACCTGGCCCTTGCGGACCCCCAGATGGTCGTAGTGGGCCGAGACCACCAGCACCTTGTCCGAACTGGACGTGCCCTGGATCCGCGCCACCAGATTCACGCCGGTGACGTCCTTGCCGAACGTCTTGGGCTTGAAGGTGAACGGCCGCTCGAACGACGCGCCCTGGGGGCGGAGCCCGATCTGGCCGAAGCGCTTGACGATATAGGCCCGCGCCTTGGCCCCGCCCGGCGTGCCGACGCCCCGCCCCTCCATGTCGTCGGCCGACAGGATGCGCACATCATCCAGGGCATGGGCGCCGGGTTTCGGCGCGGCGTGGGCGGGAGCCGCGAAGGCGAACGCGAGGGCGGCGGAAACCAAGAGAAGACGCATGCGGAACCCCGTTGATCCGACCTTCATGGCGTGCGCCGCCTGGATTTTGCAATGAATTCATCGTCATTTTCACAGGGCGACGGGGCGGTTTGAGCGACCTGGCGGCCACAAGAAGCAACGTTCCAGCGCCTGCGGGCATTTTCCCGTATGTCCGTTCTTAAGCTTTCAGCGCATATCCAAGGTCGAAAGATTCGGAGTCCATCGCCGTGCCCATGTCCTTCCCCGACCTCGAAGCGCGCCTGCACGACGCCTTTCCCGACGCTGAGATCGTGCTGACCGACCTGGCCGGCGACGGCGACCACTACAAGGCGCGGATCGTCTCGCCCGCCTTCCGCGGCCTGAACCGGGTCAAGCAGCACCAGATGGTCAACCGCGCCCTGGCCGACGTGCTGGGCGGGGCGTTGCACGCCCTGGCCCTCGAAACCGCCGCGCCAACGGAATAGGCCCCGCTCGGGCAAAGCGTCGCGCCCGAGCCCGTAAGCAGGCCCCGAGACTTGACCCGGAGGGGCGCGGCGCCTAGCTGAGAGCCTACGCCCAAGGATTTCTTCCATGACCGACGTCGCTTCCTCCCCCGCCCTCGACTTCATCGCCAAGACCGTGGCCGAAAACCCCGTGGTCCTGTTCATGAAGGGCGTGCCGGACCAGCCGCGCTGCGGCTTCTCGTCGGTCACCGTCCAGATCCTCGATCACCTGGGCGTGTCGTTCGTCGGCGTCGACGTGCTGCAGGACGACGACCTGCGCGCCGGCGTGAAGACCTTCACCGACTGGCCGACCATTCCCCAGCTCTACGTCAAGGGCGAGTTCATCGGCGGCAGCGACATCGTCCGCGAGATGTTCCAGTCGGGCGAGCTGAAGACCCTGCTGGCCGAGCAGGGCCTGATCGAAGCTTGAGCCGCGTCTTCGTCCCACCGGGCGACGCCTTCAAGCTGACCTTCGAACCGAAGGCGTCGGAGATCGACGCCAACGGCCACGTCAACAACGTGGTCTATCTGGCCTGGGGCCAGGACCTGGCCATCGCGCACTGGGACGCCTGGGCCACGCCCGAGGAACGGGCCCCGTGGAGCTGGGTGGCCCGCCGCCACGAGATCGACTACCGCCGCGAACTGCTGCCCAACGAGATCGCCACCGGCTACACTTGGGTGGGCGAACTGAAGGGCCCGCGCTTCGAGCGATTCTTCCGCATCGACGGCCCCGACGGCGAGATGTGCGCCCAGAGCCGCACCGACTGGGTGCTGATCGACGTCGCCGCCAAGCGCCCGGCGCGCGTGCTGCCCTGGATGATCGAACGGTTCACGCCCAAGAGGTGACGCACGGCGTTGCAGCTCAGCGCGGCGTCACCGGATTGAGCACGGCAAGCCGTCCCCGCCCTGCTATGCCCAGCTCCCGATAGCTGAAACGCACGGTCGTGGTGGTCCGGGCGCGTCGGCAGAGATCCAGCCGCTTGCGCGCGAAGGCCACCGCCGGCTGGGGCCCCGACCGATCGACATAGAAGGCGAAATCGTCCCGGGTCGTACAGCCGGTGGACGCCACCCCCAGGGTCAGCCCCGTCGCGTCAGCCTCGAGGGCGCTCAAGGCCTCAAGCTCCGCCGGAGCGCCGCGCCCGCCGGACACCAAGGTCACCCCGCCGCGCCCCACGCAGCCGCCCAAGGCCAGGAGCAGCCCGGCGGCCAGCAGTCGGCGTCGATCGAAGGTCATGCAGGTCCTTGGCGCGCCTAGGCGAAGGGAAACTCCGCCCTAGTTTGCCTGTGGCCCGGCCACGCGCAACGGCCTTTGCGCCGAACGCCCTAAGCGGCCTTATCCAGGGTTTCGCGCAGGCGCGCGGCCACATCGCCCAAGGTGATGCGCGACAGGGCCGTGTCTATGTCGGGCGCGCCCTCGGCGGCCATCGACGAGGCCAGACCGGCGGTGAAGTCGGTGATGGCGGTGATGTGCTGGGCCAGCATGTCGACCATGTGCAGTTCCTGCATCACCTCCATCCGCGCCTCCATCGGCACGTGCTCAAGGAGCTGGCCGAGCGCGCTGTCCAGATGGCCGCACGACACCGCGGCGATCGACATCTCGGCTGACAGGGCCTCCAGCAGGCCGACGATGCCGGTGGTCTTTTCGAGTGTCATGGTCATGGCTTTTCCCCCAGGCGTTTCAACGTGATAGCGCGAGGGCCTTTTCGCGGGGTTAAGGCCGGGAGAAAGCGGGGCCGGGGCGACGGTTTGTCGCGATATTCAGCTCCACGGCCCCACGCGACGGCCATCGCCGACCGGCACAGCCGTGCCCAGCCGCCCCCGCGTGGCCTGGCTGACACCCAACCGCAGCAGGGCCTCGACCCGGTTGTGGGTGGCCGGGTGGGTCGAGAACAGATTGTCGGCCCCCTTGCCCGCCAACGGGTTGATGATGAACAGGTGCGCCGTGGCCGGGTTGCGCTCGGCCTCGTGATTGACCGCGCCGCTGCGGGCATAGGCTTCGATCTTCTCCAGCGCCCGGGCCAGGGCCCGACCGTCCCCGGCGATCTCGGCGCCGATGCGGTCGGCCTCGTATTCGCGAGAGCGGCTGATGGCCATCTGCACCAGCATGGCGGCGATCGGCGCCAGTATGGCCAGGGCGATGGTCCCGATCAGCCCGCCCGGACGCTCGTCGTCGTCGCGCGAGCCCCCGAAGAAGAACGCGAAATTGGCCAGGGCCGAGATCGCGCCGGCGATGGTGGCCGTCACGGTCATGGTCAGGGTGTCGCGGTTCTTCACGTGCGCCAGCTCGTGGGCCATGACGCCGCGGATCTCGTCGCGGTCCAACAGGCGCAGCAGGCCCGTACTGGCGGCCACGGCGGCGTGGGCGGGATCGCGGCCCGTGGCGAAGGCGTTGGGCTGCTCGCTGTCGATCACCGTGATGCGCGGACGGGGCAGACCGGCCCGGCGGGCCAGGTCCTCGATGTCGGCGACATAGGCGCGGACCAATGGCTCGGAATGGCCGGCGTCGACCTCGACGGCGCCGTACAGGCGCAACACGATCTTGTCGGCGTTCCAGTAGGAAAACAGGTTCATGCCCACGGCGAACACCAGGGCGATCAGCATGCCGGTCGGGCCGCCGATCATATAGCCGGCCCCGACGAACAACGCCGTCAGGCCGGCCAGCAGAACGAAGGTCTTGATGTGGTTCATGGCTCTAGCTTGGGATCAGTCGAAGATATCGAACAGGTCGAAACGTTTCTTCTTGCCGTAGTGGCCCTGGCCGTGGTGGCGGCGCTCGTCGTCGTGACGATAGTCGGGGCGATGGTCGGAACGCTCGCGGGGCCGTTCGTAGTCGGGCAGGCGCGGCGTCGAGACCTGGGGGTCGCCCCGCTCCATGGCCATCAGCTTCTCCAGCTCGCCGCGGTCCAGCCACACGCCCCGGCATTGGGGGCACATGTCGAACTCGACGCTGGCGCGCTGCACGGCCTGCATGGAGGCGTCGCAATTGGGGCACATCAGAAGCGGCATCGGGCGGTCCCTGTCCTGTTGATGGACGGGTGCCCTCGAAGCTGAGCCGGCGGTGGAGGGAGGGGGACAACCGGACCCAGACATCGAGAACACCCGATGCGGTCCGACATCACGAGTGCTTGCATCACTCGCCAGAGGGGCCCGGCCCGCTCTTGAGAATTAGGAGGTCACTGTGGCGGTTCAAGGGCCGCGCGCAGAAATTCTTCTCGCAGGCGGCGCGCCCCCTCCTGCCCTTCGGCCACCTCCCCCAGAGGGGGAGGAATAACGAAAAAGGCCCCGGATTTCTCCGGGGCCTTTCCGATCGTCTTCGAGGTCGAGCTTACGAAGCGTAGAATTCGACGACGAGGTTCGGTTCCATCTTCACCGGATACGGCACTTCCGACAGTTCCGGCACGCGCACGTAGGTGGCCGACAGGCCCTTGGCGTCGACGGTGATGTATTCGCAGAAGTCACGTTCGGCCGAGGCCACGGCTTCCAGAACCAGCGCCATGTTGCGCGACTTTTCGCGAACGGCGACGACGTCGCCGATCTTGACGCGGTAGCTGGCGATGTTGACGCGCTTGCCGTTCACGGTCACGTGGCCGTGGTTCACGAACTGGCGGGCGGCGAACACGGTCGGGACGAACTTGGCGCGGTAGACGATGGCGTCCAGGCGCGATTCCAACAGACCCACCAGGTTTTCAGCCGTGTTGCCCTTGCGGCGCGCGGCTTCTTCATAGGTGCGCGAGAATTGCTTCTCGGTCAGGTTGCCGTAGTAGCCCTTCAGCTTTTGCTTGGCGCGCAGCTGCAGGCCGAAGTCCGAGACTTTCTGCTTGCGGCGCTGGCCGTGCTGGCCGGGGCCGTAGGACCGCTGGTTCACCGGCGACTTGGGCCGGCCCCAGAGGTTTTCGCCCATGCGGCGATCGATCTTGTACTTGGCGCTATGGCGCTTGGACATAAGTCACTCTTTTAGCTCGATCCGGGCCGGCGCCCTCGGAAGGGTGCGATCTCAACGGCGGCTTCGGGTCAGTCCGTCATGCGTTTTTCGCGCCGTCCGGCAAGCCGGCGGCGAGAAGGGGCGGTTTATGACGGAGGGTGGTCGGTGAGTCAATCAGCACAGCGCGGCGATCGACTCCCGGCGATAGCGATCGGCTATCCGGCCGCGATGGACGCGGTCATCAGACCAGGCGTGAACCGTGGGAGCGAACGCGCCACCTCGATCGGATAGACGCCTATCGCCCTGGGGCCATAGCCTTTCCAACGTCCGACCCAAGGCGTCAGGTTGTCGAGTACGTATTTGTCGTCGATCAGCAGCACGGCATGGGCCTGCTTGCCGTATCCGAACACGGCAAGCTGCATGCGCGACGGCTTCCAGCCCAGCTGTTGCAGCACCCGCGCCTTGGTCAGCACGAAATCCTCGCAATCGCCCTTGCCGTCGACGGGATCCTCGACCCAGACGTCGGCGATCCCGTAGTGGTCGAAATCATCGGTGGCCACGATGGCCTTGTTGGTTTCGCGGGTGACGCACAGCAGTTGCGCCTCGCCCACCCGGGCTCCGCAGCTGCTCGTCAGCGCCTGGGCGCTCGAGCTCATCACATAGGCCGCCGAGAACAGGCCGCACATCACGCCGAACGCCATCCCGATCAGGAAAGCGCCACGAAGCTTCAAGACCTCCACCGGGGACTCAGAGACCCAACATATCCAGAATGAAGACGTTCGCTTTCTTGAATTATAGTCGAGAGATTCGATCTAATGTTCGATATGAATTCCTGTAATTCTTCATTTCCGCAGGTCATATTTGTTACCTCGTTGAGATAACATTCGCATTTCTATGTGTTCAGTTAGAGACCAATGGTTAAGCTAAAGAATTGAAGTGATTTATTTAGCAATATCATGAATTAGTTCAGTTTTTATATCTATTTATGACCTTTAAAATAGTTCCATGATTTGTTTTATATCTAGATATTGTGAGTATTATTTTCACATCGCCGCTCAATATGAACAACGGTTCATAGTAACGGAACTTACAATGCACCTATACACCATTAGAATACAGGCAGATTTAATGTGTATTTTCCGGGACTTGTGTGGATTGGAAACGCGCTCAGTCAGCAGCCGGGACAGGGCGCCATGGCCGCCTGCCGTCGAATCCGAGAGCCGATCGCGCGGACGGCCGGCGCCAGCCTCCGCTAACGGGCCGCCGCGACGGCCGTGTTCATCAGGCCCGGTGTGAACCGCGACAGCGACCGCGCCACCTCGATCGGATAAACACCCATGGCCCTGGGGCTGTAGCCCTTCCAGCGTCCAACCCAAGGCGACAGATTGTCCAGGACATAGGTGTTGTCGATCACCAGCACGGCATGGGCCTGCTTTCCATACCCGAATACGGCCAGGTTCATGCGCGACGCGCTCCACCCCAGTTGCTGGAGGACACGAGCCTTGGTCAGGGCGAAGTCCTCGCAATCGCCCTTGCCGTCGGCGGGGTTCTCGACCCAGACGTCGTCGACCCCGTAGTGGTCCAGATCGTTGGTGACCACGATGGCCTTGTTGGTTTCGCGGGTGACGCATTGCAGCTGCGCCTCGCCGCTCAGGGCCGCGCAGCGGGCCGCCCGCGCCCGGGCGCTGGAACCGACCACGTAGGCGGCCGCCAGGAATCCGCACAGCGCTCCGAAGCCGGCGCCGAACAGGAAAGCCTTGCGCAACGTCACGGCCGCCACCGACGCCTCGGCGACATGCCGCCGTCGAAGCAATCGCGATCAATCGCGCCAGTCAGAGCCTGATTGTTCCATGGAACATTCAGTCTGACACCACGCACGGTAACCCTGAAAATCAGCATTGCGTGTCACCTCGATACGGCAACACTCACGACGCGATGTGTTATATTAAAGGCAAATAGTTAAGTTGTGGAGTTTCCAGCAACCTTAGCCGTAATTACCCAATAATTTCGCACATATACAAACCATTTCAGGCGTCAAAATACTAGCACGATGCACAATCATTGACCAATCTTGGGCCTATTCTTGCCAGCTCAGCCATCAAGGCTCGACAGTTTCTGGAAAGGCTGGCGAGGTGCGCGCGCCCTAAAGCCTGGCCGCGTGCCAGGCCACATGCTCGCCGATGAAGCTGGCGATGAAGAAGTAGCTGTGGTCGTAGCCTGCCTGGCGACGGACGGTGACCTTGCGGCCGACCTTGGCGGCGGCGGCCTCGATCAATTCGGGCTTCAGTTGGCCTTCCAGGAAGCTGTCGGCCAAGCCCTGGTCGATCAGGATCTCGTCGAAGCTTTCGCCCGCCCCATCCTCGATCAGGGCGGTAGCGTCGTGGGCCCGCCAGTCGGCGCGGTCGGCGCCCAAATAGGCGGTCATCGCCTTGTCGCCCCAAGGGCAGTTCAACGGCGAGACGATCGGCGAGAAGGCGCTGACCGACTTGAACAGGTCCGGGTTGCGCAGGGCGATGGTCAGGGCCCCGTGGCCGCCCATCGAATGGCCGAAGATCCCTCGCCGGACCGGATCCAATGGAAAGGCGCCGTCGACAGCCTCCAGCAGGTCCTGGGTGACATAGGAATACATCTTGAAGTGCGGCGCCCACGGGGCCTGGGTGGCGTCGACATAGAACCCCGCTCCCTGCCCCAGGTCGTAGGCCGGATCGTCAGCGACGCCCTCTCCGCGCGGCGAGGTGTCGGGCGCGACGATGGCGATCCCGTGCTGGGCGGCCCAGGCATAGACGCCGGACTTGGTGGTGAAGTTGTCCTCGGTGCAGGTCAGGCCCGACAGCCAGACGAGATAGGGGAACGGCCCCTCCCCGTCCGGCGTCCAGATCGTGAACCTCATCGGCGTGCCGGTGCTGGCGCTGGCGTGGCGGCAGTAGCGCAGAGTTCCGTCCTGGGTGCGGTGGGTGGCGGTGATTTCGACGGTCATGGGTCAACTCCAACGATCCTTCTCCCCTTGCGGGGGAAGGTGGCCTGCGGAGCAGGTCAGATGAGGGGTCTCTCAGAACCGTCCGCGCAACCCCTCATCCGTCGCCTGCGGCGACACCTTCTCCCGCAAGGAGAGAAGGATGAAGACTTAGAACGTCACCACGGTCCGGATGCTCTCGCCGGCGTGCATCAGGTCGAACGCCTCGTTGATGCGCTCCAGCGGCAGGACGTGGGTGATCATCGGGTCGATCTGGATCTTGCCGTCCATGTACCAGTCGACGATCTTCGGCGTGTCGGTGCGGCCGCGCGCGCCGCCGAAGGCGGTGCCCCGCCAGACCCGGCCGGTGACCAGCTGGAACGGACGGGTCGAGATCTCTTTCCCCGCCTCGGCCACGCCGATGATGATGCTTTCGCCCCAGCCGCGATGGCAGGCCTCAAGCGCCTGGCGCATCACCGTGGTGTTGCCGGTGGCGTCGAAGGTGAAATCGGCGCCGCCGTCGGTCAGGGCCACCAGATGGGCGACGATGTCGCCGTCGATGGTCTTGGGATTGACGAAGTGGGTCATGCCGAACTTGCGGCCCCATTCCTCGCGGGCGGGATTGATGTCGACACCGACGATCATGTTGGCGCCGGCCAGCCGGGCGCCCTGCAGCACGTTCAGGCCGATGCCGCCCAGACCGAAGACGATGACATTGTCGCCGGGCTTGACCTTGGCGGTGTTGATCGCCGCGCCCACGCCCGTGGTGACGCCGCAGCCGCAATAGCAGGCGCTTTTGAACGGCGCGTCCTTGCGGATCCTCGCCACCGCGATCTCGGGCAGGACCGTGAAGTTCGAGAAGGTCGAGCAGCCCATGTAGTGGTGGATGGTCTGGCCCTTGTAGGAGAAGCGGCTGGTGCCATCGGGCATCAGTCCCTTGCCCTGGGTGGCGCGGATCGCCGTGCACAGGTTGGTCTTGCCTGAAAGGCAGCTTTTGCACTGGCGGCATTCGGGCGTGTAGAGCGGGATCACGTGGTCGCCGACCGCCAGGCTGGTGACGCCGGGGCCGACCTCGACCACCACGCCCGCGCCCTCGTGGCCCAGGATCGAGGGGAACAGCCCCTCGCTGTCCAGCCCGTCCAGGGTGTAGGCGTCGGTGTGACAGACGCCGGTGGCCTTGATCTCGATCAGCACCTCGCCGGCCTTGGGACCCTCCAGGTCGACCTCGACGATCTCCAGCGGCTGTTTGGCGGCGAAGGCGACGGCGGCGCGGGTTTTCATGGGCGGATCTCCGGAAGGGCGAGTCGGCGGCCAATCTGCCGCCGACCGCCCGCCGGGTCGAGCCCCTAGGCCGTCGTGTGGTTGCGGATGGCGTGGACCACGTCGGTCAGGGTCATGATCGTGGCGTCGACCCGTTCGTGCGGATCCGAGCCCACAACCTTGGCGGCCAGGCCCTTGGACAGGGCTTCGCGCAGATGGCCCAGGGCCCGCGGCGGAGCGACCAGGATCAGTTGGTCGAAGCTGTGGGCGTGAGCCACCTCCTCCAGCTTGTGGGCCAGATCCTTGACGAAGGCGCGCTCGGCGCGGTCGTGGGGGTCGCCTTCATGCGGCACCGGGCCGCTTGAATGCGGATGGCGCTCCTTGAGACCGGCCAGCCATTCGGGGCGGTCGTGCAGCGGGCCGTCCAGCCGCGCCTGTTCCAGAAGACGGGCCCGGTGGCCGTCGGCGACCACCACCAGGGTGCTTGCATCGGGGATCATGGCGAAACTCCATCGCGGTTGACCCCGCACCGATGCGCCCGCTCCAGACCCGCCGCTATGATGTCGATCAATCCGCCGGCGGATCGGCGGCCTTCTTGGCTTTCTGCTCGGCCAGCTTGGCCAGCACCCGACCTCGTCCCTTCGACAGGGCGGTGACCACGCCGCGGAAGGTGCGGACCTCCTGCTCGGTCAGCCGGGCCCGGGCCAGCGGGGCGCGCAGGTTGCGGACCATCGACGGCTTCTTCTCGGGCGGATGGTAGAAGCCCGCCTTCTCCAGCTCGTCCTCCAGCTGACCATAGAGGCCCAGCAGGCTGGACTGGTCGGCAGGCTCGGCGACGTTGTATTCGAACCGCGACCAGGGGCGGTCGTCGACCGTCATCTTCCACTCGTAGGCGTTGATCGACACCGCCTGGGCCAGGTTCAACGACCGGAAACGCTCGTCGATCGGGATCGAGACGATGGCCTGGCACAGGGCGATGTCGTCGGTCTCCAGCCCGGCCCGTTCGCCGCCGAACAGCAGGCCCACGGCGAAGCCCTGGGCGACGTCGGTCGCCAGGTGGGCGGCGGCTTCACGAGGGGTATAGATCGGCAGGCGGGTCTCACGCGGGCGGGCTGTGGTGGCGAACACCAGCTTCAGGTCGGCGATCGCTTCGGCCAGGGTGTCGAACACCTTGGCGTTGTCGAGCGGCCAGTTGGCGCCCGAGGCGCTGGGCCAGGCGCGCTCCTGGGGCCAACCGTCGCGCGGCTTGACCAGACGCAGGTCGGCCAGGCCGAAATTAGCCATCACGCGGGCGACCGCGCCGATGTTTTCGGCCATCTGCGGATGGTTGAGGATCACGCAAGGCGGGGGAAACTTCGAAGTCATCGCCACCCTTTGCCGCCGGACCGCCGCGCGGTGCAAGCCCCACAATGGCGGTTCATGCGTTTAGCGACAGTCCAGCGTTCGCTAAAGCTAATCGAGACCGCCCCCGTCATGATGTTCCGACATGCCGCCGCCCTTGTTCTGACCCTGGCGCTGGCCGGCTGCGGCGAGCCGCCGATGCTGGGCCAGACCGACCCGCTGTTCGACCGCCAGAAGATGGAGGCCAACTTCCAGCCCATCGCCGACCGCGTCGCGCCGGGCCGTCTGGGCGTGGCCGTCGAGGACCTGGGCACCGGCCAGATCATCTCGTTCAACGGCGACAAGCGCTTCCCGCTGCAGGGGGTGTTCACGGCCCCGCTGGGCGCGGCGGTGATGGCCGAGGTCGAAGCCAAGCGTCTGCGGCTGGACGATGTCGTGCTGATCGAAGACGTCGACCTCTCCCCGCCGCCCAGCGGCATCGCCGACGCCTGGTCGGGACCCGCGACCTACACCGTCCAAGACCTGCTGGAGCGCGCGATCATCGAGGGCGACAACACCGCCGCCGACGTGCTGATGAAGCGGATCGGCGGCCCCGGTGCGGTCACCGCCTGGTTGCAAGGCCGCAAGGTCAACGCCCTGGACATCGACCGCTACCAGCGCCAGCTGCAGCCCGACAGCTTGGGTCTGGCTTCGTTCAGGGCCGGCTGGAAAGGCGAGGCCGCCTATCGCACCGCCCTCGACAAGGTCCCGCTCACCGAGCGCCATCGCGCGATCCGCGCCTATCTGACCGACCCCCGGGACACCGCCACCCCCTTGGGTTTCCTGCGGTTCCTGGAAGCCGTGAACCAGGCCGAGCTGCTCGAGCCGGACTCGCTGGGCTTACTCGGCCGGATCGTCGGCCAGGTCGGGGGCGGGACCGGTCGCCTGCGCGCCGCCCTGCCCAAAGGCGCCCGCTTGAACCATGTGCCCGCCACTGCCCGCACCGATCAGGGCTTCACGCCCGTGGTCAACGACATCGGCGTCTACACCCTCAAGGACGGCCGCAAGTTCGCGGTTGTCGCCTTCGTGTCGGGCTCGCCCTTGACGATCGCCGAGCAGGAAGAGGCGATCGCCGACGTTGGCCGTGCGGTGATCAAGGCGGCGAAATAGCCTTAGCCCGCAGCGCTGACGTCGTGGTTCCGCGGGTCATCCGCGCCCGCGCCAAGGCCTCCAGCAGCTGCGCCGGGCGTACGGGCTTGGTCAGGTGGAGGTCGGCGCCGACGGCCTTGGAGGCCGAGACGTGCTCTTCCATGGCGTTGGCGGTCAGCATGATCAGCAGGCATGGCTGGACGCCGGCCGCGGCTTCGCGTTCGCGGATCATGCGGGTGGCGGTCAGGCCGTCCATCACCGGCATCTGCATGTCCATCAGGATCGCGTCGAACGCGCCGGGCGTGAAAGCGTCCAGCGCCGCCTGCCCGTCCTCGACCATGGTCAGGGCCAAGTCGAACGGCCCCAGGATGACCTCGACCACCTTCCGGTTGGTGGGGTGGTCCTCAGCGACCAGCACCCGCAGGCCTTCCAGCGAGATCTCTTCCTCGTCGTCCAGAACCTCGTCCTCGACGGCGCGGACGCGCTCCAGCGGCAGATCGACTTGGAAGGTCGCCCCGCGACCCAGCACGGCGCGGGCGTCGATGCGACCGCCCATCATGTCGACCAGCGCCGAGCAGATCGACAAGCCAAGGCCCGTGCCGCCGAACTGGCGGGTGATCGACTGGTCGGCCTGGACAAAGCGTTTGAACAGGCGCCGGCGCACGGTGTCGTCGAAGCCGACGCCCGTGTCGCTGACGATGAAGCTGAGCCCGCTGTCCGCGCGCTCGACGCTCAACGCGATCTCGCCGATGGAGGTGAACTTGACGGCGTTGGCCAGCAGGTTGTTGAGGATCTGGCTGATGCGCCCGGCGTCGCCCAGATAGCTGCCCGGGACGCCGGGCTGGATCGACCATTTGAAGTCCAGACCCTTGGCCTGCGCCGAAGCGCGATGCAGTTCGGCGACACCGCCGACCACGGTGGCCAGGTCGAACGGCGCCGGGGTCAGCTGGAACTGGCCCGCCTCGATCTTGGAGACATCAAGGATGTCGCTGAGCACATGCTCCAGCAGCCGACCCGACGAGGTCACCAGGGCGGCCAGCTCCCGCCGGCGCTCGGGATCGGTCTCTTCGGCCAGGCGATCGCCGATGGCGATGACGCCGTTCAGCGGGGTGCGGAGCTCGTGGGACATGTTGGCCAGGAACATCGACTTGGCCTGGTTGGCGCGCTCCAGCTCGTCCGTGCGCTCGGCGACCCGCTCCTCCAGCGAGCGCAACAGCTCGATATTGCGGTCGCGCTGGCTGCGCAGGGTGCGGGCCAGGGCGCCGATCTCGTCGGCGCGGTCCTCGATGGGCTCGGCTTGGTCGACGGCGCCGGTCCGGTGAGCTTCGGCCAGCACCCGCAGCGGCCGCTCGACGGTGTGGCGCATCACTCGGTAGAGCAGCGCCCCTTGGACGATCACCCCCAGCACGCCGAACAGCAGCACCCATGAGGCCGTCTTGACCGCCGACCACACCAGATTGTCGAGCGGAAAGCTCATCAGGAAATACCAGTCGGGCTCCTTGAGCCTGCCATAGGCGATGACCTGGTCGCCATGGCGCAAGGCGCCGACGTCGCCGCCGCCCGTGCGGATCTTGCGGACGACGTCGGCGACGCCCTCCTGGGTCTGGACCCGCACCAGGGTCTGGGCGTCGACGACGCCGTTCTTGGCCAGCCCCGGGGCGGCGATCAGCTCGCCGTCCGACGAGACGATCATGTTGCGCCCGCCCGGCAGGGCGTCCTCGACCGCCCGCAGCAGATAGGAGTCGAGCGACAGGCTGGTGCCCCAGGCGCCCAACTGCTCGCCGCCATAGTCGAACGGCGTCATGCAGGCCGAGTTGAGGCCCCGGCCGCTGGGATCTGACAGCAGCTTGCGCAGCTTGGTGCACTTCATCACCCGCTTCGGGTTCTGTTGCGCCTGCGTCAGCAGGGTCATCTCCTCGCCGCTGACGTCAAAGGTCGGCGGGGCGCGGTGGCGATAATAGGTCAGGCGGTCCGGGCGGCGCGGCGCGAACATCACCAGCCGGGTGTCGGGCGTGAAGAAGTAGAAATTGTCGTAACGGTTCAGCTCGGCCTCGCCGGTGTGCGAGACGACCTGAACGGCGGCCAGGAACAGCGCCTTTTGTCGCTGGGTCAGCTTGTCGGCGTCGCGGAGGTAGCCGCCGACCCCGTAGGTATAGTCGCCGGCGACCATCCCGCCGTCATAGAGGAGGTCGGACGTACGCCGCGTGCCGTCTCCCAACTTGGGGAATTGGGCGTCGAACTCGCGGTCCACGGTGGCGGGATCAATCACCGCCAGGCGACGGGCCAGGGAATCGGAAGCCGCCTCGTGCACCTTCACCAGGTCCGAGAACAATCGGTCCTCGGTCTTGACCCGCTCGGCGGCGTATTCGGCCAAATGACGCACCTGAGCGTCAATGGCGGCCTGCTGCACGAAGACGAAGGTCACGACCGTGGCCAGGCCTGTCACCGCTATGGACAGGATCGCGACGATCGCCAGCAGCCGCCGCGCGAGAGGCGAAGTGACGTCGGCTATGGCTCCACGCTTCTTCACGCCCCGTTTGTACCCCAAGAACCCTCAACAAGGATTTACACGCGGATCAAAGACTTAGCCTGCGAAAACGGCTTCACCGCGGCTTCAGGCCGACCTCGGCTTTCCCCCCGGCCCGCAACAGTCTATAGGCACGCCGTCCGCGCCGCTCCCAGGCCCTGTGCGCCAAAGAGTCACAGGCGCGCCACCGCGAGAGGAAAGACCCCGCAATGGCCAAGATTAAAGTCGCCAACCCTGTCGTCGATATGGACGGCGATGAAATGACCCGGATCATCTGGAAGCTCATCAAGGATAAGCTGATCTTCCCGTACCTGGACCTGGAGCTCGACTATTTCGACCTCAGCATCGAGAACCGCGACGCCACCAACGATCAGGTCACCATCGACGCGGCCGAGGCGACCAAGAAGCACGGCGTGGCCGTGAAGTGCGCGACCATCACGCCCGATGAGCAACGCGTCACCGAGTTCAATCTGAAGAAGATGTGGAAGTCGCCGAACGGCACGATCCGCAACATCCTGGGCGGCGTGATCTTCCGCGAGCCGATCATCTGCCAGAACGTGCCGCGCCTGGTGCCGGGCTGGACCCAGCCGATCATCGTCGGCCGCCACGCGTTCGGCGACCAGTACAAGGCCACCGACTTCCTGTTCCCGGGCAAGGGCGTCCTGACGATGAAGTTCGTCGGCGAGGACGGCGCGGTCATCGAGCACGAGATCTACCAGGCCCCCGGCGCCGGCGTGGCCATGGGCATGTACAACCTCGACGAGTCGATCCGCGACTTCGCCCACGCCTCGTTCGCCTACGGCCTGGGCCGCGGCTATCCGGTCTATCTGTCGACGAAGAACACCATCCTGAAAGCCTATGACGGCCGCTTCAAGGACATCTTCCAGGAAATCTTCGACGCCGAATACGCCGACAAGTTCAAGGCCGCCGGCATCCACTACGAGCACCGCCTGATCGACGACATGGTCGCCTCGGCCCTGAAGTGGTCGGGCGGCTACGTCTGGGCCTGCAAGAACTACGACGGCGACGTGCAGTCCGACATCGTGGCGCAGGGCTTCGGCTCGCTGGGCCTGATGACCTCGGTGCTGATGACCCCGGACGGCAAGACGGTGGAAGCCGAGGCCGCCCACGGCACCGTGACCCGCCACTATCGCCAGCACCAGAAGGGCGAGAGCACCTCGACCAACTCGATCGCCTCGATCTTCGCCTGGACCCGTGGCCTGGCGCACCGCGCCAAGCTGGACGACAACCAGGCGCTGGCCGACTTCGCCCACACCCTGGAGAAGGTCTGCGTCGACACCGTCGAGAGCGGCTTCATGACCAAGGACCTGGCCCTTCTGGTCGGCGACAAGCAGTCGTGGCTGACCACCGAAGGCTTCCTCGACAAGATCGACGAGAACCTGAAGAAGGCGATGGCGGCCTAGCACCGTCTCTCCTTTTCGAAGACAGCGAGCGCCTCTCCCGCAAGGGAGAGGCGTTTGCGTTCCCGGGTCGGCCCCATGTCCTCGTCACGCGGGAAACCTTGCGGCGCGGCGGGGATTAGGGTGTCTATGCGAACCTTGATCTTCTTCGCGCGGGAGCGGCGATGACCGTTCAGAAGCGACTGTGGGACCTGGTGGTTCTGGCGATCTTCGTCTTCGCCACCCTCTTCGCCACCGCCCCCTGGTTCGCCTTTCGCGCCCTGAAGGCCGCCGCCCAATACGAGGACGCCCAGGCGATCGGCGAACTGGTCGACTTCCCGGCGGTGCGCAGGAGCCTGACCGCCGAGCTGAACGAGACCCCGGCCGCCGCCGCTCCGGCCGAACCGCCCTCGATCTGGCGCGACCCCATGAGCGTCTTCAGGCGGGCCATCGGACCGATCGCCCCGCCCGAACCCAAGGTCGACCGCTACCTGACGGTCTCGGGCCTGTCGGCCTTGACCCGAGGCTATGCGCCGGGCGCGGCGCCGGCCCCGCTAGCCAAGGCCACGGCGATGGACAAGGCCAAGGCCGCCGTGGCCGGCCCGCACGCGACCATCGCCTATTGGGATCCCAACCGGGCGCGCATTTCGGTCAAGCGCCCGGGCCAGCCGCCCAAGACGACGGTCTTCACCTTCCGCCGCGACAAGCTGTTCACCTGGCGGCTGGTGCATATCCGCCTGCCTGCGGACGAGCGCTGAGCCGGCCGGCGCATCGAGCGCCGCTGGACCGCCCGCCGTCGCTGATGGTATCGAGCCTTGCCTTGTTTCGGCCCCGACTCCTTGTCGGGCTTCAATTCCGTTGGACGCCGCGCTTATCGTCGTCCCAGCTCCTGGTGGCGCCTTGACCCCTCTCTTGCTCGACGTGCCGCAGCGGGTCGTGCCCTTTTTCCTGCTGGTCGCGGCGGGCGTGACCCTGGCTCGGTTGCGCTTGTTCGACGCCAGGATGTCGGCGGGGCTGTCGAGCTATGTCTACTGGATCGGCTTTCCCGCCCTGCTGGTGCACTCGCTGTCGAGGGTCGGCGCGCCTGATCGCGCCCTGGCCCTGGGCCTGGCGGCTTACGGCGCCTGCGCCCTGCTGGTCGTGGCCTTGATGGCCGCCATCGGAATCGCCCTGCGCTGGACACGCGAGGAAAGGGCCGGCGGATCCCTGTCGGCCAGTCTGGGCAACAGCGCGTTCCTGGGCCTGCCGATCGCAGCGGCCGTGCTGGGCCCCGAGGCCGCGCGCCTGTCAGCCGGCGCGGTCGCCGTGGATTTCGTGGTCGTGGCGGCCATCGGCGTGGGCCTGCTGGGCTGGGCCGGCGGCCGGTCGACCTGGCGCTCGCTGATGCAGGCCCTGCGCAATCCGATCGTGCTGGCGGCCATGACCGGCTCGGCCATGGCCCTGCTGGGACTATCCCTGCCCGGTGTGATCGATCGGGCGGTGGGCGCCGCCGCCGCTTCCGGCAGTCCCGTGGCCCTGGTCGCGCTGGGCGTCGCCCTGGGCTTGACCGGCCTGCCGGCGGCCGGCGTGCCCTGCGAGCCCACCGACGAGGAGCCGTCGCCCACGCCCCGCTGGGGGCCGATCCTGGTCGCCGCCGTCGGCAAGCTGATCCTCATGCCGACCCTGGCCTGGTACGCCACCGGCCTGGTGGACGCACCCCTGCCCTTCCGCCTGGGCGCGACCCTGCTGGCCGCCACCCCGACGGCCGTCAACGTCTTCATCCAGACCAAGGCCTATAACGTGTTCGAGCGAGGCGGGGCGCGGATCGTGGCCCTGACCACCGCCGTCTCCTGCGTCAGCCTGTCGGCGATCGCGATCCTGCTGGAACGATACGCGGGGGCGTGACCGCCGACAGGGCCGCCGTGTCGCTCTCGTCCTTCAGCCCCACGCCGGTCAGGCCCAGCCGCAGGGCCTCGCGGGCGTGCCAGGCCAGTTTGAACGCCGCGGCGTCATAGCTCAGCCCTTCGGCGCGAATGTTCGAAACGCAGTTGCGCTCGGCGTCGCTGCGCCCGACCTTGGGCGCGAAGGTGATATAGGCCCCCAGGCTGTCGGGTGACGACAGACCCGGCCGTTCGCCGACCAGCAGGATCACCAGCCGCGCGCCCAGCAGTTCACCGACAACGTCGCCCAGCGCCACGCGGGCCTGGCGGGCGATGACCACCGGACCCAGACGCCAGCCGGCCTCTCGAGCCATCGGCAGCAGCGCCTCGACGAGCGGCGCGGCGTGGGCGTGAACCGCGGTGCTGGACAGGCCGTCGGCGATGACGATCGCCAGGTCGCAGGCCCTGGGCTTGCGAGCGACCAGGGCGGCGCGTCCGGCCTCCGACAAGGTTCGACCCAGATCCGGTCGGCGCAGATAGGACGCCCGGTCCGGCGCGGCGCTGTCGACGACCGCCGTCTCCAGCCCCAGGCCCTGGATCGCCGCCGCCGTCGCCTCGGCCTCGAACGGCGCGTGGACCGCGTCGCGGGCCTGGGCGTGGGCCAGGGCGAAGCCCAGCACCTCGGCGGTCGGCAGGCTGGATCCCGTCCGCCCCAGGGCGATGCGGGCCGGGGTGTGGCGGCGCAGGGCCGTCCAGGGA
>NZ_JBAPVS010000115.1:0-1813 GCF_049283275.1 Caulobacter sp. | reverse complement strand
GTCAACGACCACACCGGACGCGGCCGGCACACCTCCACCTCGGCGGTGGCGCTCCGACTGCCGGACGGCGGCTGGGTGGTGGACACCCCGGGGGTCCGGTCGTTCGGGCTGGCTCACGTCGAGCCGGACCGGTTGCTGCGGGCCTTCCCGGAGCTGAGCGGCGGCACCGCCGAGTGCCCCCGTGGCTGCAGCCATGACGAGCCGGAGTGCGGGCTGGACGCCTGGGTGGCGGACGGACACGCCGGGAGCAGCGGCGCCGCCCGGCTGGAATCCCTGCGCCGGCTGATCCGGGCCCGGGCCGGTGCTCCCTCCGAAGCCTGAACCTGCTTCGACCGGTCAGGGGGCCTTGGTGTTGGCGATGGTGTCCTGCCAGACCGCCTTGGCCCCGCTGTCGCCGACCTGGTAGGTCCAGTAGGTGGCGGCGGCCCCGGCCCCGACCACCAGGACCAAGGCCAGCAGGGTGGCCGGTGCCGACGCCCGCGGCGCGTCGTAGGCCGAGCCGTCCCGATCGTCAAGGGTGCGCCGACCGCGACTGCTGCCACCGGTGCCGGACCGGCCCACGAGCAGATAGGCCAGCACCGAGGCGACCACCAGGCCGATACCGAAGTTCGGCAGCACCGAACCCAGATCGCCGTGCTTCGCGGCGATCTCCTGGCCGGCCTGCACGCTCAGCCGGACCTGAAGCTTCCCGCCCGACTCGGCGGCGGCGTAGGAACTGCCCATCGCCACCAGGTTGCCGAGGATCGCCCACGGCAGCCCCGGCCGCCACTTCGGGCGGATCGTGAACGCGATCGTCACCAGCGCCATCAACGGCAGCAACACGACGGCGGCGTGGACCACGAGGGCGTGTACCGGGAGACCGTTAATGGTATCGAACATGCGGAACACCTTAAACCCTCAACCAAATGCCGGCGCGGTCTGAACGCGCCGAACCGACGTCCGGCGTGCGCCGGCTCACGGAGGCTTACGCCACCTCGGTCCGATCGGTTCACCGGCGGCTGGTCCGATATCGATCTGATGCGTTCGGATCGGGACGGCTGGGGTCAAACACCGATACCGTCCGCCCGTGGGTTATGACGATGATCTCCGGCTGGCGCATGTGATCGCCGACCAGGTGGACGCGGTGACGATCGCCCGGTTCACCGCCGTCGACCTGCTGGTGGAGACCAAGCCCGATCTGACCCCGGTGACCGACGCCGACCGGGCGGCCGAGGAACTGATCCGCAGCCAGTTGCGCCGCACGCGTCCCCGGGACGCGGTGCTCGGCGAGGAGTTCGGGTCCAGCGGTCGCGGTTCCCGGCAGTGGATCGTCGACCCGATCGACGGCACCAAGAACTTCGTCCGGGGGGTTCCGGTCTGGGCCACCCTGATCGCCCTGGTGGACGACGGCGTCCCGGTGATCGGCCTGGTCTCCGCCCCCGCGCTGGGACGGCGGTGGTGGGCGGCCACCGGCACCGGGGCCTGGACCGGTCGCAGCCTGTCCTCGGCCCGGCGGTTGCGGGTCTCGGCGGTGGAGAAGCTGGCCGACGCCTCGTTGTCCTACGCGTCCTTCCGCGGCTGGGAGGACCTGGACCGGGGCGATGCCTTCCTCCAGCTGACCCGGACGGTATGGCGCAGCCGGGCCTACGGCGACTTCTGGTCGTACATGCTGCTGGCCGAGGGCGCGGTCGACCTGGCCTGCGAACCCGAACTGCAGTTGTACGACATGGCGGCGCTGGTGCCGATCGTGGTCGAGGCCGGCGGCCGGTTCAGTTCGCTGGCCGGGGTGGACGGGCCGTTCGGTGGCAACGCCGTGGCGTCCAACGGGTTGTTG
>NZ_JBAPVS010000114.1:0-2758 GCF_049283275.1 Caulobacter sp. | reverse complement strand
CCATTTCGGTGCGTTGAACAGGCCTGGAAACAGACGTGCTGCAAGTGCGATTCAACGCCGGCGTGGTCCACCGCCGCCGGTCAGACGGCGGTGGACAGCTCGTTCATTGCTGAACTGGGAAGACCGGTTCCAGCGCGGCGGCCTTCACCTTCTCCATGTTGATCTGCCTGAGCAGCACTTTCTCATAGAACGGCTCGCTCCTGCCGATGCGGATCTTGTGCAGGAAGTATTTCTCAAAACCGACCTTCGCGAGATGCACCCAGGCGCCACTCGCCGACCAGTTGACGTTGCGCGGCGGGATCTGCGGCTGCGCCACGAAGGCCACGCCCCCGTCGCCGAAATCGGCCAGGCAGATGGCGTTCCAGGTGGCTTCGTGGGTGGCGGGCTTGCCCTCGACGATCGCCTTGAAGTTCTGGGCGATGGCCGTGACCATGCTCTCGATCATGAAGCCGGTCTTGGGCACGCCCACCGGCACCGGCGTCTTGCCGGTCGGGGCGATGGCGACGCAGACTCCCAGGGCCATGACGTTCGGATAGGTCGGATTGCGCTGGTGTTTGTCGACCAGGATGAAGCCGCGCGGATTGGTCAAACCGCTGATCCCGTGAACCGCCGCAACGCCGCGGAAGGCCGGCAGCAGCATCGAGTAGGAGAACGGCAGGTCGTGAGTCACCTTGACGGCGCCATCGTCGGCGATCTCCTCGACATGCATCATCCCGGCCTCGACCGAGGCGACCTTGGCGCTGGTGATCCATTTGATATGCCGCTGGCGCATCTCGCTTTCCAGCAGGCCCTTGGTGTCGCCCACACCGTCCAGGCCCAGGTGGCCGACATAGGGCTCGGAGGTGACGAAGGTCATCGGCACCTTGTCGCGGATCTTGCGGCGCTTGAGCTCGGTATCGAGGATCATGGCGAACTCATAGGCTGGGCCAAAGCACGACGCCCCCTGCACCGCGCCGACGACGATCGGACCGGGGTTTTCCACGAAGCGGTCGAAGGCCGTGGCGGCGGCTTCGGCATGATCGACGTGGCAGATCGATTGGGTAAAGCCGCCATGCGGACCAAGGCCCGGGATCTCGTCGAAGGCCAGCTCAGGCCCGGTGGCGATCACCAGATAGTCGTAGTCGAGCAATACGCCGTCGGTCAGTTCGAGTTGATTGCGCTCGGGCATGACCTTGGCCGCGCCGACCGGGCGAAAGGCGATGCCCCTCTTTTGGAACACCGGCGGCAGCTTGACCTCGATGGCCTCGCGCTTGCGCCAATGGACGGCGACCCAAGGATTTGACGGCACGAAATGGAAGGTGTCGCCCTGCGACACCACTTCGACCTCGGCCGCGTCGCCGACAGCCTGCTTGATCTCGAAGGCGGCGATAGCGCCGCCCAGTCCAGCGCCCAGAATGACGATGCGTGGCTTGGCCATGATCTTGCTCCTCCAACGCCGTGGTGCGGAGCCCAGAGTGGCTCATTCCATGCGGCCGACTTTTGATACGGATCAGCTTTTGTCCGACGCCCCGGCCTAGGATCACCGTATCGACCCTTGACTGAATATTCTAACTCACGCATATACGCAACTATGAATTTTGAGCCTCACGCCCTCAAGGCCTCTGCGGACGACGCCTGCGCCCTGCTCAAGGCGTTGGCCAATCCGCATCGGCTGATGATCGTCTGCGCGTTGATTGACGGCGAGCAGTCGGTGGGCGCGCTCGCCCATCTGCTTGGGGTTCGCGAGACCCTGGCGTCGCAACATCTGGGCCTGCTGCGCCGCGACGGCGTGGTGGCCGCCCGGCGCGATGGCCAGACCATCTATTACGACCTCCGCAGCGGTCAGGCCCGCGCCCTGGTCGAGACCCTGTCCCGTCTATTCTGCGCGGTTCCCGAAACCGCCGCCCCCTCCAAGGAGACACATTGATGTTCGGATCGCCCAAGACCAAGGACCTGACCGCCCATCAAGTGAAGGCCGCCCTCGACGCCCGGCAGATCCTTCTGGTGGACGTGCGTGAGCCGGCCGAGTTCGCCGCCGAGCACATCGCCGGCGCGGTCAATGTGCCGCTCTCGAGCTTCGATCCCAAGGCCCTGCCAAGCGCCGACGGCAAGACCCTGGTGCTGCAATGTGGGTCGGGCAAGCGCTCGGCCACGGCGGTTGATCACTGCCGCAAGGCCGGTCTCGTCATCGACACCCACCTGACCGGCGGGATCATGGCCTGGAAGGCCGCCGGCCTGCCGACCGTTCGATAGTCGGCAGGCAAAAACAGAGACATCTGGAGGGGACGCCATGACGGCGCGGCCATATCTGATCAGCGTCTTGGGAGCCGCCTTGCTGCTCAGCGCCTGCGGCGAGTCCAAGGAGGCTGCGGCGCCGACGGCCAAGACAGCGCCGGCGGCGGATCGCCTGACCATCCGCGCCCAGACCGTGGCCGACCTGAAACCGGTTCCAGCCACCCTCACCACGCGCGACATGGCCGAGGCCCGTGCGCGAATTTCAGGAACTCTGGCGGCCTTAAGCGTCAAGGAAGGCGATGTCGTCCGCCAGGGCCAGGTGATCGGTCGGATCAAGGATGATCGGCTGGCCCTGCAAACCGGAGCGTTCGACGCCCAGGTCGCCGCCGCCGCCGCCGAGGCCGCCCGCGCCCAGGCCGATCTGGCCCGAACCCGCGACCTCTTCTCGCATGGGGTCTACGCCCAGGCCCGCCTGGATCAGGTCGAGGCCCAGGCCAAGGCCGCCAACGCCAACCTGGCGGCGGCGCGCGCCCAGCGCGGGGCC
>NZ_JBAPVS010000113.1:0-7509 GCF_049283275.1 Caulobacter sp. | reverse complement strand
GCGCCGAGGCGGTCTCGGCCAGGCTGGCGGCCTGGCGTTCCGTGCGGGCCGACAGGTCCTCGATCGCGCCGCTGATCTCGCCCGCCCCTGCCCGCAGGCCGCCGGCGCCTTGGATCACCTCGCCCATGGCCGCCTCCAGCCCGGCGATCGCCCGGTTGAAGTCGCCGCGAAGGCCCTCGTAGGCGCTGGGGAAGGCCGTCTCCAGCCGCGACGTCAGATCGCCGGCCTTGAGCCGGGCGACCGCCGCGCCCAGGGCCTCAACCACCTGCAGGCGCCCGGTCTCCTCGGCTTGCCGTTCGGAATCGTGTCGGGCCTTGGCGGTTTCGGTCGCGTCGCGTTCGGCCGCGATCCGATCCTCGGCCGCCTGCCGCGCGACGATCGCCTCCCGGAACACAGCCACGGAATTGGCCATCTCGCCGATCTCGTCGCCACGGCCGGCGAAGGGCACGGCCCGGTCGTAGTCGCCGGCCGCCAGCCGCCCCATGAAGCCGGTCATGGCCTGGATCGGCTTGACGATGCGACGGCTCATCAGGGCGATCCCGCCGCCCACCACCAACAGCAGCAGGACCCCGGCCCCGGCCAGCAAGGCGAAAGCCAGCCTGGTCTGACCGGCGGCCCGCGTCTCGACCGCGGCGGCGTCGCGATTGGCCATGACCACGACCTTGTCGATCACGGCGCGATGGACCTCGTAGGCGGCGTCGGCTCGGGCCAGGCCCTGGCGCGCGCGGTCCAGGTCGCCCGACCGGACGGCGGGCAGGATTTCCTGGTCGATCTCGCGCCAGAACGCCATGGCCGGCGCGGACGACTCGTCGACCAGCATCGTCCGCATGGCCGGGTCGATCGGCGCGGTCTTCCAGTAGGCGTTGCGAGTGTCGTAGTCCTTGCGCAGCGCGGCCAGCTTGTCGGCGGCGGCGTCCACGGTCTCGGGATGGGCGACCAGCTTTGTGGCCACCAGGTCGGCCTCGACCACGTAGAGCGGCGGCGGCAGGATGTCGGCGACGATATCCTTGTTGTCGACGATCTGGCGGAACAGCGGACCGCCGACGCGCAGGCCCTCGATCGCGAACAGAGCCAATCCGCCCGCCAGGATCACGCCTGCCGCGAGCGCGCCGCCAAAGGCGCGCATGACGCCGGAGATCTTCATCTCCATTCTCCCCCGAATCCTCAAGCGCGGAGGATGGGGCGACGAGGTGAACAAAACCTCTACTTGGGCGGAGTGGGGCTTGTTGCGGCCTGTCGCAGGGACCCAAGCGCAAAAAAGGCCCCGGATCGCTCCGGGGCCTCTTCCGTCAGCCAAAGCTGAAAATTCTTAGTCTTCCGAGTCGGCCGAGTAGACCGGACCGGAGTCCTTGCCCTTGGCCGAGACGTCGCGGTCGACGAACTCGATGACGGCCAGCGGCGCGTTGTCGCCGTAGCGGAAGCCGGCCTTCAGGACGCGGATGTAGCCGCCCTGGCGGTCCTTGTAGCGGGGACCGATGGTGGCGAACAGCTTGCCGACTTGCTCGACGTCGCGGACGGTGCTGATGGCCTGACGACGCGCGTGCAGGTCGCCGCGCTTGGCCAGGGTGACCAGCTTTTCGACGAAGGGACGCAGTTCCTTGGCCTTGGGAAGGGTGGTGACGATCTGCTCGTGCTTGATCAGCGAGGCCGACATGTTGGCGAACATGGCGGTGCGGTGAGCGGACGTACGGCCCAGTTTACGGTGAGCTTTACCGTGACGCATTGTGGTCTCTCCTGGGCCTCGGCCCGCTGTAGCGCGAAGAAAAAGCGCTGATTGTCACCAATCCCAGCGGCGTCCCTGCCGGGTTCAGAACGAAGCGCCGGGGCCCTCCACCGCTGTTGCGGCTTCAAAAGGCCCAGGCCGCTCTCGAAAAGAGCGGCCCGGATTAAGCGCGGTACTCGATATACTCTTCTTAGATCTGGTCTTCGAACTTCTTGGCCAGGTCTTCGATGTTTTCCGGCGGCCAGTTCGGAACGTCCATGCCCAGGTGCAGGCCCATGCCGGCCAGCACTTCCTTGATTTCGTTCAAGGACTTGCGGCCGAAGTTCGGCGTGCGGAGCATTTCGGCTTCGGTCTTCTGGATCAGGTCGCCGATGTAGACGATGTTGTCGTTCTTCAGGCAGTTAGCCGAGCGGACCGACAGTTCCAGCTCATCGACCTTCTTCAGCAGGGCCGGGTTGAACGGCAGTTCCGGCTTGGCTTCGTCGGCCGTCTTGGCCTTGGGCTCTTCGAAGGTGATGAAGATCTGCAGCTGGTCTTGCAGGATGCGGGCGGCGTAGGCCACCGCGTCCACCGGCGTAACCGCGCCGTTGGTTTCCACTTCCAGGATCAGCTTGTCATAGTCCAGCGACTGGCCTTGACGGGTCGGCTCGACGCGATAGGCGACGCGCTTGACCGGCGAGTACAGGGCGTCGACGGCGATCAGGCCGATCGGCGCGTCTTCCGGACGGTTCTTGTCGGCGGGGACGTAGCCCTTGCCGGTGTTGACCGTGAACTCCATGCGCACCGAAGCGCCGTCGTCCAGCGTGCAGAGCACGTGGTCGGGGTTCAGGATCTCGATGTCGGCCGGGGTTTCGATCTGACCAGCGGTCACCGGGCCGGGGCCCGTGGCGCGCAGAGTCATGCGCTTGGGGCCTTCGGCGTGCATGCGCACGGCCAGTTGCTTGATGTTCAGAACGATGTCGACGACGTCTTCGCGGACGCCCTCGAGCGAGGAGAATTCGTGCACCACGCCATCGATTTGGATGGCGGTGACGGCGGCGCCCTGAAGCGAGGAGAGCAGGACGCGGCGGAGAGCGTTGCCGAGCGTCACACCGAAGCCGCGTTCGAGCGGCTCAGCCACGATGCGAGCCTTGCGGGTCGCGTCGGCGCCAGTCTCGATTTGCGGCTTCTCAGGACGGATCAGCTCGTTCCAGTTTCTTTCGATCACGTGGTCGATCCCTTGAACGCGGCTCGCCGGCCGCGAATCTCGCAGCCGGCGATGGAGAATTGGGTAGTAAAAGTACTAGACGCGACGACGCTTGGGCGGACGGCAGCCGTTGTGCGGGATCGGCGTCACGTCGCGGATGGTCGTGATGGTCATGCCCGCGGCCTGAAGGGCGCGCAGAGCCGACTCACGGCCCGAACCCGGACCCGACACGTTGACCTCGAGGGTCTTCACACCGTGCTCGGCGGCCTTCTTGCCCGCGTCTTCCGCAGCCATCTGAGCGGCGTACGGGGTCGACTTGCGCGAGCCCTTGAAGCCCATCGCGCCGGCGCTCGACCAGGAGATGGTGTTCCCCTGAGCGTCGGTGATGGTGATCATGGTGTTGTTGAACGAGGCGTTCACGTGCGCCACGCCCGAGGTGATGTTCTTGCGTTCGCGCTTTTTAACGCGTGCCGGTTCCTTGGCCATCGTTCAGGCTGCCTTACTTCTTCTTGCCGGCGATCGGCTTGGCCGGACCCTTGCGGGTGCGAGCATTGGTGTGGGTGCGCTGACCGCGGACCGGCAGGCCCTTGCGGTGACGCAGGCCGCGGTAGCAGGCCAGGTCCATCAGGCGCTTGATGTTCATCGAATTTTCGCGGCGCAGGTCGCCTTCGACGGTGAAGTCCTTGTCGATCGTTTCGCGGATCGAAAGCACTTCGGCGTCGGTCAGCTGGTTGACCCGGCGAGCGTCGTCGATGCCCACCTTCGTGACGATGTCACGAGCGGACTTCTGGCCAATGCCATGAATGTACTGAAGCGCGATCAAAACGCGCTTGTTCGTCGGGATGTTGACGCCTGCAATACGGGCCACGTCTAATGTTCTCCTAGTCACGCACTAAAGACGCGAACGGCGCGCCCGGCCCGGTCTTTCGACCCAGTCCGGCGCGCACAGATCGCGCCCTTTCGCGGAAGCGCCCCGTTATAGGGATAGTTGCGCATCCGTCAATGGCGGAATCCGCTCGAATGAACGGATTCCAACGAAGTTCTCAGGCCACGACAGAAAGCGCGGCGTCTATCGACGCGGCCACGGTGTCCACCGAGGCCATGCCGTCCAGTTCCGTGAGCTTGCCTTGCTCGCGGTAGTAAGGGAGCAGCGGCGCGGTCTGGGCGTTGTAAGCCGCCAACCGCGTCACGAACACTTCCGGATTGTCGTCAGGTCGGCCCTGTTCGGCGAATCGCTTGGAGATCCGCTCGATGAGAGCCGGCTCGTCTACCTTGAGTCGCAGAACGGAGTCGATCTTCTGACCCCGCTTGGCCAGCATGGCGTCCAAGGCCTGGGCCTGGGGCACCGTGCGCGGGAAACCGTCAAAGATGGCGCCGCCGGCGGCTTCCGCCTCGGGCAGCCGCTCCTCGATCAGGGCGATGACGATCTCGTCGGTGACCAGGTCGCCCCGGTCCAGAACGCCCTTGACCTTCTGGCCGAGCTCGGAGCCCGAGGCGATGGCGGCGCGCAGCATGTCGCCGGTCGACAGCTGGACCATGCCACGCTGCTCGACCAGGCGCTTGGCCTGAGTGCCCTTGCCCGCCGCCGGCGGCCCGAACAGGATCAAGTTCATCAATGCGTTTCCTGCATTTCCACGGATCTGCCGCCCGCGTCCGCCCAGACCTAGAGTGGGTTCGCTGAAAACGGAAGCCGGTTTGTGACAAACCGGCTTCCGCTATCTTGCCTTACGTCGCGTCCGCTTCCCCTTTTAGGGATGAGGGCTAGCGCCCCTTGCCGCCGCGCAGCTTCGACTTCTTGATCAGACCTTCATACTGGTGGGCCAGCAGGTGGGACTGGATTTGAGCGACCGTGTCCATGGTCACGGTCACGACGATCAGGATCGAAGTGCCGCCCAGGGCGAACTTGGTCGGGCCCATGCTGCTCATCAGCAGTTCCGGCAGGATGCAGACCGCGGTGATGTAGGCCGCGCCGATCACCGTCAGGCGGGTCAGGACGTAGTCCAGATATTCCGCCGTCCGCTTGCCCGGGCGGATGCCCGGCATGAAGCCGCCGTACTTGCGCAGGTTCTCGGCCGTCTCGTCGGGATTGAACACGACCGAGGTGTAGAAGAACGAGAAGAAGATGATCAGGGCCGCGTACAGCACCATGAACAGCGGCTGGCCGTGTTGCAGGGCGCCGACCACGGTCGGCAGCCATGACAGCCAGCTGGGCAGGTTGGCCGTGGCCAGGAAGCCCATGGCGGTCGTCGGCAGCAGCAGCAGGCTGGAGGCGAAGATCGGCGGGATGACGCCGGCGGTGTTCAGCTTCAGCGGGATGAACGAGGTGTCGCCGCCGATCATCCGATTGCCCTGCTGGCGCTTGGGATAGTGGACCAGCAGGCGGCGCTGCGAGCGCTCGATGAAGACGATGGCGAAGATCACCGCCACGGCCAGCACGGCCACGGCGAACAGGGAGAAGCCTGACATCGCCCCGGTCTGCACCTGGGTGAACATCTGCACCACGCCCAGCGGCAGGGCCGCCACGATGCCCGCGAAGATGATCAGGGACACGCCGTTGCCGACGCCCCGGCTGGTGATCTGCTCGCCCAGCCACATCAGGAACAAGGTGCCGCCGGTCAGGGCCACGACCGTGGAGGCGATGAAGAACACCGGGGCGATGCCGCCGACCACCATGCCCGGCTGGCTCTGCAGGCCCACGGCGATCGAGAACGACTGCACCAGGGCCAGCACGACCGCCAGGTAGCGGGTGTACTGGTTGAGGGTCTTGCGGCCGGCTTCGCCGCCTTCCTTCTTCAGCTTTTCCCACGGCGGATACACCGAGCCCATCAGCTGCACGATGATCGAGGCGCTGATGTAGGGCATCACGTTCAGCGAGAAGACGGCCATGCGCTGCACGGCGCCGCCCGAGAACATGTTGAACATGCCCAGGATGCCCTTCGACTGCTGCTGGAAGGCGGCGGCGAAGGCTTCCGGATTGATCCCCGGGATCGGCACATAGGTGCCGAGCCGATAGACGATCAGGGCGATGAGCGTGAACCAGATGCGCTTGTGAAGTTCGGTGGCCTTCTGGAAGGACCCGAAGTTCATATTGGCTGCGAGTTGTTCGGCGGCCGAGGCCATTCAAATCCCCACGTCGAGAGCGCGCGCCGCATCCGCGGTCAGGTCGCGCTCCAAGCATTAATCCGAGCTCAGGTCCGGGTGGCGGTGAATCGCCGGGGCCGGACAAGGCCCGAGTACGGAGCCGTACATAGGTGAGGCTCGCCGCGATGTCACGGCGAGCCTCGTTATTCTGTCATCCCGATGGGAAACTGCGGCCCGAGCGGGGTGTCCCCTGCCCTCTCCGCGATCCCGGCGACGGCAAGCGTCGCGCGGGATGACGTTGTCGTCTTAGGCTTCGGCTTGAACCTTGACCTTCTTGGTCACAGTCACCGAACCGCCGGCGGCTTCAACGGCCTTGATGGCCGCTTCGGTCGCCGAATAGACGGTCAGGTTCAGCTTGGACTTGATTTCGCCCTTGCCGAGCAGCTTCACGCCGTCCAGTTCGCGACGGATCACGCCTGCGGCGATCAGTTCGGCGGCGCCGAGCTTCGCGCCGGCCTTGAACTTGCCCGCGGCCACGGCCTGCTCCAGGCGCCACAGGTTCACTTCAGCGAACTCCAGGCGGAAGGGGTTGTTGAAGCCGCGCTTAGGCATACGCATGTGCAGCGGCATCTGGCCGCCTTCGAAGCCGGCGATGGCGACGCCCGAGCGCGCCTTCTGGCCCTTCACGCCGCGACCACCGGTCTTGCCCTTGCCCGAACCCGGGCCGCGGCCGATGCGCATGCGGCCCTTGGTCGAGCCGGGAGCCGGAGCCAGTTCATTAAGCTTGGTCATATGTGCCTCTCCTTGGAGATCTACGCCCGGCCAGTGGCCGGACTCGGCTTTGAAAACGGTAGACTTCTTGGCTTCGCCTGAAACCCGACGAGAGGTCGGGCGATCAAACGAAAACCACCCCGGCTTTCACCGGGGTGGCGATTTCGACGTCTCGTAGCAGAACTACTCGACGATTTCCAGCAGGTGCTGGACCTTGCGGATCATGCCGCGCACCGAAGGGGTGTCTTCCAGCTCGGACTCGCGACCCAGCTTGTTGAGACCCAGGCCAGTGAGCGTGGCGCGCTGGATGGCGTTGCGACGGATCGGGCTGCCGGTCTGGCGCACCTTCACGGTCTTGGTTTGCTTAGCGGTAGCCATGTCTTAGCCCTCGATGGCGTCCGGAGCCGAGGCTCCGTCGGCGCGGCGGCCGAGAATGTCGCCAACCTTCTTGCCGCGCTTAGCGGCGATCTGGCGGGGCGACGATTGAACCTTCAAGGCTTCGAAGGTGGCGCGAACCATGTTGTAGGGGTTCGAGGAGCCGGTGCTCTTGGCCACGACGTCAGCGACGCCGAGGGTTTCGAGCACGGCGCGCATCGGACCGCCGGCGATGACGCCGGTCCCGGGAGGGGCGGCGCGCATCATGACCTTGCCGGCGCCCCAACGGCCGTAGCCGTCGTGGTGCAGGGTGCGCGATTCCCGCAGGGGAACGCGGACCATGGTCTTCTTGGCTTCTTCGGTCGCCTTGCGG
>NZ_JBAPVS010000112.1:0-6414 GCF_049283275.1 Caulobacter sp. | reverse complement strand
CCTACCGCCCGACCGTCGGGGCCCGCGCGGGGCTCGACTACGACGCCGCGCGCAGCAACGGGTCGGGCGCCGACTTCGGCGACTACAACCGCGGCTACACCGCCTCCATCACCGCCTCGATGCCGCTGTTCACCGGCGGTCTGAACACCTCGCAGGTCCGCGCGGCCAAGGAGCGCGAGAACGCAGCCCGCATCGCCGTCGAAGGCGCCCAGCGCAGCGCCCTGCAACAGATCTCCACCGCCTGGAACAACCTGCTGGCCTCGCGCGCCAACCTGGTGTCGAACGAGGAGCAGGTTCGGGCCACCCGCATCGCCTTCGAAGGGGTGCGTCAGGAGCAGCAGGTCGGCCTGCGCACCACCCTGGACGTGCTGAACGCCCAGCTGGAGCTGGCCAACGCCGAGGTCGCCCTGGTCGTCGCCCGTCGCGACGAATACGTGGCCAGCGCCAGCGTTCTGCAGGCCATGGGCGTGCTGAACGTCGCCAACCTGGCCCCGGACGTCGAGCGCTACGATCCGGTCAAGTCGTACGACAAGGTCAATCACGCCCTCGGCTGGGTGCCGTGGGAGCCGCTCGTCCAAGGGGTCGACAAGGTCCTGGGCCCCTCGACGGCGGTCAAGGGCGCACCCCCGCCGGCCGCCAAATAGGACGAAATGGCGCGCCCCCAATCCTTGAGCTTGCTTAAGGCGCGCAAGTCTGCACCATCGCGGTAGGCGCCCGTTAGGGCGCCCCAGGATTCGTATCCCTTCGAGACGGCCCGCACATGTCCGATCAGAGCTCCCAAGAACCGACGATGGAGGAGATCCTCGCCTCCATCCGCCGCATCATCTCCGAAGATGACGCGCCGGCGGAAGAGGCGGCCGCGGCGCCCGAACCGGAAGCTGAATCGGAACCGGAATCGGAGCCCGCGCCGGTCGCCGAGGAGGCCCCGGCCGAGGACGATGTGCTGGAGCTGACCGATCCCATCGAAACGCCCGCGCCGGTCGAGACCCTGGGCGACATCGACGTCTATCCGTCGGAGCCCGCGTCGGAACCCGCTACGCCTGCCGCTCCCGCGTCTGAACCGGAAACGATCCAGGGCTTCTCGCGCGACGACGTCGCCGACAACCTGGTGGGCGACCAAGCCGCCAGCCTGGCCGCCACGGCCTTTGGCAGCCTGAGCTCGGCCCTGTTGCTGCCCAAGGACGGCCGCACCCTGGAAGACGTCGTGCGCGAACTGCTGCGCCCGCTGCTCAAGGAATGGCTGGACCAGAACCTGCCGCGCATCGTCGAGACCAAGGTCGAGGAAGAAGTCCACCGCATCGCCCGCGGTCGCGGATAATCTGCCGTCATCCCCGCCTCGGCGGGCGATGACGAACCGGAAATTCGAAGGCGGTCGCTCCGGTGACCGCCTTTTTCCGTCTCAAAATCCCCATTGAACCAAGGCCCACGGTTTCGCCGAGCGGCCGCAGATGGCATACCCACCGCGCCATGCTTGAAAAGACCTTCGATCCCAAATCCGTCGAGCCCCGCCTGTACGCCGCTTGGGAGGCCTCCGGGGCCTTCAAGCCGAGCGATGACCCGAACGCCGAAGCGTTCACGATCGTCATCCCGCCGCCGAACGTCACGGGCAGCCTGCACATCGGCCACGCGTTGAACAACACGCTGCAGGACGTGCTGACGCGCTTCCACCGCATGCGCGGCAAGGCGGCCTTGTGGCTGCCCGGCACCGACCACGCCGGCATCGCCACCCAGATGGTCGTCGAGCGCCAACTGGCCGCCGCCGGCAACATCGGCCGCCGCGACATGGGCCGCGAGGCCTTCGTGGAGAAGGTCTGGGAATGGAAGGCCGAGAGCGGCGGGGCGATCACCAACCAGTTGCGCCGCCTGGGCGCCAGCTGTGACTGGTCGCGTGAGCGCTTCACCCTGGACGAGGGCCTGTCGGCCGCCGTCCGCAAGGTTTTCGTCCAGCTCTACAAGCAGAAGCTGCTGTATCGCGACAAGCGCTTGGTCAACTGGGACCCGCAGTTCCAGACCGCCATCTCCGATCTCGAGGTCGAGCAGAAGGAGGTCGACGGCCACTACTGGCACTTCGCCTATCCGTTGGCCGACGGCGTGACCTTCCAATATCCGGTCGCCTTCGACGACGAGGGCAAGGCGACCGCGTTCGAGACCCGCGATTTCATCGTGGTGGCCACCACCCGTCCCGAGACGATGCTGGGCGACACCGCCGTGGCCGTCCATCCGTCGGACGAACGCTACAAGGACCTGGTCGGCAAGGACGTGGTCCTGCCGATCGTCGGCCGCCGCATCCCGATCGTCGCCGACGACTACGCCGACCCGACCAAGGGTTCGGGGGCGGTCAAGATCACGCCGGCGCATGACTTCAACGACTTCCAGGTCGGCAAGCGCCACGGCCTGCCGTCGATCAACATCCTGACGCCCGACGCCCGCCTGAACGACGAGGTTCCGGCCGAATATCAGGGCCTCGATCGCTTCGTCGCCCGCAAGGCGGTCATCGCCAAGGCCGAGGAAGACGGTTGGCTGCGCGAGATCGAGAAGACCCGCCACATGGTCCCGCACGGCGACCGTTCGGGCGTGGTCATCGAGCCCTACCTGACCGATCAGTGGTACGTCGACGCCAAGACCCTGGCCCAGCCCGCCCTGAAGGCGGTGGAGGAGGGGGCGACGGTCTTCGAACCCAAGCATTGGGAAAAGACCTATTTCGAGTGGCTGCGCAACATCGAGCCCTGGTGCGTCTCGCGCCAGCTGTGGTGGGGTCACCGCATCCCGGCCTGGTTCGGTCCGGACGGTCACATCTTCGTCGAGGAGACCGAGGAAGAGGCCCTGGCCGCGGCCATGCTGCACTATGGCGACGAAGCCCCGATCCTGAAGCGCGACGAGGACGTCCTGGACACCTGGTTCAGCTCGGCCCTGTGGCCGTTCTCGACCCTGGGCTGGCCTGAGAAGACCGAGGACCTGGCGCGCTTCTATCCGACCAGCACCCTGGTCACCGGCTTCGACATCATCTTCTTCTGGGTCGCCCGGATGATGATGATGGGCATCCATTTCATGGGCGAAGTCCCGTTCAAGCAGGTGTTCATCAACGCCCTCGTCCGTGACGAGAAGGGCGCCAAGATGAGCAAATCCAAGGGCAATGTGATGGACCCGCTGGTCCTGATCGACGAACTGGGCTGCGACGCGGTGCGCTTCACCATGACGGCGATGTCGGGCCAGGCTCGCGACATCAAGTTGTCAAAGCAACGTATTGAAGGTTATCGAAATTTCGGCACGAAGTTGTGGAACGCTTCGCGCTTCGCCCAGATGAACGAGTGCGTCCGCGTCGAGGGTTTCGATCCCGCCTCGGTCAAGCAGCCGATCAACAAGTGGATCCGCGGCGAGACGGTCAAGACCGCCGCCGAGGTGACGCGGGCCCTGGAGGCGCCGTCGTTCGACGCCGCCGCCACCGCGCTCTATCGCTTCATCTGGAACGTGTTCTGCGACTGGTACCTGGAGCTGGCCAAGCCGATCCTCAACGGTGACGACGCCGAGGCCAAGGCCGAGACCCGCGCCACCGCCGCCTGGGCGCTGGACGTGATCCTCAAGCTGCTGCACCCGGTCATGCCGTTCATCACCGAGGAGCTGTGGGACAAGACCGCCGAGTTCGGCGCCCCGCGTAAGGGCATGCTGATCGTCGAGAGGTGGCCTGAGCTGCCCGAGAGCTGGATCGACGCGGACGCCGAAGCCGAGATCGGCTGGCTGGTCGAGACGGTGGGCGAGATCCGCTCGGTCCGCGCCGAGATGAACGTGCCGCCGGGCGCCAAGCCGCCGCTGTCGGTGATCGGCGCCAACGCCGAGACCAAGGCCCGTCTGGCCCGTCACCGCGACCTGCTGCTGACCCTGGCCCGCCTGGACAGCGCCCGCGAGGCCGACGCGGCCCCGACCGGCGCGGTGCCGTTTGTGCTGGGCGAGGCGACCGGCGCCCTGGCCATCGCCGAGTTCATCGATCTGTCGGCCGAGAAGGCGCGCCTGGCCAAGGAGATCGCCGGCCACGCCGTCGATATCGACAAGGCCGCCAAGAAGCTGAACAACCCCGACTTCCTGGCCCGCGCCAAGGAGGAGGCGGTCACCGAGAACCGCGAACGCCTGGCCGAGGCTGAAGCCGCCAAGGCCAAGCTGGAAGCGGCCTTGGCGCGGCTCGAGGCGGTGGGTTAGGTCGCAGATTGTGGTCCTCGCGGTTTGGGTTCACCTTCTTCGGGTGAAGTCCGGTCGCGGGGAGCGATTTTGGTACGCAAGGCAGGATGGACGGCGGCGCTGGCGATGACAGCGACGCTCGTCGCGACACACGCGACGGCGGTGGAATTCACGTCCGACTGCAACGGCGGTCGGCTCACCGACGCCTCGCGCCTGGTCGATCATGCGGAAGCGGCCTGGTTAGGCCGTGTCTCAAGCGTCCGGAGTGGCCGAACGACGGGTGGAGGCGGCGCAATGATCGTCACCGTCAATGGCAGTTTTCGCGTTCGCCCGACCCTCGTCGTAAAGGGAAAAGCGCCCAAGCCCGCTAAGGGGCGCTGGTTCATGACGTGGATCGATGACGGCCAGATCGTCGGCTACAAGCCCGACAAGGACGAGACCTATCTGGTGTTGGTCGGGCGCAGCGGGGCGTCTTTCGAACGCGCCGCCTGCCTTAGCGGATTGGCTGAAGTGGCGCCGTCCTCACCCTAGGAGAGGACGGCGCTAGGTCCTCGGCTACTTCTTCGCGCCGCCCAGCATGCCCTCGATCTCGGTCTTGCTGGCGTTGATCAGGGTGGCGCCGTCCTGGACGGCGAGGTTGGCGACGGCCACGGCGAAGGTCTTGTCGCCCATCTTGATGGTGGCCATCGACTTGCCGGTGGCGTCGGGCTTTACCTCGGCGACCGAGCCGATCACCGCGCCGGAGTTGTCCTTGACCGGCTGGCCGGCCGCCACGGGTGCGGCGGCGGTCGTCGTCGAAGCGGTGGTGCCAGCGGCGGCTGCGGCGCCAGCCGGCGCCGTTGTGGTCGCCGTGCTGGCGGCAGGATCTTGAGCAGGGGCCGCCGGGGCGGTGGTCTGGGCCAGGGCGGGGGCGGCGATGGCGAGCGCGATCGTGGCGGCGCCGAGGGTCAGAAATGAACGCATGCGGTTTCCCATCTGTCGAAACGTCCCCCGACGTTCCGTTAGGCTGACGCGACTTTGGGGCGTCGGCGGGACGCTGATGCGGTCAAAATGGGCCGAGGCCGAACGCGGTTCGCTCAGCGGCGGCGTCACCGCCCGTAGACGGCGTCGCGCACCTGGGTCGTGAAGGGGCCGTTCATGCCCTCGAAGGCGGTGTTGGTCATGATCACCACCGTCAGGCGGCTCTTGGGATCCACGAACCAGTTGTGGCCATAGACGCCGCCCCAGGCCAACGTGCCCGCGCCCTGCGGGGTCTTGGCGACGGCGGGATCGTCCAGCACCGCCCAGCCATAGCCGAAGCCCCAGCCGGGACCCTGGGTCGCCGCCTGGGCGCCGACCTGGTCCTTCGTCATCTGCGCCACCGTCGCGGCCTTCAGGATCGGCGCGCCGCCCGTCCGCACGGTCTCCAGCAGGGTCAGCACGTCGCCGGCCGTACCGACCATGCCCGCGCCGCCGGAGGGGAAGGCGGTCTTGTCCGTGGCGCGGCTGGGGGCGAAGCGCACGGCGGTGGCGCCCAGCGCGACGTCCAGATTGTCGGTCATGCGCTTGGGCGCGGGCTGGGCGTTGTAGTAGGCGGCGGTCAGTCGGGTCGGATCGCGAGCGACGAAGCCGGTGTCGGTAAGGCTCAGCGGCCCGGTGACGGTCTCGGCCACGACCTGAGGCAGGGACTTGCCCGTCGCCTTCTCAAGCACCGAGCCCAGCACGTCGATGGCCAGCGAATAGCGCCAGGTCGAGCCCGGCGGAAAGGCGAGGGAAGCCTTGCCCAGGCGGCGCATGTTCTCGTCCAGGGTGATGCCCGAATTGTCGATGCCATCCGAGACGCCCAGGGCGTGGTAGGGGTGCGAGGCTTGCTCGGCCAGGCCGTAGGTCAGGCCGCTGGTGTGGTTCAACAGCTGGCGGATCGTGATGACCGGCGTGGTCCCGTCGGCCAGCTTGGGTCTGAAGTCGGGCAGCCACTTGGTCACCGGATCGTCGAGCCGCAGCGTGCCGTCCTCGACCAGCTTCATGACGGCGGCGGTGACGAACGGCTTGGTCACCGAAGAGAAACGAAAGACCGCGGCCTCGCGCATCGGGCGGCCGGCTTCGCGGTCGGCCAGGCCGGCGGCGCGGTGGTAGACGATCTTGCCGTCGCGGGCGACCAGCACCACCGTCCCGACCAGCCGTTGCTCGGCGACGGCGGCGTCGATCACCTTGTCGAGCCGGGCCGCAAGGGCGGCGTCGGGCGCCGCCGCGACAGGGATGGGC
>NZ_JBAPVS010000111.1:0-5373 GCF_049283275.1 Caulobacter sp. | reverse complement strand
GTGCAGGCCGGCGCGCAGCCCATCAGTTGGATTCAGCTTGCGTGCGAACTGCAGCGCGACTGGCGGCGCGAAAGCACCAAGGCCGGTTTCGCCGAGATCGTGTTTTCGTCCATCCATCCCTGATTTCAGTTTCCACGGGAGGTCGCTATGATCAGACGCGCTGCAAGACTATCGACCATCGCCGCGTTTGCCGCTCTTTCCGGTGCTGCTCAGGCCAAGCCGCCGGAACCGGTTCGCAACATCGTGCTCGTGCATGGCGCCTTCGCCGACGGCTCGGGCTGGAGGGGCGTCTATGACCGCCTGACCGCCAAGGGCTACAAGGTCAGCATCGTCCAGAACCCGCTGACCTCCCTGGCCGACGACGTCGCCGCCACGCGTCGCGTGCTGGCGCGTCAGGACGGCCCCACGATCCTGGTCGGCCACTCGTACGGCGGCACGGTGATCACCGAGGCCGGCAACGATCCCAAGGTCGCGGGCCTGGTCTATGTCGCCGCGTTCGCGCCCGACGCCGGTGAGTCGACCGGCGACCAGCTCGCCGCCATTCCCGCGCCTCCCGGCTTCGTGATCGAGCCGCAGTCTGACGGCTTCGGCTTCATCAATCTCGCCGAGTTCAAGGCCGGTTTCGCCGCCGACATCAACGACGCCGACGCCGCCTTCATGCGCGACTCGCAGGTGCCGATCGCCATGTCGGCCTTCGGCGAAAAGGTCACGCGCGCCGCCTGGCGCGCCAAGCCCAGCTGGTTCGTCGTGGCGACCGAAGACGGCGCCATCGATCCGAAGCTGCTGCGCAAGACCGCCAACCGCATCGGCGCCGAGACCGTCGAGATCAAGGGCAGCCACGTCGTCTTCCTCAGCCGTCCCGAAGCGGTCGCCAACGTGATCGACAAGGCCGCCAAGACCGCCGCGGCTAAGGCGAAGTAAGACCAGACCGACCACAGACGCCCGAGGGTCCGGCCGCCGGCGCGCCAAGCGCGTCGGCGGCTGCGGCCGTGAACGCGGCTGGAAACGGCGGCGGCTATCCTGCTAGCGACAGGGCCCATGACCGCCAAAGCCGCGGGACCTAGAGGCGCACGGCTTTCAGGTCTCGTTCGGCGCCGCCGCACTGGCTTTGGCCAAAGCAGCTTGCGCCGCCGCGAGACGCGACCGAACGGCGGGAGACTTTAGCGGCTCGACCGAAACGACCTCGATGCCGCGCCCGTCTAGAACCTGGATCTTCAACGGCGTCTCGAAACGGTTGGAGAGCTCGCGCCAAGCCAAGAGTTCGGCGAAATCCTCGCCCGCTGACGCGGTGGAATAAAGCGACACGAACGGCGCCTGGCCCAACGCTCGATAGAGCGCGGGCGCTCGCGACGCGGGAAGCTTGGGTTCGCGTCGATAGGTCGTATGGCTGATCGGATCGGCCGCATAGGGCCGCGCCAAGCTGCGATAGTCCGTCCAGACTGTCCTGAACGGAGGGTTTTTCAGGGTGATTTCGAGCGCGCGGTCCATCACGTGCGCCGTCTCATGCAGCAGAATGTAGGTTAGGGCGGACATCTTGCCGGCCGACACCCGCACGCTGTAGCCCGATCCGTCCTCGGAAAAGAGCATCGCCTCCTTCTGGGTCAGGAAGTCCGACAGCGATTTGTCGAGCACCTCCGAGCGTATGGTGATGTCGGACATCGGCTCGCCGTTCGGGCCGTCGAAGGCCCGCGTCAGCGCGGTTCCCATGCTGGACGGCGCGTCGATGAAACTGAGCCGCCCAAGTCGGCGCTCCAGGACCTGTCGGTACTGCGCGGGAAGATCGGCGATGGCGTTTTCGACCAGCCTCCACTCCCGATCGGTGAGGACATGGGCCTTGGTTTCCTTTGCGCCCGCCTCGACATAGGCCTTGAGGGTCTCCTCATGCGGCGGGCCGATCCGCGCGCGCAGGGCCGCGGCGGTCTGGTCGCCGACGACGGTCGCGAACGGCGCGCCCCCTTGGGCCAGCCCATTTCCGGGCCACGCCAACCAGAGCAGTCCCCCGACCAGGAGAGCGCCCGACCAGGAACGTGAATTCAACGAGACTTTCGCCATGCGCGATCCCTCTTTTCGATCACCGGATTGCGCCAAAGAGCATGCCGGCTTTCACCTCCAAAGTCTTCGACGCGGCCGCCGCCTCATGGCGCGGCCGCGTCGTCTCATCTCGCCTCAGAGGCCGTGGGTCGCACGGATGTACCGGGAGGCCTTTTCCCCGATGATCACGCACGGAGCCATGGTGTTGCCCGTGGCGACCTTGGGCATGATCGAACCATCGGCGATGCGCAGCCCTTCGACGCCGTAGACGCGCAGGCTGGCGTCGACCACCGACATCGCGTCACGCCCCATCTTGGCCGAGCAAGTCTGGTGCCAGTAGGTCACCGCGGCGTCCCGCACATACTGCTCCATGTCCGCCTTGTTCAGCGGACCCGGCATGGCCTCGCGGGTGACCAGCGGCGCGAAGGCCTGAGTGTTGCCCAGGTCGCGGCAGAGCTCCACGCAGGCGATCGCCGCCTTCAGATCGTCCGGGTGGCTGAAGGTGTTCAGTTCGATCCGCGGGGCGATCGTCGGATCGGCCGACGCCAGGCGCACCCTGCCGCGGCTCTTGGGATGGGCGAGGCCCGCGAACATGGTCCAGCCGTGCTCGGGCACGCCGCGGAGGGCGGTTTCGGGGCTCGGAACCGGAAACTCGACCTGGCAGAACAGCAGGTCCGGCTCGGTCAGGGCCGCCTCGGATTTCCAGTAGAGGGTCGCTTCGCTGCCGCTGTTTCGCGGCGCAATCGGCTCGCGATACTCCCAGATGCAGCCGAACGACACGTGGTCCTGGAGGTTCGCGCCGACGCCCGGAAGGCTTTGCACCACCTTGATATCGTGGGCGCGCAGTTCCGCCTCGTCGCCGATGCCCGACCGCATCAGAACGGTCGGCGTCTGGATCGCGCCGAGGCAGAGAATGACCTCGTAGGCGACACCGAACCAGTGCGTCGCGCCGTTGCGAACCACCTCGACGCCGACGGCTCGACCCTGCTGGATCAGCACCCGGTTGACGTGGGTGTGGGTCAGCAGCGTCAGATTGGGTCGGTCGAGGAACGGATAGGTGAAGGCGCGGAAGATGGAGTGGCGCTTGCCGTCGCGGATCAGCACGTCGCTGATGGCGCAGCCGCCCGCGCCCTCCATCATCTCGCCGTTCGGCGAGGCGTAGGTCGGAATGCCCAGCTCATGGGCGGCGTCGACCATGGCGTAGGCCGCCGGACCAGGGTTGGGGGCCGATTGCACATAGACCGGTCCGCCCGTGCCGCGCCGCAGAGGATCGGCCGGTCCCTGCCAGTTCTCGATCTCCCGGTAGAGCCCCAGGACGGCGTCATAGCCCCAGGACGCGTCGCCGCTTTCCGCGGCGAAGTGGTCCCAGTCGCCGCGGTGGCCGCGCGCCCAGACCATGACGTTGATGCTGGAGCCGCCGCCGCACACCTTGCCCATCGACATCGGCATTGATCGTCCGTTCAGCTCCGGATTGGGCTCGGCCACGAAACCCCAGTCGCTGTCGCTGCCCAGATTGGTCGGCCACGCCGCCGGCTCCATCACGCTGGTTCGCTCGTCGCTGCCGCCGGCTTCGATCAGCAGCACCTGCACGGCGGGGTTCTCCGCCAACCGCCGGGCCAGCACCGAGCCGGCGCTTCCGGCGCCGCAGACGATGAAATCGTAGGTCGCCTTGAGGTTGGCCGCCCGCTCGGCCTGGTTGGCCGCCACCCGCGCGGCGAAATCGGGATGGTCGCTGGGATAGTCGTTCATGGTCCTACTCCAAACTCGGTAAGAGGTATCAAATTTATCAATTTCATCAAATACATCGAATTTGAAGCTTGTCAACGCGCCAAGGCATGGGCATCTGTTCGCATGCCCGAGGGCTTGGAGAGACGATGGACACGGCCGACAAGGACATCCTGACCACCACGGACGTGGCGAAGATCCTGGGCGTGTCGGTGCGCACCGCGCAGTTGCTGATCGAGGGCGGATCGATCCCGTCCTGGAAGACTCCGGGCGGCCATCGCCGCGTTTATCGATCCGCCGTGCTGGCGCTGGTGCCGGGTCAGGCCCTGAGCACCCTGCCGGTGTCGGCGCGGATGATCGTCATCGCCGGTCCCGACGCCCTGCCGAAACTGACGGCGCGACTGGCCAACGCCCCCTCCTGCTTCGTCGACGCCTATCCGGAGCCGTTTTCCGCCCTCCTGAACATCGGCGGCCGCTCGCCGGCCGCCGTGGTCATCGACGTGGCCTCCTTGCCCATGGCCTCCGACCTGCTGCGGGCCCTGGCGTCGGATTCGGCGCTGTCGCAGACGGCGATCCTGCTGGTCGGCCCCAAGGTTGAAACCTCGGCTTTCGCAGGGCCGGCCAAGGGCAGGGTCAGCTTCGTCGAGGATCTGGACGCCCTGGCCGAGGCCGCCGAGACGGCGGTGCGAGGACCAGCGGTTATCCATGCGGGACCTGAAGCAGGGTCGCTGTTCCCGCTGCCCGGCAACGAAGCCCAACGCCTCCTGGCGCTCGAGCGCTCGGGCCTGGTCGACACCCCGCCCGAGGACGCGTTTGACCGGCTCACCTGGCTGGCCGCTCAGACGCTCGGCATGCCGATCTCGCTGATCACCCTGCTGACGCCCACCCGCCAATGGTTCAAGTCGCGCCATGGCCTGGACATGGCGGACACGCCCCGCAGCTGGGCCTTCTGCAACCACACCATCCTGCAGCAGCGCTGCATGGTGTCGGAGGATCTGTCCGCCGATCCGCGCTTCAGCGACAATCCGGCTGTCGTCGACGCGCCGCACTTTCGGTTCTACGCCGGCTGCCCGATCGTCGACCCCGATGGCTTCACGCTGGGCTCGCTCTGCGTGATCGACACCCAGCCGCGCAGCCTGAACGACACCGAGCAGGCCATCCTGACCAACCTCGCGTCCCTGGTGTCGGACGAGATCAAGCTGCGCGTCACGGATGGGCGGTTGAAACGGGCCATGGATGCTCTGGACCGTAAGCCGCGCTGAGGCGGCCGGACCTTTCCCTAGAAACTCTTGGCCATCGATAGCAGCTGACTAGGCACAGGCCGACCGGGGCTCCAAAGATGAGGGGTCTAGGCATCGTGCAACTCCAACGGTCCGGATGCACCTGAACCGTTAGACGCCAGCCATCGACGATTATTCCGAGCGCGCATTTTTTCGTCGCCGCCGATGTCGCGGGAATAATCGGCGTCTCGAGAGCGTCTCACGATCGAGGCGCTTGATCGTCTCGCCGTCTGGAGACCTTCCATGTCCTTGGGTCAAACGCCTTCGAAACGCTTGGGAGGATGGTCCCTGGCGCTGGCCGCGGCGCTGGCCGCCACGCCGCTGGCGGCCAGCACGC
>NZ_JBAPVS010000110.1:0-2755 GCF_049283275.1 Caulobacter sp. | reverse complement strand
GTCCTGGGCGAAGGCGACGGCGCCCAGCGGGGCCCCCGCCAGGGTCGCGGCGAGCACGAGCCCGGCCAGCGGTTTAAAGTGCAGTTTCATCGTTGGTATCCCCTTTTTCCCGACGATCACAGAGCGGCCGGGCCGGTTTCGCCGGTCCGGATGCGAACGGCTTCCTCGACATTGAGGACGAAGATCTTGCCGTCGCCGATCTTGCCCGTGGCGGCGGCGGCCTTGACCGCCTCGACCGCCTTGGCGGCCGACGCGTCATCGACCACGGCTTCCAGCTTCACTTTGGGCACGAAATTCACTTGGTATTCCGCGCCGCGGTAGATTTCGGTCTGGCCCTTCTGACGGCCGTAACCCTTGACCTCGGACACCGTCAGGCCCTCGACGCCCGCGGCGACGAGCGCCTCGCGGACTTCGTCGAGCTTGAAGGGTTTGACGATCGCTATGATCAGTTTCATCCGTCTTGCTCCGACCCGCCGATAATGCGGGCTCCCCTTGGTTTTAGAGCGTGTTGCTCAGTCGCACCGTGACGCGGACTCATGAGCCCCCATCGTTTCCCCGGCGCCGTTCACGCTATCGGTCGCGCTTGGGACATGGCTGTCGCGCGGTAGGGATTTGGAAACGAAAGGGATGCGGCGCCTAAAGTTTAAGCATCAACGACCTTGAACGCTTGGAAAGGCGGCGTTTTGTGATCAGAGGGACGGGCTGGCCTCGGTTGTCGCCAAGCGCATACAATCGCCGGCTCACGCGTCGCGATCTGGAGCTTCCGCCGCCCATGCCCTCATTCTGGTTAAAGATCGCGCCCTGGGGCCTGCTGATCGCCTCGAACGTTTTCATGACCTTCGCCTGGTACGGCCACCTGAAGAATCGTTCGACGACGATGCTGCTGGCCATCTTCAGCAGCTGGCTGATCGCCTTGCCGGAATACATGCTGGCCGTGCCCGCCAACCGCCTGGGCCACGGGACCTATTCGACCGCCCAGCTGAAGACCGGCCAGGAGGCGATCACCCTGATCGTGTTCACGCTGTTCTCGATCTTCTACCTGGGCGAGGCGATCAGCTGGAAGACGCTGGTCGGGTTCGGGTTCATCTTCGTGGGCGTGGCGATCGTGATGTTCTTCAAGTAACGCGTTCACGAACCCGTGATCGGCGCAACGGACTCAAGATCTGAACGCTGATGTGGCTGCATTTCCTCGAAAAGGATCAGCTCCATGTTTGTGCGTATTGCCACCGCCACCGCCGCCCTGGCGTTGATGTCCGGCGCGGCCATGGCCCAGTCGACGGCGCCCCAGGCCCCGATGAACCCGGACCCGACCGCCGCGGCGCCGGCCGATCAGACCATGCCCACCGACCCGACGGCCACGACCACGACGACCACCACCACGACCGAGTCGACCATGGCGCCCACCGGCGCGGCGACCGACACCGCCGGCCGAGTCTCGTCGATGCCGGCCGAGCAGCAGGCGACCCTGAAGGCCGGCGACCCCAACGTCGTCTCCAACCCGCCGATCGCCGACACCCCGGAGAACCGCAAGGCCTACGGCACGCCGCTGTCGAACGCCGGCCGCCACAGCGCCGCCAAGGGCAACTAAGCCCTTCAGCGGTCCCAACTTAGCTTGAAGCGTCAGTCGGCGGGCCCTATGGTCCGCCGACTTTTTTCTGGCCCTGTTCGGACCCTGATGCCCGCCCCAAAACCCAAGTCGTTTCAAAGCCTGATCCTGACGCTCCATGACTATTGGAGCGCCCAGGGCTGCGTGATCCTGCAGCCGCACGACGTGGAGGTGGGGGCGGGGACCCTGCACCCGGCCACGGTGCTGCGCGCCCTGGGTCCCAAGCCCTGGAACGCGGCCTATGTGCAGCCCTCGCGCCGTCCGGGCGACGGCCGCTACGGCGAGAACCCCAACCGCCTGCAGCACTACTACCAGTACCAGGTGATCCTGAAGCCGAACCCGCCGAACATGCAGGACCTGTATCTGGGGTCGCTGGAGGCCATCGGCCTGGACCTGCGCACCCACGACATCCGCTTCGTCGAGGACGATTGGGAAAACCCCACCGTCGGCGCCTGGGGCCTGGGCTGGGAGGTCTGGTGCGACGGCATGGAGGTGTCGCAGTACACCTACTTCCAGCAGGTGGGCGGCCTGGACGTCTCGCCGGTGGCCGGCGAGCTGACCTACGGCCTGGAGCGCCTGGCCATGTACGTGTTCGGCGTCGACAACGTGTTCGACCTGCCGTTCAACGATCCCGACGCGCCGCTGGGCCACCTGACCTACGGCGACGTGTTCCTGGAGAACGAGCGCCAGCACTCGGAAGCCAATTTCCACGGCTATGACGTGGCCGTGCTGAAGGGCCAGTTCGAGGACATGGAGCGCCAGGTGCCGCTGATGCTGGCCCGCCAGTATCAGGGCAAGGCCCTGGTGCTGCCGGCCTATGACATGGTGCTGAAGGCCAGCCACCTGTTCAACCTGATGAACGCCCGCGGCGCCATCGCCGTCGCCGAGCGCGCCAGCTATATCGGCCGCATCCGAGACCTCTGTAAGCTTTGCGCCAGTGAATGGGTCGCCCAGCAGGAAGACGCGGCCTAGACCCATGCCCCAGCTCCTTCTCGAAATCTTCTCCGAAGAAATCCCCGCGCGCATGCAGGCCGGGGCCGCCCGCGACCTCGAGCGTATGGCCCGCGAGGGCCTGGCCGCCGCCGGCTTCCTGCCCGAGGCCCTGAAGACCTTCGCCGGTCCGCGCCGCCTGACCCTGGTGGTCGAGGG
>NZ_JBAPVS010000109.1:0-10473 GCF_049283275.1 Caulobacter sp. | reverse complement strand
GTTCCGGCGTGGGCGCGCCGGACGGGGTCGGGCAGGGCTTTCCAGCCGTCGCCGAGCAGACCGGGGAACAGGCCGCGAGCAGTCATGCAGCCGCTCTCATGACGGGGGCGGCTCCAGCACGAAGCGGGCCTTCTGTTCGGGTGTGGGCAGCATGCAGGTCGAGCGCTTGCCCATCAGCCGATAGCGGTTGGCGGCCAGCCAGTCATAGGCGCCGTCCAGCCAGGGTCGGGGCAGGACGCCGATCACGGACAGCCACGACCAGGGCGGGCCCAGCCGACGCAGCAGGGCCAGGATCGCCGTGCTCTTCTCCAGGGCCCGGCCGCCGTCGAGAAACAGGAAGCTGGTCGGCTGGTCCGGATCGATCCCGTGGTCCAGGGCCAGTTGGCGGCCGTAGGCCGACTGGATCGGGGTGAACCGGATCAGGCCCTCGCGGTCGATGGCCAGCACCGCCCGGACCGAGCCCGAGCAGAGGTTGCAGACACCGTCGAACAGCCAGAGGGCGTCGGGGCCGTCCAGAGGTCGTGGGATCATCGCGCCGCCGCCACGCTCTCTCGGCGCAGGGCCCGCAAGGCGTTGGGAACGTCGCGGCGCATGGCCATGGTCGCCATGCCGTTGGGCAGGCCGAAGGGCGCGGTGGCGCGGTTCTCGTAGGTGACGCGGGTGCCCTTCCCGTTCTCAAGCGGCTCGAGCAGCCACTGGCCTTCGCAATCCTTGATGTCGCCCGCCTCACACCGAAAGCCGATGCGCCGGTAAGGGTCCAACGTCAGGCGCGAGGTCGAGTGCAGGGCCGGCAGCAGGAAGCTCCATTTGACGACGTGCTCGCGCAGCTCCATGCGGCCGCCGGCGTCGCGGGACAGCACGCGGCAGCTCTTGACGCTGGGGGTCATCCGGGCGGCCCGCTCGCAGTCTAGGATGGTGGTCCAGACCACTTGCGGCGGGGCGGCGATGTCGATCATCGCCCGTACTTGACCCCCGCGGCCGCTGGGGTCGGTGTGGGCGTCCAGCGCGACGTCGCCGCTTTCGATCCGGTGCAGCCAGTCGGGGCTGGCGCCCTGGGCCTTGGCGACCGCGGGGGCCGCCAGCATCACGAAAGCAACGACAAGGGCTCGGCCAGGCATGACGCCAGCCTAGCCGAGTTTCCGCCCTTAGCGCATCAGGCCTTGGCCCTATTTTTCACCAGGTCGTCGACCACCGACGGATCGGCCAGGGTCGAGGTGTCGCCCAGGCTGCCCAGTTCGTTCTCGGCGATCTTGCGCAGGATGCGGCGCATGATCTTGCCCGAGCGGGTCTTGGGCAGGCCCGGCGCCCATTGCAGAACGTCCGGCGCGGCGAACGGACCGATCTCCGCCCGCACCCAGAGGATCAGGTCCTTGCGCAGTTGGTCGGTGGCCTCGACCTCCGACTTCAACGTCACATAGGCGTAGACGCCCTGACCCTTGATGTCGTGCGGATAGCCGACCACGGCGGCCTCGGCGACCGTGTCGTGCGCGACCAGGGCGCTCTCGATCTCGGCGGTGCCCAGGCGGTGGCCCGAGACGTTGATCACGTCGTCGACCCGCCCGGTGATCCAGTAGTAGCCGTCCTCGTCGCGCCTGCAGCCGTCGCCGGTGAAGTACTTGCCGGGATAGGCCGAGAAATAGGTCTCGAAGAACCGGCCATGGTCGCCATAGACCGTGCGCATCTGGCCCGGCCAGCTGTCGGTGATGACCAGATTGCCCTCGGTCGCGCCGTCCAGGACCTTGCCCTCGGCGTCGACCAGCTGGAGCTTGACGCCGGGCAGGGGCTTGGTGGCCGAGCCGGGCTTCAGGGCCGTGGCGCCGGGCAGGGGCGAAACCAATACGCCGCCGGTCTCGGTCTGCCACCAGGTGTCGACGATCGGCAGGCGGTCCTTGCCGACCACGCGGTGGTACCAGAGCCAGGCTTCCGGATTGATCGGCTCGCCCACGCTGCCCAGCAGCCGCAGGGACGACAGGTCGTTCTGGGCGACCCAGTCGTCGCCCTCGCGCATCAGGGCGCGCAGGGCCGTGGGGGCGGTGTAGAAGATCTCGACCCTGTGCTTGTCGACCACCTCCCAGAACCGGGCCGGGGTCGGATAGTTGGGCACGCCTTCAAAGATCAGACTGGTCCCGCCATTGGCCAGCGGGCCGTAGACCACATAGCTGTGGCCGGTCACCCAGCCGACGTCGGCGGTGCACCAGAACACCTCTCCCGGCCGATAGTCGAACACCGCCTCGTGGGTCCAGCTGGCCCAGGCCAGATAGCCGCCGGTGGTGTGCAGCACGCCCTTGGGCTTTCCGGTCGAGCCGGAGGTGTAGAGGATGAACAGCGGGTCCTCGGCGTTCATCGGCTCGGGCTCGCAGGTCGCCGAGACGCTGTCCTTGACGTCCTCCCAGACCACGTCGCGGTGCGTGGCCAGCGGAACCTCGGCCCCTGTCCAGCGCACCATCAAGACCTTGGTCACCCACGGGCAGTGCTCCAGCGCCTGGTCGATATTGGCCTTCAGCGGCACGCGCTTGCCGCCGCGCCGGCCCTCGTCGGCGGTGATCACGAAGTGGGAGCCGCAGTCCTGGATGCGGCCGGCGATGGAGTCGGGCGAGAAGCCGCCGAACACCACTGAGTGCACCGCGCCGATCCGGGCGCAGGCCAGCATCGCCACCGCCGCGATCGGGATCATCGGCAGGTAGATGGTCACCCGGTCCCCCTTGCGCACGCCCTGGACCTTGAGGACGTTGGCCATGCGGCAGACCTGCTCGTGCAGCTCGCCGTAGGTGACGGTATGGGAATGGCCCGGCTCGTCGCCCTCGAAGATCAGGGCGACCTCGTCCTTGCGGTGCGGCAGGTGACGGTCGATGCAGTTGACCGAGGCGTTCAGCACCCCGTCGGCGTACCAGTGGATGCGGAAGTCGTCCTTGGCGAAAGAGACATCCTTGATCTGGGTCGGAGCCTTGATCCAGTCCAGACGGTTGGCCAAGTCGCGCCAATAGCCCTCGGGGTCGGACTCGACCCGGGCCAGGGCGGCCTCATAGCCGGCGGCGTTGATATGGGCCTTGCCCGCCCAGTCGTCGGGAACCGGAAAAACCTGTCCGTCGCTCACGCCGTGCACTCCCTTTGTCTTGTTGGCCGGGAGTTATGCCCGGCGAAGGGCGGGGCGCAAGAAGACCATTCGGGATTTTGTCGCCAATGCGCGGCGGGGGCGCCGATCGGTCAACGGCGCCTCGCCGCGGAGGGCTTTCAACCCGGCTGCTTGGTGGTGCGCAGATAGGGCTTGTGGGTGGTCCATCCGGCCGGGAACAGACCCTTGGCGTCCTCGTCGCTGACCGAGGGGACGATGATCACGTCCTGGCCCTGTTTCCAGTCGGCCGGGGTGGCCACCTTGTGGGCGGCGGTCAGCTGCATCGAGTCGATGACCCGCAGGATCTCATCGAAATTGCGGCCGGTGGTCATCGGATAGACTAGGATCAGCTTGATGGTCTTGTCGGGCGCGATGATGAAGACGTTGCGGACCGTGGCGTTGTTGGCGGCCGTGCGGCCGTCCGAGCCCCCCGCCGTGTCGGCCGGCAGCATGCCGTAGAGCTTGGAGACCTTCAGGTCGGTGTCGGCGATCATCGGGAAATTCGGGGCGGTCCCCTGCGTCTCGGCGATGTCGGCGGCCCAGCGGGCGTGGTTGTCCACAGGGTCGACCGACAGGCCGATGACCTTGACGCCGCGCTTGTCGAACTCGGGCTTCAGGCGCGCCACCGCGCCCAGCTCGGTGGTGCAGACGGGGGTGAAGTCCTTGGGGTGCGAGAACAGCACCACCCACGCGCCGTCGGCCCAGTCGTGGAAACGGATCGGGCCTTCGGTGGTGTCCTGGGTGAAGTCCGGCGCAATGTCGCCGAGTTTGAGCGTCATGGACGTCTCTCCTGATCCGCCAAAGGTTCGGCTTCACCATTGGATGGCGTAAAGCCGTCCCCAATTTGTAGGCGCGCGTCTTTCCCAGCGCCGCCCAGGATTTCTCGCGGAGTTTCCAGCCATGCTGCTCGCCCTTTCGACCTGGCCCGAGATCGAGGCCTATCTGGCGACCTCCAAGACGGTGGTGGTGCCGATCGGCTCGAACGAGCAGCATGGGCCGACGGGGCTTCTGGGCACCGACTGGCTGTGTCCGGAGATCATCTCGCACGAGGCGTCCAAGCAGTCGGACAGCGTGCTGGTGGCCCCGACCTTCAATGTCGGCATGGCCCAGCATCACCTGGCCTTTCCGGGCACCATCTTCCTGCGGCCCTCGACCTTCATCGCCGCGATCGGCGACTGGGTGCGCTCGCTGGGGGCTCACGGTTTCGAGAAGATCTATTTCCTCAACGGCCACGGCGGGAATGTCGCCTCGATCGAGGCGGCCTTCTCGGAGATTTACGCCGAGTACAGCTTCCGCAGGGAGCGTGCGCCCTTCGCCCTGAAGCTGAAGAACTGGTGGGACCTGCAGGGGGTCCTGCCGCTGGCCAATCGGCAGTTCCCGACGGGCCATGGCAGCCACGCCACGCCGTCCGAGATCGCCGTCACCCAGTGGGCCTATCCGGACACCATCAAGGATGTCCCGTACGCGCCGAAGATCGCCCCGACCGGCCCGATCCGCGAAGCTCTGGACTTCCGCGCCCGCTACGCCGACGGCCGCATGGGCTCGGACCCGGCACAGGCCACGCCCGAAAAGGGCGGAGAGCTGGTGGCCCAGGCGGCCAAGTCGCTGATCGAGGATCTGGCGGCGTTCTCGGCGGAGGCCCGGATCTAGCTCTGGGCTGCGCGGGCCCGTCGGTCAGGCGGTGAAGGCGCCGATCGGCCGGTTGCGGGCAAGGCTCCAGCCGGCGCTGACCTGGCCGGTCGTCGCGCCCGCCGTCTGCACGACGTAGGTCCAGAGGATTTCGGTGAAGTTGAGCTTGAACCGCTCAGTCGGCATGTCGTCAGGGTGGGATTGGAATTCGATCTCGCTGACCAGGGCGTCGCGCAGGGCGATGGTCTGCACCACCGCGTATTTGTCGCCCGAGCTGCGCAGGACGTAGATGAAGGTGGGCTGCCGCTCGCCCGCCCCGAGCGATTTGACCCGCATGCAGGCGTCGTAGAGCCGCACCGAGGCGGCGTCGATCGCTTTCACGCAGGCGATCTCGGTGATGATCGGACGGCCCGAGGTGCGCGCCATGTTGCTGACGTCGGTCGTCATCTGCTGCTTCAGGCCCTGGCCGATCGAGATCAGCTTCAGGCAGCGGCTGGGGTCGGGCGCGTCGGGCCCGTCCGGCAGGCCGTCGATCTTGCCCAGGTCCACGCCCATATCCAGGCCCTGGAACAGGCTTGCATCGCCCGGCCGCAGCAGAATGAGATCCATGGCGCCCTCCGTACTGATCGCTCGCTCCCAGCCTAGCCGCGACGCCGAAGCTTGGCGACCGCCCTGGGTCAGGCCGTGACCACCGCGCCGTCCCGCACCGCCACCGGCCACGGCGTTAGGGAGACGTTCGAGCACGGCCCGGCCACCATCGCCCCATCCTCGATCCGGAACAGGGCCGCGTGGCCGGCGCAGAGGATCAGGTCGTTCTCGCGGGTCAGGAACCGGCCGTTCGGCCCGGCCAGCGGCCAGCCGGCGTGCGGGCAGCTGTCGACATAGCCGACCACCGTCTCGCCCCGCCGGATGACGAACCCCGCGAACACCGCGTCGTCGGCCCGGAAGCGAAAGCCCCGCGCGCCGGGCGAGGCGATCTCGTCCAGGGCGCAGAGCACGCTGCCGGGCGCGGGGCGCGCGGGATTGTCCGGGTCGGTTCGGCTCAAAGGCTGCCGATCGCCAGCCGCCAGGCGTGAACCTCGACGCTCTCGAACACCCCGGCGGCGGTGAAGGGGTCGTTGTCGGCCTGGGCCTGGGCGGCGGCCTTGTCTTCGGCCTCTACCACGATGATCGAGCCGATCGGATTGCCGTCGTCGTCCAGCAAGGCGCCGGCCAGCTTCAGGGTCTTGGAGTTGTTCAGATAGTCCAGGTGGGTCGGACGGGTGGCCAGACGGGTCTCGAGCGCGCCGGGCTTGTCCTTGCAGACGATGGCGTAGAGCGGCATGGGCGGTGGTCCTTTCGTGAAGAGTCTTGGTCCGAAATCCTCGTCTTTCGACAGGCTCAGGATGAGGATTTCTACTGCTCGGGCTGAACAATCGTCCTCATCCTGAGCCTGTCGAAGGACGCACCGCGCCCTAAACCTCGGCCTTCAGCGGCCGTGACAGCAGGCCGAGGATGGCGCTGTCGACGCCGACCTCGCCGGCCAGGATGGCGGCGACGGCCTCGCAGATCGGAGTCTCGACGTTCAGCGAGCGGGCCAGGGCGCGGACGGCGGGCGCGGAGGCCACGCCCTCGGCCACCGAGACCTTGCCGGCCAGGGCCTGTTCCAGGGTCTGGCCCCCGCCCAGCGCCAGGCCCACGCTCATATTGCGCGATTGGGGGCTGGAGCAGGTCAGGACCAGGTCGCCCAGGCCGCACAGGCCCGCGACGGTCTCGCTCTTGCCGCCCAGGGCCACGGCCAGGCGGGTCAGTTCGGCGAAGCCGCGGGTGATCAGGGCGGCGTGGGCGCTGCGGCCCAGGCCCTTGCCCTCGACGATGCCGCAGGCGATGGCCAGGACGTTCTTGACCGCCCCGCCGGCCTCGGCCCCGATCACGTCGTCGGCCCAATAGGGACGGAAGGTCGGGATGGCGATGGCTTGACCGATCCGGCGGCCCAGGGCCTCGTCTTCGCAGGCCAGGGTCACGGCGGTGGGCAGGCCGCGCGCCACCTCGCCGGCGAAGCTGGGCCCCGACAGCACGGCGATCGGTGCGCTCGGCAACACCTCGGCGGCCACGTCGCTCATCAGCTTCAGCGTGCCTTGCTCGACGCCCTTGGAGCACAGCACCACCGGCACGCCCGCTTGCAGATGCGGCTTCAGGGCGGTGAGCGCCGAGCGCAGGTGCTGGGCGGGCGGCACGGCCAGGATCAGGTCGCAGGCCGACAGGGCCGCCATGTCCGCCGAGGCGGCGACGGCGTCCTCCAGCTTCACGCCCGCCAGGAACATCGTATTTTCGCGGTCGGCGGCGATCGAGGCCACGACCTCGGGCTCGCGGGCCTGCAGGGTGACCTGAAGGCCGGCCCGGGCGCAGACCTGGGCCAGGGCGGTGCCCCAGGCCCCCGCGCCGATGACGCCCACATGCTTGAACGTCATGCCTTGGCTCCCTTGCGACCGAAACTGTTGCTCGGATTGGATAACGCGGCCGCCTCGTCCAGGGGCCAGCGCGGACGCGCCACGGCGTCCAGATCGTCGGAGATCCCGACCGCCAACCGTTCGGCCCCGGCCAGGGCGATCATGGCGGCGTTGTCGGTGCAATAGGCCAGGGGCGGGGCGTCGAAGCTGAAACCGTTGTCGGCGCAGTTCTTCCGCAGCGCCTCTTTCACCGCGCCGTTGGCCGCCACCCCGCCGGCCACGACGAAGCGCAGCGCCTGGCCCGGATGGCCGGCGGCGTAGAGCTTCATGGCCCGGTCGGTGCGTTCCGACAGCTGGCGGGCGATGGCGAACTGCACCGCGGCGGCCAGGTCGGCGCGTTCCCGCTCCGACGTGACCTTCTCAGCCAGCCGCGCGGCGGCGGTCTTCAGGCCCGAGAACGAGAAGTCGCAGTCCTTGCGGCCCAGCAGGGCGCGGGGCAGGTCGAACTTGCTCGGGTCGCCGGACTTGGCCAGCGCTTCCAGGGCCGGCCCGCCGGGATAGGGCAGGCCCAGGCTCTTGGCGATCTTGTCGAAGGCTTCGCCGGCCGCGTCGTCGATCGTGGTGCCCAGGCGGGTGCAGGCCCCAACCCCGGCCACGTCCAGCAGCTGGCAGTGACCGCCGGAGACCAGCAGCAGCAGGAACGGATAGTCGATCGTCGCCCCGAGCCGGGCCGAGACCGCATGGCCCTCCAGGTGGTTGACCGCCACCAGCGGCAGGTCCCGGGCCAGGGCCACGGCCTTGCCGAACGCCAGGCCGACCATCACCCCGCCGACCAGGCCGGGTCCGGCCGTGGCGGCCACGCCGTCCAGGGCGTCGAAGCCGATCCCCGCCGTCCGCATCGCCTCGGCGACCACCGCGTCGATGGCCTCGACATGGGCGCGGGCGGCGATCTCGGGCACCACCCCGCCGAACGGGGCGTGCTGCTCAAACTGGGTGCCGACGATCGACGACAGCACCGTAACGCGGCCGTCCTCGTCCCGGCGCACGACGGACGCGGCGGTCTCGTCGCAGCTGGTTTCCAGTCCAAGGATGGTGAGGACCATTTTACTTAAGGGGGTCATTCGGTTGCGGCCGCTTCGCCGCTCCTGTAGCAGGCAAGACGTCTTTCGACCTTGCAGGTAACGTTCGAACCTTGTCCCGGCAACCCATCCGTATCGGTGCGCGCGGCTCCAAGCTGTCGCTGGCCCAGTCCGGCCTGATGCAGGCCCGTATCGCCACCGCCCTTGGTTGGGGCCCCGGCGACGATCTCGACGCCTTCGCCCAACTGATCCCGATCGTCACCAGCGGCGACCGCATCCAGGATCGCCGGCTGATGGAGATCGGCGGCAAGGGCCTGTTCACCAAGGAGATCGAGGAGGCCCTGCTCGACGGCCGCATCGACTGCGCCATCCATTCGCTGAAGGACATGCCGGCCGAACTGCCGCCGGGGCTGGTCCTGGCCGCCGTGCCCGAGCGCGAGGATGCGCGCGACGCCTTCGTCAGCCACGTCGCCGAGCGGCTGGAGGATCTGCCGAAGGGCGCGCGCCTGGGCACCGCGTCGCTGCGCCGCCAGGCCCAGGCCCTGCATGTGCGGCCCGACCTGGAGATCATCATGCTGCGCGGCAATGTCGACACCCGGTTGGCCAAGCTGGAGCGGGGCGAGGCCGACGCCATCCTGCTGGCCCAGGCCGGCCTCAATCGGATGGGCCTGGGCCATGTCGCCCGCAGTTGGCTCGACCCGATCGCCGCCCCGCCGGCTCCGGGCCAGGGCGCCCTGGTCATCGAGACCCGGGCCGAGGATGTCGACCTGCCGTGGCTGCAGGCCGTGCGTTGCCAGGTCACCACCCTGGCCGTCGCCGCCGAGCGCGGGGCCCTCTACGCCCTGGAAGGCTCGTGCCGCACGGCGATCGGGGCCTATGCCCGGCTGGACGGCCTGACGCTGACGATGATCGTCGAGGCCCTGACCCCGGACGGCGTCCAACGCTTCCGTCGCGAGGGCGCGGTGGTTTTGTCGAGCGTCGACGCCGCCGACGAAGCCCGGGCCCTGGGCCTGGAGCTCGGCGCCGCCGTCCGCGTCGAGGGCGGTCCGGCCCTGATCCTGACGGAATAGGCCCATGACGGCGGCGGCGAGGGGCGGCGCGCGGCGGATCTGGGTCACCCGGGCCTTGCCGGGCGCGGAGGCCACCGCCGCCCGTCTCATCGCCATGGGTCTGGAACCGCTGGTCGATCCCCTGCTGGCGGTCCGCGACCTCTCGCCGCCCGTCGACCTCACCGACGTCGCGGTCCTGGCCTTCACCAGCGTCAACGGCGTGGCCGCCTTCGCCCGCCTGCACGGGGATCGGGATCGGCCGGTCTTCGCGGTCGGCGACCGCACGGCGCGGGCGGCGCTGGAGGCGGGCTTTGTCGACGTCGTCTCGGCCGACGGCGACGTCCAGGCCCTGGCGGCCCTGATCGTGAGCCAGGCGGCGCGGTTGGATGGGGCGGTGCTGCACCCCTGCGCCCTGGAGCCGGCGGGCGATCTCATCTCGCCCCTGGTGGCGGGGGGGCTGAGCGCGCGCCGCCTGGCGGTCTACGAAACCCTTGATCGCGATCCTTCGCCCTCGACCCTGGCCGGGCTCGACGGCCTGGAGGCGGTGCTGCTGCATTCGCCGCGCGCCGCGCGGGTCCTGTCCGGGTGGCTGGAGCGGCTTCCCGCCCCCGGCTTGCGGGCGCTTTGCCTGTCTTCGGCGGTGGCGCGGCCGCTTGGGACGCTCGTACAGGCGGGACGTCTGGGTTGCGTGACGTCGGCGCCGCACCCGAGCGAAACCGCGCTGCTTGATCTGCTCACGCCCTAGCTGAACGATTGCGCGGCGCGGCGGCGTGGGGCACGAATGGCGTATGACGATCGCTCCCGACCCCGTTGAATCCGCCGCTCCGCGCGACCCGGCGCTGTATGGACGTCGTCGCCTTCTGGGGCCGGGCTTCTGGGCGCTGATCGCCTTCGGGATCCTTTGCGTGGCGGCCGGCGCGGCCCTGGCGCGATTCGGCCCGACCTGGTTCACGGGCGCCAAGCCGCCGCCGGCGATCCAGCAGCCCGCCGCAAGCCCGCCGCCGGTTCAGACAGGAACGGTCCAACCGCTCTACGGCGCGCCCAACCCCGTCGCCGTCCCGCCGCCGGCCGCTGAGGACGTGGCGCAGCTGGAGGGTCGGGTCGCGATGCTCGAGACCGACCAGCAGCGGACGCTGGACGCGGCCGGCGCGGCCCTGGCCGCCGCCACCCTGGCC
>NZ_JBAPVS010000108.1:0-8875 GCF_049283275.1 Caulobacter sp. | reverse complement strand
TTTTAACCCGCTCCGATGGAGGCCCCCGACGGGCGGGACGTTGGCGCGTCCTGGACCGCCCGGGCGATTTCAGCCCGGACCTGTTGCGCTTGCCGATCCTTCGCCGCCTGGGCTTCGTCCTGTGTTGCAAGGAACCTGCCCAGGTCCGTCGTGAAGTCGCCACTCAAGGCCACCAGCAAACGCTTCCCGCTCGACCACCCCCGAAAGCCGCATCGGTCGCCGTACGTGCGCCCTTCCCGTGCTTTCAGGTGCAGGCATTATGCGGGCGCTCCGGAGGGGTGGGGATAACTTAGGCCGAGAAATTCTAGAGTGTTGAAACCGCTAGACTTTGCTCCCTATCCGCCGAGCATCGACGCCGGCTGACGAGGGACGCGCACCTGCGAACGTCTTCAGCCATGCTCTCGAAGCCGGGAAGACACCCAAAGAAAAAGGGCCGCCCCGAGGGGCGGCCCTTTCCAGGTTTCCCGAAGGAACCTTGGTCTTAGAAGGCGTACTTCAGACCGAAGCGCACGGTGCGCGGGCTCTGATAGGTGCGCGGCATGCCGTAGTAAGGCGCGCGAACGCCCTTGATGGCGCCGGCCGAAGTCCGGACTTCGCCTTGCTCGACCACGCGGGTGATCGAGTCACCGTCGAACAGGTTGAAGACGTCCACGGTGGCCGTCAGGCTGCCGCGGGTGTCGGACTCGAGGATCTTATAGGCCACGCTCAGGTCCAACTGATAGGTCCAGTCGGTGTTACCAACCGAACCACGCGGCGTCGCAACGCTGTTATACGAGAGGTTCGGCTGGCCCAGAGCGGTCAGCTGGGGCGCAAGCGTCGTGGCGGTGCCCTTGGACGTGCCGTTCGGGCAGTACCAAGCCGACGGCGTGCCCGAGTCGGGAGCCAGCGGATCGATCGACTGCGGCAGATAACCGATACAGCCATACGGACGACCCGATTGGATCGTGGCGTTGGCGCCGATCATCAGCTTTTCGAAGGGCGACCAGGTGCCGAACGCCTTGAAGGTGTGCTTACGACCGTTAGGCAGAGAGCCGTACGAACCCACGGTGTTGGCGTTGTGGTCGAAGTCTTGCGTGATCGACGTGTCGGTTTGACCGACATCCGACTTCACCGCGCCTTCGTAGTTGCCGCGCGACTTGGCCCAGACGTACGAACCTTGCACGCCCCACTTGCCGTCGAACGGACGTTCGAAGGTGAACTCGACCGCCTGGTACTTACGCTCAACTTCCGGCAGCTTCAGATCTTCGGCCGTCAGGTTGATCGTTTGCGGATTGTAGGCCGGGTTGGCGGCGCCGGTGCCGGTCGTCCGAGGATCCCCCTGCAGGTCGATAAAGACCGTGGCGCCGTCACCCGGGTTGATCAGGACGTACGGGAAAACAGCCGAGAAGTCCGACGGAGCCGACGTCGGCGTGTCGCCGGCGGCGGTGACGCAAGTCGCATTGCTGGTGCGGGTGCAATAGCGCGCGATGGCGTCACCGATGGCGGTGTCTTCGATCGTGCTCTTCAGGTTCCGGTTGATATACCGAACGCCGCCCTTCCAGTCGGCCAGCATGCCTTCGCGGAAGCGGTGTTCATAGCCCAGCACGAACTCGCGTTCGTACATCGGCTCCAGGTCCTTCTCGATGACCGAGCGGGGATCGGGGGCGCCGGGGGGGCTGAAGTAGTCCGTCGCGCCGATCTGAGCGCCCATGGTCGGGTAGGCGCCGTTCAGCGTCAGCAAGCCGCACGAGGCATCGGTCAAGCAGGGCGCCGAGCGGGTCGTTTGGAAATACTGGTCGGTGTAGATTTCACCCGACGAGGCGCGGATCGACGTGTTCAGAGCGATAGGCAGGTAGTAGTCGCCCACCGAGCCGTAGATCTTGTCGTCGCCGTTGCCGAAGGGGTCCCAGTTGAAGCCGAGGCGCGGCGCATACTGGTCGTCGATGTTGATGTAGCTTTTGCCGTCGACGTTCTTGTAGTCGTAGATGTCGGCGCGAACACCCAGCTGCAGGCTGAAGTTCGGCGTGACTTGCCACGAGTCTTGAACATACCAAGCCGATTGCTCGGCTTCGAAATCACCGACGTTGGCGAAGGTCAGCTTTTCAGCGCAACCGAAGATGCCGGCGCCGGCGGGGCAGTCGGCTTGCGCATAGGCGTAGTAAAGAGCGCCGCCCGAATAGGCGCTGAGCGCCGACGAGACGAGGTCTTCGCGATCGTAGCCGACCTTCAGATGGTGATCACCGAACGCCTTGAAGTAGAAGTCGCCATCGACGCGATAGGTCTTGCGCTCGTCCTTGCCTTCAAGGTTGAAAGGGCCGCCTTGACGGCCGCTGGTGGCGTTGCCGCCGGCCAGGGCGCCGAAGTCCAGGATGCCCGGTTGTTCGATGTTGGGGCCGTAGTCCTTGTAGTCGCTTTCGATCGAACCATACAGGGCCGACAGGGTGAACCAGTCGGTGAACACGCCCGTGTACTTGTAGATCTGGTTCAGACCGCCGGACTCTTGCCAATAGGGGTTCAGCGGTCCCGTCGACTTGCCCGTCGAGCGAGCGAAGTTCAACGGGGCGAAGTCGGTGGTCGAGGAGTCGGAGAAGACGGTCGCCTCGATGCGGTGATTTTCGTTCAGCACGAAGTCGAACTTACCGAACCACCGGGGATCGTTGTACTTGGTGTTCAGTTGGGTTCCGTTGGCGGTCGTCGGGTTCGTGAACTGCACCGGCCCCTTGGTGCTGGTGTAGCGCGCATTGTACAGCAGGAAGGCGAAGACGTGGTCTTCGATGATCGGACCGCTGCCCCAGATCGTCTGTTCGTTGGTGTCGGACTTCGAGTACTGGTTCAACACGGTCTGACCGACCGAGTTGTTGCCGCCCGGAGCATAGGCGGTGCCGCGCTTGCCGCGCAGGCTGTTCGGCGTCCATTGGGTGCTGACGCCGAAGTGGAAGTCGTTCGAGCCCGAACGGGTCACGATGTTGACGACGCCGCCGGTGCCGCGGCCGAATTCGGCTTGGTAACCGCCCGACTTGACGTCGACGCTTTGGATGGCTTCGAAGGGCAGGTCCGAATAGCCCAGGAACGTCCGCTGGTCGGTGACGTTCAGGCCGTTGATGTAATAGACGCTTTCAGCGGCCGAGGTGCCCGAGACGGTGACGGCCGACTGGTTGCGGCGCACGCCGTTGGCGGCGATCGAGGCGTCGGCGGTGCCGACGCCCGGCGCCAGCAGGACGGCCGAGTTGATCGAACGGCCGAGCGGAACGCGGCTGGCGACTTCCTGGACATCGACGACGAGGCCGGTGTCGGTGCGCGAGAAGTCCTGGGTCCTACGGGTCGCCGAGACGACGACTTCGCTGACCGAGCCGACTTGTTGCAGCGTGAAGATGAAGTTGTTCGAGCCGCCCGCGACGACCGAGACGACTTGGTTTTCGGCGGCGCTGTAGCCCGAAGCCGAAATCGTCGCGCGATAGGAGCCGGCCTGCAGAGCGGGCGAGAAGAACGAACCGTCGGCGCCCGTGGTCAAGGTCCGCGTGGTGCCTTGGCCCGAGGTGACGACCACGGTCGCATTGGCGATCGGAGCGCCGGAAGCGTCCTCGACCTTACCGGAGATGTTGCCCGAGGTATAATCCTGAGCCGAGGCCAGGGTCGGGATCGCCGTGGCGACCGCCGTGATCGCCAGCGGCGCGGCGACCGAAGCCAGACCGGCCAGCAGCGTCGAGGTCAGAAGGCGCACGCGCACGCCGCCCTTGGTGGAATTGATCTTCATATTATCCCCTCTAGCGCGGCGGAGCATCCAACCGACAGCACACGCCCCTTTCGGGGGCGTTACGTTCGGCCTGTGTGGATTTTTGCCCCAACTCCACCGCGAGAACTTAGGTGTCCCGGAAAACATTTCCCCGGTTGGGTCGACGTTAGGAGCCGCGCCGCGCGCCGGTCAATTGCCATTACCGATCCGTAATAACATCGCCTCGGGCTGTCGCATTATCGCAACACGATCGCCTCATTTCTGACGAACACCGCTCAATTCTTCCACAAACCCATCGATAACACGGGTCTCACCCCCCGTATCCCGTTGGGAGCAAAGGCAAATTCCACCCGCCCGATGGAACTGGGCGCATTCCGCGAACAATAGTCATTCCAGCGGTCAAAAGACCTCCCGCCGCATTGACATTTGATAAAATGCCCCCAACGAGGCGAACTTATATCGGTACCAAATGCTTAAACTTGACGATCAGTGGGATATTATTCCCAGGACCCGCTCAAATTTCCGACACATTTCACCGGCGCCGACCGTTGCGCAGGCGCCCGAGTGTCAGGATGATGGGCGACACCGTTTCGGCGCCGCCCTTTCCTGTGAGTACAAGCCATGACCGCGTTCCGCCGTGTAACCGACTCGCTGTCGGTCAGCCCTCAGATCGCGATCGACGACCTGGATCGCGCCGCGAGCGAGGGTTTCGTCCTGGTGATCAACAATCGCCCCGACGACGAGGAGCCGGGCCAGCCGTCCAGCGCCCAGGTCGAGGCCGCGGCGCGCGCGGCGGGCCTGGACTATGTGCATATTCCGGTGCGGGGCGGGCCGACCCACGATCAGGTCGAGGCGGTGCGTCGCGCGGTCGAGGGCGCCGAGGGACCGGTCCTGGCCTTCTGCCGTTCGGGCACCCGTTCGATCGTCACCTGGTCCCTGGGCCAAGCCGCCTCGGGCGCGGCCGACCGCGCCACCCTGGTGCGCCAGGGCGCGGAGGCGGGCTACGACCTCTCGGGCGTGTTGGGCGTCTAGTTGAGATGGCTCAGGACGATCCGGGCCGCCATCGCCGCCGGTTCGGGCGTGCAGCTGGCCACCCCGAACTGGGCCGCGATGAGACACAGTGTGGCGAAGGCGGCGCGCTGGAGCCGTTTTGAAACAAAAATCGCTGTGTCGGCGGCCATGATCCATACTCCGGGCGGGTTACGGATCGCTCACCGCAAGACCGGCGCCGACTTTCCCGCCCGCCGCCGCGCCAAGCCACGCGAAAGGCCGACATGATCCCCTTCGTCCGCGACATCGAGTTCGAGTATGGGCGCTGCGACCAGGTCTCGCCGCTGACCCGTCGCGTGATCGCCGACAATCCGGGGCCCTTCACCTATGTCGGCACCGGAACCTACATCGTCGGACGCGGGACGGTGGCGGTGATCGATCCGGGCCCGGGCCTCCCCGGCCACCTCCAGGCGCTGCTGGCGGCGCTGGAGGGCGAGAGCGTCAGCCACATCCTGGTCACCCACCACCACAGCGACCACTCTCCCCTCGCCCGTCCGCTGCAGAAGGCGACCGGGGCGACGATCTTCGGCCGGCGGGCGCCGCACCTGGCCGAACCGGATCCGGGCCTGGTCCTTGAGGCCGGCGAGGACGAAGGCTTCCGCCCCGATGTCGAGATCGCCGACGGCGAGGTCTTCGAAGGCCCAGGTTGGACCCTGCGGGCCGTGACCACGCCGGGCCACACCTCAAACCATGTCTGTTTCGCCCTGAAGGAGGAGAACGCCCTGTTCTCCGGCGACCATGTGATGGGCTGGTCGACCACGGTGATCACCCCGCCTGACGGCGACATGGGCGACTATTTCGCCAGCCTGGAGAAGGTGAAGGCCGAAGGGTTCGACACCCTGTGGCCGACCCACGGCTCGCCGGTCCGCGAGGTGGAGCCATTCCTCCAGGCCTATGCCGACCACCGCCGCGCGCGCGAAGCCCAGGTCCTGGCCGCCCTGGCGCAGGGACCGACCACGATCAAGGCCATGGTCCCCACGCTCTACGCCGCCGTCGATCCGCGCCTGCATCCGGCCGCCGCCATGTCGGTGCTGGCCCATATGCTGCTGCTGGTGAAGGAAGGGCGGGTAACGTGCGAGGGCGTGGCGGGGCTGGAGTCGGAATATCAGCTGGCCTGAAGACCTGGCCTATCCCCTTCAGGGCAGCACATAGTCCTTCATCTGCTGGCGGATCACCTTCTTGTCGATCTTGCCGGTCGCTCCCAGGGGGATCTCGTCGACGAAGATCACGTCGTCGGGCGTCCACCACTTGGCGATCTTGCCCTGCAGGAACTCCAGGAACTCTTCCTTGGTGGCGGTCTCGCCGGCCTTCAGCTTGACCAGCAGGATGGGCCGCTCGTCCCACTTGGGATGCGGCACGCCGATCACCGCCGCCATCGCCGCCTTGGGATGGCCCATGGCGATGTTTTCGATGTCGATCGTGCTGATCCACTCGCCGCCCGACTTGACCACGTCCTTGGCCCGGTCGGTGATCTGCATGAAGCCGTGATCGTCGATCGTGGCCACGTCGCCGGTGTCGAAGAAGCCCTCGTCGTCGAGGATCTTGCCGCCCGCGCCGCGGAAATATTCGGCGGCGATGATCGGGCCGCGGATCTTCAGATTGCCGAAGCTCTTGCCGTCGTGCGGCAGGCGCTTGCCGGCGTCGTCGGTCAGCTTCAACTCGACGCCGAACGGCGGCCGGCCCTGTTTGAGCCGGTAGTGCATCTGCTGGTCGTAGGGCAGTTGCTCCAGTTCGTCGGTCAGCACCGACAACGTGCCGACCGGCGAGGTCTCGGTCATGCCCCAGGCGTGGACCACCTCGACGTCGTAGTCGTCGTGGAAGGCGCGGATGATGTGCTCGGGACAGGCCGCCCCGCCGATCACCACCTTCTTCAGCACCGGCAGCTTGGCGCCCGTCTCCTTCAGATGCTGCAGCAGCATCTGCCAGACGGTCGGCACCGCGGCCGAGAAGGTGACGCCCTCGGTGTCGAGCAATTCGAAGATCGAGGCGCCGTCCATCTTGGCGCCCGGCATGACCATCTTGGCGCCGGTTCCGGGGGCCGAGAACGCCACGCCCCAGGCGTTGGCGTGGAACATCGGCACCACCGGCAGGATCACGTCCTTCTGCGACAGGCCCATCACGTCCGGTTGAAGCGTGATCAGGGTGTGGAGGACGTTGGAGCGGTGCGAATAGAGCACGCCCTTGGGATCGCCCGTCGTTCCCGAGGTGTAGCAAAGCCCCGCCGCCGTGCCCTCGTCGAAACCGCCCCAGGCGCAGTCGGCATGATGCTGCTCGACGATGTCCTCGAAGCACAGCACGCCCTTGAAGGTCGGCGTCTCGCCCGCCGGCTTGAAGTCGGCCGGCATGTGGTCGCGGTCTGTGAACAGCACCACGTGCTCGACGGTGGGCAGGTGCTGCAGAATCCCGGCGATGATCGGCAGGAAGGTCAGGTCGGCGAAGATCGCGCGATCACCGGCGTGGTTGGCGATCCAGGCGATCTGCTCGGGAAACAGGCGCGGGTTCAGGGTGTGGCACACCGCCCCGATGCCCATGATGCCGTACCAGGCCTCCATGTGGCGGCCGGTGTTCCAGGCCAGGGTGCCGACTCGGTCGCCCGGCTTGATCCCCATGGCCAGCAGGGCGTTGGACACGCGCTTGGCGCGTTCGTGGATCGCGCCGTAGGTGGTGCGCACGATCGGCCCCTCGATCGAACGGGTGACGACCTCGCGCGCGCCGTGCCACTGGGCGGCGTGGTCGATGATCTTGTCGACCGTCAAGGCCCCGTGCTGCATCAAGCCTTGCATCGGCCCCGCCCTCCCAATTCGTTATCGCTGTTCAGGCAAGGCTAGCCGGGCGACGGCGACGGCGCAACGCGGCGTGGGTGCGGCGCGAACCTTGACTGGTCGCGCTGATCCGCCGCAGGTCGCATGCAGGTCATCGGCGACGCGATCACTTATATGTCGCCTCGCCTACACAACGGGCGGCAGGACGGGAATTCAGTGCGCGCTTTCGACGCCATATGGGCCGACGACCGGTTGGACGAGGTGGCGATGGACATTCATCGCCTGCTGCCCTCGCGGCTTGTTCCCGCTCTGTTGGTGGCGAGCGTGGCCGCCTACGCCCTCGGCTTCGCCGTGGCGATCGGTTGGCTGTTGACCCTGATGGCTTGCGAGAGCTTGGCGCGGTTGGCCACGCGGCGATTCAAGGCGGGCGTGCCCGGCCGGCCGGCCGCTCGCGCCGCCTTCGTCTGGGCGGCCCTGCCGATCAATCTGACCTGGGCGACCCTGGGCGCGATGTTCTGGCTGTCGACTCACGCCGATCTCAAGATGGCGGCCTTCGCGATCTGGGCCGGCCAGATCATCTTTGCCCAGAACTTTCGGCACCAGCCCCTCGTCCTGCTGGCGATCAGCGCCGTGACGCCGATGATATGCCTGCTGGTCTTCCCGATCTTCTTCCTGGCAGGCGGCGGCGTGGGTCCCAACACCACGCGGCTGGCCGCGGCTATGGTGGTGCTGACCACGGTCGCCGTCGTGCTCGCCAATCGCGCCGCCGCCAACCGGATGGACGCCCTGACCCGCGGCCTGCGCGAAGAGCGCGAGCGGGCCCTGGAGGCCAACCGCGCCAAGTCGACCTTCGTGGCCGTCACCAGCCATGAGCTGCGAACGCCGATGAACGGCCTGCTGGGCATGGCCTACGCCCTGGATCGCACCAACCTCAACGAGGCCCAGCGCCGCCACGTGCGTCTGATGATCAAGTCGGGCGACAGCCTGATGCAGGTTCTCAACGACGTGCTGGACCTGTCGAAGATCGAGGCGGGCAAGGTCGATCTGGACCATGTGGCCGTCAACCTGCACGACCTGGTCCGCGCGGCCGGCGACGCCTGGCGCGACGCCGCCGCCGAGAAGGGCCTGTGGCTGACGATCCAGATCGATCCGTCCGCGCCCGCCTGGATCCTGGCCGACCCCCAGCGCATCCGCCAGGTGCTGATGAACCTGATCTCCAACAGCCTGAAGTTCACCAGCCAGGGCGGGGTGACGGTCCAACTCCTGGCGCCGTCCTCGCCGGTGGCCCCGTCCTTGGCGACCAACGGCGCGTGCGAGATCCGGTTGCGGGTGGTCGACACCGGCGTCGGCG
>NZ_JBAPVS010000107.1:0-1698 GCF_049283275.1 Caulobacter sp. | reverse complement strand
ATTCGAGCTCAAGACTTTCAAACCCTTACCCGTCTCCCCGGCGAAAGCCGGGGCCCAGATCCCAAAGCGGGGAAGTGGATTGGATCAACGCCGAGCTCCTGGAGCCCACCCCAGAGCCATGCCATCTGGATCCCGGCTTTCGCCGGGAAGACGGAGTAAGGGCGGCTCCTAGCCCAATTGAGTCCGGACCCTAGGTCGGCGACTTGGCGAACTGGCCCGCGCGCCAGGCCATGACGGTCGCGGCGACGCCGACGGCCGAGCAGATGGCCATGGCGGGCAACGAGGCTTCCGGACCAAAGGCGCCGCCGGTCAGCCATTCGGGGAATTGGGGGCGGGCGACGCTGCGGGCGATCGCGGGGCCGAAGTCGCCGCCGGACACCGCCGCGCCGAACAGGTAGCCCTGAGTGAAGTTCCAGGCGGCGTGCGCGCCGACCGACATCCAGATCCGTCCGGTCAGGGCGTAGAAGGCGGCCAGCATGATCCCGGCTTCCAGCGCGATGGCGACGGCGGCGAACACGGTGGCGTTCGGATTGGGCATGTGGCCGAAGCCAAACAGGGCGGCGGAGGCGATGAAGGCCACCCAGGGGCCGAACGCTCGCCAGACCAGGCGCAGCAGGACGGCGCGCAGCATGATTTCTTCGACGAAGCCTGACTGGATCGCCTTGCTGACGGCCCGCCAGGCCGGCGCGGCGCCTTGCGGCTGGATGTCGTAGAGGCCGAACGTCGCCATGACGGCCATCACCGCGACGAACATGGCGCCGCCGATCAGCAGTCCGACGCTCAGTTGCGGCAGGAGGGGGCGCAAGGCGATCTCTGACGGCCAGCGCTTCTCGGCCAGCCGCACCGCCAGGGCGTAGATCCCCAGCCCGACCAGGGCCGAAAGGATGTGGGCCGCCAGTTGCCCCGGCCCCGAGGTCTTGGGCCAAAGCTTGCCCAGGACGTCCGACGTCGAAAAGGACGTGATCGCAACGAGGAAAAACAGCGCCACCGCCCAACCGAGGGCGCGGAGCCACCGCAGCGGTCCCGGATGCAAGAAGCCCCGTTCGCCCAGGTGAAGCGGGTGCGTCCAGCGCGCCGAATCAAACATCGTCATCCTCGAATCCATGACAGGCCTATGGGGGGCGAGGCGACGCGCCGCAACGACGGAAGAAGGCCGGCGGCCGACGGCCTGGGAGCCAGCTTCAGTCCCGCACCAGTCCGCCGTCGACCACCAGGTTCTGGCCGGTGACGGCGCGGCTCCAGGGCGCGGCGAAGAACAGAACCGCGTCGGCGAACTCGGCCGGGGTGGTCACCCGGCGCAGCGGCGTGCTCTGGGCGATCAGGTCGAAGATCGCCTCCGGCGTGGCGGCGCTGGCGTCGGTGGTCCGCAACAGGCCGCCCGACAGCATGTTGACGGTGATCCCGAACGGCCCGAGGTCGGCCGCCGCCGTGCGGGTCAGAGACAGCAGGGCGGCCTTGGCGGCGGTATAGTCGTGATAGGGCACCACCGGGTTCTGGAACAGGTTGGTGCCGATATTGATCACCCGGCCATAGCCGGCGACCTCCATGGCCGGGCCGGCGGCCTGGATCAGGTTCAGCGCGCCGCGCAGGGTGACGTCCAGCTGCCGGGCGAAATCCTCCCACGGGATCGACTGGATGGTCTCGCGCCCGTCGCCATTGAAGCTGAAATCGCCCAGGGCGTTGTTGACCACCGTGGTC
>NZ_JBAPVS010000106.1:0-30705 GCF_049283275.1 Caulobacter sp. | reverse complement strand
GCGCAGTCGCGGGCGTCGACGCGGCCGGCGGCTGTTGTTTCGGCGCGGGGTCTGAGCAGGCGGTGGTGGCCGCCAGGCAACCGAGCAACAGGACGACGGGACGCAGGGTCGAGGGCATGCAGCAACTCCGAGGCGGGAACGCCTTGCCCCTCTCAAGCCTTCAGCCATGGCGAAGTTCCACATGCTCACGTTCAAAGGCGGCCTCTGGGCCAAGGAGCCACCGGTTGAAGATCCTGCGTCGATTGATTTGGGTTGTGGGCGTGCTGGTCGTGCTCGTCGCGGCGTTCTTCGCCTGGGTGCTGTGGCCCAGCCGCCCGCCGCCGGCCCTGCCGCCGCCCTTGGCCTCGGCCCCGCGCGAGCCTCTGCAATACGAGCCGCCGAACTATCTGCCGTCGAACGGTTCCCCAGCGAACCCGGCCTTCGGGGCGGCGCCGGGCGGCCCGCCCGAGGACTGCAACGCGGGCGACGCCTCGGCCAGCGCCGCGCCGGTCAACGCCGCCTCACTGAACACCATGGCCTGGACGCCGTTCGGGCGGGCCGAGACGGGTTGGGAGATCTACGCTCCCCAGGTCGCCCGTGAAATCCAGACCGCCTGCGCGCCCGGCTCCGCCCGTTTCGCCACCGCCCTGGCCCGCTGGCAGGGCGGCCATGGCCTGAAGTCGACCGGGATCTTCGATCCGGAGACCTTCAAGGTCATGCTGGTGCGCTGGCACAGGGCCCGGCCGTTCGTGCGGGTGAACGGCGAGGGCGTCTGCCCCGGCGCGCCTTCCGACGCCCAACTGTCCACCGCCAGGCCCGAGGAGAGCTACGGCGGCAAGACCATCCAGCTACGTCCCAGCGCGATGGACGCGTACCGCCGCATGGTCGCGGAGGCCAAGGCGGCCGGCGTCGTTCGCGATCCACGCGTGCTGACCCTGTTCTCCGGTTTCCGAGACCCGGCCGCCGACGCCGCTCGCTGCGCGCGCGACAACAACTGCCAGGGCGTGTCGCGCACCATCTGCTCGGCCCACCGCACCGGCCTGGCCGTGGACCTGTTCATCGCCGCCGCGTCAGGGTTCGGGCCGGACTCCAGCGCCGATCCCAACCGACTGGCGATGGCGCGGTCGGACGTCTATCGCTGGATGGTGGTCAACGCCGGCCGGTTCGGCTTCATCAACTACGTGTTCGAGCCCTGGCACTGGGAGTGGACGGGCGAACCGATGCTGCCGGGCGTGCCGTTGAGCAGCCTGCCTCAGGCCGGCTCGGGCCGTCCCGGCGACCCGCTGCTCGCGCCGGTTCCAGCGCCGACGCCGGCCGCCGCCACAGCGCCAAAGCCGCCGCCGAAAACCTCAGCGAAGGCCCCGCCGCAAAAACGGCCATGAAACCTCCCGATTTCGCGCACATCATCTGGATGACAGTCAGCCCAAACAGGAAGCCATGAGCTTCGCCGCATCGCGTTTTCTCGACCGTCGCCGGATTCTCGCCGGCCTGCTCCTCGCCACCCAGGTTGCGGCTGGACCGCGTCCGCCGGTCAAGTCGCCGGTGGTCACCGTGCTGGGCGATTCCATCACCGCGGGCCTGGGCGTTCCGGCGCGCGCCGCCATGCCGGCCCAACTTCAGACGGCCCTGACCCGGATGGGCGTCGTCGCCACGGTGCGGGCGGCCGGGGTGTCGGGCGACACCAGCGGCGGCGGCCTGGCGCGGGTCAATGACAGCGTCCCGCGTGACACCGCGCTCTGTATCGTCGCCCTGGGCGGCAACGACCTTCTGCAGGGGATCGAGCCCCGGGTGACCAAGGCCAATCTGCGGGCCATCCTGCGGAGCCTGCGCGACCGACGGATCGGCGTGGTGCTGGTCGGGGTCGGCGCGCCGACGCTGTTCGGCGCGGCCTATGCGCGGGAGTTCAACGCCGTCTATCCGGCCCTGGCCCGCGAATTCTCGGCGCCGCTCTATCCCAACATCCTGGCGGGGGTGGGCGGTTCGCGACAACTGATGCAGGGCGACGGCATCCACCCCAACGCGGCGGGCGCACGAGTCATCGCCGACCGTCTGGCGCCGTTGGTGGTCCAGGCGTTGCGCGCCGCGGCCGCCTAGACCGCGACTAGGTAAAGAACGTCACGGCCACCAGCACCACGCCGGCGATCCACACCGTCTCGAAGACCATCAGCGCCACGGGCCGCCAGCCGGCGGTCATCAGGTCCTTGAACGAGGTCTTCATGCCCAGGCCGGCGATGGCGGTGACCAGGCACCAGCGCGACACCTCGTTGGCCGCGTCGGTGATCGGCTTGGCCAGGAGGCCGAGACTGTTGATGACCACCAGAACCGCGAAGCCGATCAGGAACAGCGGCACGGTCGGCTTGGCGCCGCCGCTCACGCCTGGCCCCATGCGGGCCACGACGAAGGCGATGGTGAACACCACCGGCAGCAGCATGGTCACCCGCAAGAGCTTCACATAGGTGGCCACGTCGCCGGTGTGGGGCGAGATCATGTAGCCGGCCCCGACCACCTGGGCGACGTCGTGGATCGTGCCGCCCAGGAAGATCCCGGCCCGGGTGTGGTCCAGGTGAAGGGCCGCGGTCAGCAGCGGATAGGTGATCATGGCGATGGTCGACAGGGCCGTGACGGTGACGACCGCCAGGATGGTGTCGCGTTCCGCGTCCTTGCCGCGCGGCAGGACCGAGGCGATGGCCAGGGCCGCCGAGGCGCCGCAGATGCCGACCGCCCCGCCCGACAGCACGCCGAAGCTGGAGCGCAGGCCCATGCGTTTGGCCAGGAAGGCGCCCAGGGCGATGGTCGAGCCGATGCCGACAATCACGGTGACGATCGGCGTCAGGCCCAGGCCCAGGATCTGGCTGGCGGTGATCCGCGCGCCCAGCAGGGCGACGCCGAACCGCAGGATGGCCTTGGACGAGAACTCGATGCCCGGGATGCAGCGGCCTTCCTGATGCAGGAAGTGGAAGGTCATGCCGAACAGCAGGGCGAACAGCATGACCGGCGCGCCATAGTGCTGGGCCAGCCATTGCGAGGCCAGGGCGATGGTCACCGCCACCAGCACGCCGGGATAGAGCTTGATCAGCGCCGACTGCCCGGGGAAGCGGGCCCGGGCCTTCGCGGCGGCGGCGGCGGGTTCGGGGCGCGACAGCCCCTCCATGCCCTCCAGCGACTGGAAGAGCGCCCGCGCCGCGGCGGTGTCGGTGTCGAGATCGGAATTCATGATCGGGCCCTGGACCGGCGAGTCGCGCCGGTCGCTTCGATCGAGACCCGATGCGGCAGACCGGTACAAGCCAAAAATAAACCCCTCGCCGGCGGGGCGAGGGGTTCGGCTTGGCGCCTGGCGGGCTAAGCGAGGGTTAAAGCTCCCGGCCGCTGACGACCGGTTCAGGCCGATGGGCGTGGCCGGGGGCCGCGTGCTGGTGCTTGAACAGCTGGTCGATGATGCCGCTGGACCAGTTCTTCAGCTTGTCCATGAACACGAACACCACCGGGATGTAGAGCAGTGACAGGAAGGTCGAGGTGATCAGGCCGCCGATGACCGCGATGGCCATCGGGGCGCGGAACTCGACATCGGCGCCGAAGCCCAGGGCCACCGGCGCCATGCCCGCGGCCATGGCGACCGTGGTCATGATGATCGGTCGGGCTCGTTTGTGAGCGGCGTCGAGCAGGGCCTCCCGGCGGGTCATGCCGCCCTTCATGGCCATGATCGCGTACTCGACCAGCAGGATCGAGTTCTTGGCCGCGATGCCCAGCAGCATCAGGATGCCGATCAGGGTCGACATCGAGAAGCTGCTCTTGACCAGGACCAGCAGCCCGAACGCGCCGCCGATGGCCAGGGGCAGGGCGGCCATGATGGTCACCGGGTGGGCGAAGCTGCGGAACAGCAGCACCAGCACGACGTACATCAGCAGGATGCCAGTCACGAGGGCGGCGGCGAAGCCGGTGACCATCTCCTGGATGAACTCGGCGTCGCCGGCCGCCACTTCCTTGACGCCGGCCGGCAGGGACTTGACCGACGACAGGGCGTGCACCCGCTTGCTGGCCTCGCCGACCACGATGCCGTCGAGTTCGGCGGTGATCTCGGCCACCCGGGCCCGGTCCTGACGCGAGATCTGCGACGGGCCCGCGCCGTAGCGCACGTCCGCCACCGCGTTCAGCGGCACCGAACCGCCGTGGCTGGACGGCACCTTGAGGGTCTCCAGCACCGACATGTTCTCACGCGCGTCGTCGGTCAGGCGCAGACGGATCGGCACCTGGCGGTCGCCCAGATTGTACTTGGGCAGAGACTGGTCGATGTCGCCAATGGTGGCGACCCGCACGGCTTGCGAGATCGCGCCGGCCGAGACGCCGGCTCGCGCGGCCTGGTCGGGCTTGGGCGAGACGATGATCTCCGGACGGGCGATGGCCGCGGTGTTGACCACGTTGGCCAGGCCCGGGACGGTGCGCATCTGGGCCTCGACCGAGCGGGCGGCCGCTTCCAGTTGCTGGCCGTTGTCGCCGACCAGGCGCAGCGTGTAGCTGGACCCGTCGCTGGGACCGCCGCCGTTGTTGCTGCCGGCCCCGATCCGCGCGCCGGGGATCGCCTTGAACTGGTCGACCATCAGGCGGCTGAAGTCGCGCTGGCTCATCCGTTCGCCCTTGGGGACGAGGTCGGCGGTCAGCTCGGCCTTGTTGACGCCGTCGCTGCCGACCGAGGCGTAGACCCCGGTCACTTCGGGACGGGCCAGCAGGTCGCGCGCCATGCGCTGGGCGATGGCGTCGGTCTCGTTCAGCGTCGCGCCGGGCGGCAGCTCGATGCTGAACGGCGCGCGGCCGCGGTCGGCCGCCGGCTGGAACTCGAATGGCAGGCGCGTGGCCAGGAAGCCGGTGGCGATCAGCAGCGGAATGGCCAACAGGGCCACGATGATCTTGTGCGACAGCGCCCAGTTCAGGGACTTCAGATAGGGACCCATCCACGGCGGGTCCTTGTCCGGCTTATCGTGGGCCTTGAGCATGTAGGCGCCCATCAGCGGCGTCAGCATGCGGGCGACCACCAGCGAGAACAGCACCGAGACGCAGGCCGCCAAGGCGAAGGCCTTGAAGAACTGGCCGATGATCCCGGGCATGAAGCCGACCGGCGCGAACACCGCCACGATGGTGAAGGTGGTGGCCACGACGGCCAGGCCGATCTCGTCGGCGGCCTCCATGGCCGCGTGGTAGGGCGATTTGCCCCCGCGCATGTGGCGGACGATGTTCTCGATCTCGACGATGGCGTCGTCGACCAGAATGCCAACGGTCAGCGACAGGGCCAGCAGGGTGACGCCGTTCAACGACTGGCCCAGCGGCGCCATGACCGCGAAGGTCGGCAGCAGCGACAGCGGGATGGCCACGGCCGCCAGGAAGGTGGCGCGCCAGTCGCGCAGGAACAGCAGCACCACCAGCACCGCCAGCAGGGCGCCCAGGCCCAGCGCCTCGAGCGAAGCGTAGTAGCTGTCCTCGATGTACTTCACGTTCGAGGTCAGCTCGACGATCTTCAGCTCAGGGTGAGCCTTGTCGAGCTTTTCCACCTCCTTGCGGACCTTCTCGGCGACCTTGACCTCGGAGGCGCCGCGCGAGCGGACCATATTGAAGGTCACGACTTCCTGGTTGTTGAATCGCGCCTGGTTGCGCGGCTCGGCCCAGTGGTCGGTGACGTCGCCCAGGTCGCCCAGGCGGATGGTCTCGCCGTTGTTCAACTGGACGCGGGTCTCGCGCAGCTGCTCGACGGTGTTGGCCGCGCCCAGGGTGCGGATGGCCCGCTCGGAGCCCGAGACGGTGACCCGGCCGCCGGGCAGATCGGCGTTGGCCGACTGCAGGGCCTGGCTGACCTCGGCGGCGGTGACGCCGCGAGCCGACAGGCGGTCGGGGTCCAGCGCCACCTGGATCTCGCGGCTGACGCCCCCCTGGCGGTTGACCTCGCCGATGCCCTTGATGGCCAGCAGGGCGCGGCTGACGTCATGGTCGACGAACCAGCTGCGCTGTTCCGGCGTCAGCGTCGGGGCCTGGACCACGTAGGTGATCAGCGGGTTGCCCGAGATGTCGATGCGCGTGACGTTGGGGAGCTGCATGTCCTGCGGCAGCGAACTCTGCAGGTTGGACATGGCGTTGCGGACGTCGTTGGTGACCCGCTCGTGGTCGACGCCCAGTTCGAACTCGATGAAGGTCGAGGAATAGCCGTCGCCGACCGTCGAGCTGATGTGGCGCACCTGGCCCAGGCCCGCGATAGAGTCCTCTATCAGCCGGGTGACCTGGGTCTCCAGCTCGGTCGGGGCCGCGCCCGGACGCGAGGCGTTGACGACCACCAGAGGCAGGTCGACGTCGGGGTTGTCGTTGATGCGCATGCTGCTGAAGCCGGAGATCCCGGCGATGGTCAGCAACACGAACAGCAGGAGGACGGGGATCGGGTTCTTGATCGCCCAGCGCGAGATGTTGTTGGGGTTGGGGCTCGGATTGTCCATCGCCGTTCCCTAGCGCTTGACGGCGACGGGCGCCGGGCGGGCGGCGGCGGGGCCCGCGATGCGCACCGCGTCGTTGTCGCCCAGGAAGCCGGCGCCCTCGACCACGACGCGCTCGCCGGCGTTCAGGCCTTCGGCCGACGTCATGTCGGCGTTGCGCGCCAGGATGTCGATGCGCCGGAAGCGGGCGTGGTCGTTGGGGCCGACCACGAACACGCCCGGCTGGTTCTGGCGATACAGGATGGCGGCGGTCGGAATGGTCGGGGCGGGGCGGTTGCCGGCCGCGATCTGGGCGCGGGCGAACATGCCCGAGCGGAAGCCGCTGCCGGGCGCCAAGCTGATGCGGGCCAGGCCGACCCGCGTCTGGATGTTGACCTCGGAGGTGACGATGCGGACCGTGCCGGTGGTCTGGCCGACTTGGTCGGAGGTCACCGTGGCCGGCATGCCGGCCTTGATGGCCAGCAGATCGGATTCAGGGATTTCGGCGTCCAGCTCCAGCCGGCCGTCGCGGACGATGCGGAACAGCTCGGCGCCGGCCGAGACGATCTGGCCCTTGGTGACGCTGCGGCGGCTGATCAGGCCCGAGACCGGCGCGCGGATCGCGGCCTGGCCCAGGCGGGCGACGGTTTCGTTGCGTGAGGCGTCGGCGGCGGCCAGTTGGGCGAGGGCTGTCTGCTGGCGGGCGGTGGCGGTGTCGAGCGAGGCCTGCGACAGGTAGCCCTTGGCCTGCAGCTCACGCGAACGGCCCAGCGCCGCCTGGGCCTCGGCCAGGGTGGCCTTGGCGCTGGCGACGGAGGCTTCCTGCTGACGCAGCTGGGCGCGCAGCATGGTGTCGTTGAGGGCGACCAGGACCTGGCCCTGCCGGACGATCTGGCCTTCCTCGGCATTGACCGACACGGCGGTCAGACCGCCGGTCTCGGCGCCGACGGGAACCTCTTCCCAGGGCGTGACGGTGCCCGAGGCGTTGATGATCCGCGGCAACGACTGAATGCTCACCACGGCCACGCTGACGGTCTGGCTGGCGGTTGGGGAAGGCTTGGTCGCCTTGGCTTTGGCCTTGTCGCCATGGTCGCACGCGGTCAGCCCCAGGGCGCCGATGCAGAGCACCACGGGTAACGCAGTCGAACGCAGGCCGCGTTGTTTGATCCGTTGATGCACGACCACCTCAGCTCCGATTTATTGAACAGCCCATGCCTTCTAGCCGAGAAACACTGTCCACCGGATTAAATGATCGTAAGGAGGCGAAGCTAGATCAGATCAGCCCATTTGAACGGGGCCGCTCGCGCCGTCCAGCGTTCCAGGCGCCGATCAAACGGGCGCCATCATCGGATAATTGATCAGACTGTCGGCGGCAGGTCCGAGGCGGCCAGATCGGATGAGATCTTCCACAGGTCGATCGCGCCCTCCGTCGCGTGGCGGTCGATCTGCGCCAGCTCCTCGGCCGTGAAGTCCAGGGTGTTCAACGCCGCCAGCGAGTCTTCCAGCTGGGCCACGGTCCGCGCGCCGATCAGGGCCGAGGTGACGCGCGGGTCGCGCAGCACCCAGGCCAGGGCCATCTGGGCCAGGCTCTGGCCGCGCGTCTTGGCGATCTCGTTCAGGGCCTGGATGCGAGCCAGGTTCTCCGCGCCCAGCATATGGCCGCCCAGCGAACCGTCGCGAGCAGCGCGGGAATCCCGAGGCACGCCGCCGAGGTACTTGTTGGTCAGCATGCCTTGGGCCAGGGGCGAGAAGGCGATGCAGCCGACGCCCAGGTCCTCCAGCGTCTCGAGCAGCGCGTCCTCGATCCAGCGGTTCAACATCGAATAGGAGGGCTGGTGGATCAGCAGCGGCACGCCCTCGCTCTTGAGGATGGCGGCGGCCTGACGGGTCAGTTCGGGCGAATAGGACGAGATGCCCACGTACAGCGCCTTGCCCTGCCGGTGCAGGTGGGCCAGGGCGCCCATGGTCTCCTCCAGCGGCGTGGTCGGGTCGACCCGGTGCGAATAGAAGATATCGACATAGTCCAGGCCCATGCGCTTGAGGCTCTGGTCGCAGCTGGCGATCAAATATTTGCGCGAGCCGCCGATCCCGCCGTACGGGCCCGGCCACATGTCCCAGCCGGCCTTGGTGGAAATGACCAACTCGTCGCGGTGGGCGGCGAAATCGGTCGCCATCACCTTGCCGAAGTTCTCTTCGGCCGAGCCGTAGGGCGGGCCGTAGTTGTTGGCCAGGTCGAAGTGGGTGACCCCCAGGTCGAAGGCTCGACGCAGGATGGCGCGACCCGTCTCGAAGACGTCCTCGCCCCCGAAGTTCTGCCACAGGCCCAGGGAGATCGCCGGCAGGTCCAGCCCGCTGCGGCCGGTGCGGCGATAGGGCATGGCGTCGTAACGGGTGGCGGCGGCGACGTAGGGCTTCTGCACGGGGAAGGTTCCTGTGTGGGGAGGCGCGGGGTGCATGGAATGGCGCGGAAAGCGCCGGCTGTCATCCCATCTGTCGCAGGCGCGACGTCCGATCAGGCGTCGCGGCGAGCGGACTCGGACTCGGTGTCGGGCGAGGCGGCGCGGATCAGCTCCAGCACGTCGACCAGGATGATCTGCATGGCCTTCTGGGCGGCCTCGGCGTCGCGGGCGAAGATCGCGGTGGCCACGTCCTCGTGCGAGGGGATCGAGGCGGTGCGGCCCTTGATGCGGTTGGTGAAGCGGATCGAGATGCGCAGGGCGGTGTTCACCAGCTCGTGCAGGTCGCGATAGAACGGATTCTTGGTGGCGTTGAGAATCGAGACGTGGAAGGCGATGTCGGCCGACAGCGGGTCGTCCTCACCGCGAGCGGCGGCCTTCATGCGGTCCAGGGCCCGGCGGATGCCTTCAAGCCCGGTCTCGTCGGCGTTCCGGGCGGCCAGGGCGGCGGCGGCGGGCTCGATGCCCAGGCGCATCTCCGTGAACTCGGCCAGCAGGCGCAGCGAGAACTTGCGCTCCAGCATCCAGCGCAGGACGTCGGGATCCAGCAGGTTCCACTCGCTCTCGGGCTCGACCACCGTGCCGTGGCGGGGGCGGGCGCTGAGCAGGCCCTTGGCGGTCAGCATCTTGACGGCTTCGCGCGTCACCGTGCGGCTGGCGCGGTATTGCTTGGACAGCTCGCCTTCAGTGGGAAAACCGATCTCGACGTATTCACCCGTGACGATGGCCTGGCCCAGGGACTCGACGAGTCCATAGGTCAGGCTGAGGCCCGGCTGCGTACGGATCACCAAGTTGTCGCCCCCAAGCGCTTCTCGAAAACGGTCGTCACCGAAATAGGCCTGATCTTGTGTAGCGCGCTTCGTTCATGCCCGGAACAATCAAGTCGAAGAGGAAAACCCCGCCACGGACCGTGACGGGGCTCCAGGTTCAGACGTGAACGGTCATCAAAAACGACGCCGCCCGCCCTTGTCGCGGGAAACCCACTGGGCCAGGCCGAAGATGGCGACGGCGTAGATCGCCAGGATGACGAAATCGATGGTTTTCACTGGCCCCCCTTAGGGCCGTGTTCTTGTCGTGGCGCTTGGACTGTCGTTAGCGGGTGGTCTGGTCGGCCCAGGCCGCCACCAGGGCCTTGGCCCGCTGGCTGACCTCTTCGGCCGTGTAGCCTGGGCGATAGAGTTCGCCGCCGACGCCGATGCCGGCGACGCCGGCCTCGATCCACGGCTTCAGATTGGCCGCGCCGACCCCGCCGACGGCATAGACGGCGATGTCCTTGGGCAGCACGTCGCGCACGGCCTTGATATGGCCGAAGCCGTAGGTGCCGGCCGGATAGAGCTTCAGCGCCTTGGCCCCGGCCTTGACGGCGACGAAAGCCTCGGTGGGCGTGGCGAAGCCGGGCATGACGGTCAGGCCCCGGGCGACGGCGTGCGAGATCACCGAGGCGTCAATATTGGGGGTGACGATCAGCTTGCCGCCGACGCCCGCCACCTGGTCCACGGCTTCCGGCGACAGCACCGTGCCGGCGCCGCAGAGGACCTTGTCGCCGAACGCGGCGCACAGCTTGCCGATGGTCACCAGCGGATCGGGCGAGTTCAACGGCACTTCGATGGCTTTGATCCCGGCCTCGACCAGGGCGGCGGCGATGTCGACGATCTCGTCGTGCTTCACCCCGCGCAGGATGGCGACGATCGGCGGGGTCTGGACGCTAGGCAAGGACATGAACTCCACTGTTCTGAGCTGACGACAACGTTGTCAATCCGGCCAGGACGGCGGCATCGCCGTCGACGGCCACGCTCGAGCCGCCCAAGGCCGCGATGGCTTGTGCATAGAGGGCGCTCAGGGTCGGGGCCCCGATCAGCGACACCTGGCCCAGATCCCCAAACCAGCTTGAGGTGGTTGCGGCATCACTGGCGATCAGCAGACCGGACAGGAAGCCCATGGCTTCGTCCTTGGGCAGGCCGTCCAAGAGTTGTCGGCTGCGGGTCTCGAAAATCAGGTGCGGCAGCCGCGCGGGGCCTTGTTCGACGATCCGGGCGACGCCGCGGGCGAATCCCTCGGGGGATTCGGGTCCGTCTTCCAAGGGCGCTCCAGGCGCGGCCTTGGCCAGGATCGAGTGGTCGCGCAGCAAGGCGTAGAGTTCGCCGACCGGGGCGGTCAGGAAGCTGGTGATCGCCCCATCCTCGACGACGACCCACTTGGTGTGGGTGCCGGGCAGGGCCAGCAGACGGCGACCGCGCTTGAGCGTCGGGTCAAGTTCGAGCGCGCCCAGGATCTGGGTCTCCTCGCCGCGCATCACGTCCGGTCCGCCCAGGGCGTTGCGGCACGACAGGCCCGGGACGATGGCCACCGGCAGGCCGTCGGCGTCGAGATGCAGAAGACGCTCGCGGATGTCGGCGGCGCTGGCCGGGCAGGGGGCGTAGGCGGCTTCCCGCCAGCCGTTGCGCGACCCGACCATGCCGCACAGCAGGGCCAGCGATGGTCCAGCCTCGCGCCAGTCGCCGACCAGGTCCAGGAAGGTGTCGCGCGGCGACCGCGTCAGCGCCCCGATGCCCGGTCCGTCGCGGCGGTCCAGCACGCTCTTGCCCTGGCGCAGATAGAGCCGCAGGCGCGAGGTGCCCCAGTCGCCGAAGATCGTGACCGAGGAATCCATGGGGTTCATGTCAGTGGGGCTCCCGCGTGACGACTGAGCCGCTGGGCCCGACTAGGACGTCCAGGTCGCAGCCCTTGTCGGCCTGCCGCACCTGGTCGATGTGGAGTTTGGCGTAGCCGCGCGACGGCCAGCGGACCGCCGACGTCGGATTCGGGCGAGACGTGCAGGATGATGGTCCCGAAGGCCGTGCCGCTGATGCGGGCGTCGCTGATGCGGGCGTCGCTGGTGCGGACCATGTCCTGACGCCCTTCTCCAGCAGCTTGGTCGGCAGGGGCATGTTGCCCACTTCCGGCATGCCCGGATAGCCCTTGGGGCCGCAGCCCTTGAGCGCCTCCGTTCCGCAGACCATGTTCTTCCCTGACGCCACAGGCGACAGATACGGGCGCCCGGTGTCGGGCATTTATAATATAATATTGATCAAGGCAAACCGCTCCTTCCTCCGCCTGTGGGGGAGGGAGCCGGATCTCGGATCTTCGATCGCAAGGCCGATCGCGCCTAGGCCAGCGCCACCAGCTTCTTCACGATCAGCTGCGCGGCGTTCACGCGCTCGCCGCCGGGCTCCATCACTTCCAGGTGCACGTGGTTGGTGATCCCCGGATAGTGCTTCTGCAGGCTCTCGACGCTGCCGATCACCTCGCCCAGGCGAACGGTCTGGCCGACCTCGACGCCGGGCTTCACATAGAAGGCGCGAGCGACATAGCCGAGGGCCGGGTTGCTGATCTCGACGAACTTCAGGTCGCTGGAGCCGGCGTAGGCGTAGCCGATCTTGGTGACATAGCCGGAGATCGGGGCCTGGACGTCCTGGCCGGCCGTGGCCACGTAGTCGACGCCTTCGTGCTCGCGCGCGCCGCCGTCGCGGCGGGCGCCGAACTGACCGTCGCCGAACTCGTCGTGTCCGCGCGGGGCGCCGCCGGTCGGATTGGCGAAGTCGGGCGCGCCGTCGCCGTCGAGGTCCGAACCGCTCCAGACCAGCTCTTGGCGAACCGGCTTCTGCGGCTTGGCGGCCATCTCGGCCAGCAGGCGGCGTAAGGCGGGCGACGAGCCTTGCGGGGCCCTGTGCGGGTTCTCCATCGCCGCCACCACCATCGGAGCGAAGACCAGGGCCAGGCCCAGCGCGCCGCGCGCCAGCGGGGCGAGTTTCTTCGCGGTCGATGTGTGCATTAATTCGTCCTGGATCGTTTCGGGGCCTGAAGCGTTGGTTCGAATAACGGCCAGATAAGGCAAAGACGTGGCGACTTAAACGCGACTGGGCGTCGCGCGTCGATTTGTCTGTATAGCGGGATATACGAAGCGTTACTTTAGAGCATGCTCCGGATCGGTGGAGATTTCGGAGATCAGCGTTCTTCCTCGCCCCTCCAAGCTCAAGTGCGAGTGGCCGTGTTCAAGCAGCACCGCGTCCAGGGGCGATAGTTCGATCTCGCCGCCGGGGCGAAGGATACGCAACCGGTCCAGCACCAGGACCAGGGTCACCCGCGCCCTGGCGGCCACTTCGCTGGCGCCGGCGACGGTCAGCCGGCGGGTGCGCGCCCGCCAGGCGCCTCGCCGCACCATCACGTTCAGGTCGCTGATCGGCCCGTCTGTCAGGCGCGCCGAAACCTGGGCTTCGCCGGGAAAGGCCAGGGGCGGGGAGGCGGCGTCCAGGGCCAGCATCCGGTCGTCGACGGTCAGCAGAAGCCCCGCGCCGTCGATCACCGTCAGCACCCGATCCACGTCCGGAAAGGTCGAGAACGGTCCGTCGGCGGCGATCTGCGCCAGGCTGATCCGCCACTCGAAGCTGTCCAGGTCGGCGTCCGGCGGAAAGGCGGCCACCTCGCGCGTGACGCCGCCGCCGTTCTTCCACGGCATGGCGATCCGGTCGGCGGCTCTCAGGACGCGCATCTACTTGATCCGCTCATCCCGGCGAATGCCGGCGTCGAGATGGAATGGCTTTGAGGCTGACGCCATCGACGCTGAGCATCTCCAATCCGCGCTCCGCCATGGGATCCGGGCCCCGGCATTCGCCGGGAAGAGCGGAGAAGAGGGGAGTATGGCTTACAAAATACCAGGCAGGTCCAGTCCATGCTCGCGGGCGCAATCCTTGGCGATCTCGTAGCCGGCGTCGGCATGGCGCATGACGCCGGTGGCCGGGTCGTTCCACAGCACGCGCGCGATGCGCTTGGCGGCGGCTTCGGTGCCGTCGCAGACGATGACCATGCCGGCGTGCTGCGAGAAGCCCATGCCCACCCCGCCGCCGTGATGCAGCGACACCCAGGTGGCGCCCGAGGCGGTGTTGAGCAGGGCGTTCAGCAGCGGCCAGTCCGACACCGCGTCCGAGCCGTCGCGCATCGCCTCGGTCTCGCGGTTGGGCGAGGCGACCGAGCCGCTGTCCAGGTGATCGCGGCCGATCACGACCGGGGCCTTCAGCTCGCCCGAGGCGACCATCGCGTTGAACGCCAGGCCCAGGCGGTGGCGGTCGCCGAGACCGACCCAGCAGATCCTGGCGGGCAGGCCCTGGAACTTGATCTTCTCGGCGGCCATGTCGAGCCAGTGGTGCAGGTGCGGATTGTCGGGGATCAGTTCCTTGACCTTGGCGTCGGTCTTTCGGATGTCTTCGGGATCGCCCGAAAGCGCCACCCAGCGGAACGGCCCGATGCCCCGGCAGAACAGCGGGCGGATATAGGCCGGCACGAAACCGGGAAAGTCGAAGGCGTTGGCCACGCCCTCCTCCAGCGCCATCTGGCGGATGTTGTTGCCGTAGTCGACGGTGGGCGTGCCGGCGGCCTGGAAGTCGAGCATGGCCTGGACGTGCACCGCCATCGAGGCGCGGGCGGCGCGGTTGACGGTCTCGGGCTCGCGTTCCTTGGCGAGCGCCCATTGGTCCAGGGTCCAACCGGCCGGCAGGTAACCGTTGATCGGGTCGTGGGCGCTGGTCTGGTCGGTCAGCAGGTCTGGGCGGACGCCGGCGGCGAACATTGCCGGCAGCAGCTCGGCGGCGTTGCCCAGCAGGCCGACCGAGATTGGAGTCCGGTTTCGACAGGACTCCTCGATCCAGGCCAAGGCCTGGTCCAGGCTCTCGGTCGCCTTGTCCAGATAGCCGGTGCGCAGGCGCATCTCGATCCGCGAGGGCTGGCACTCGATGGCCAGGCACGAGGCCCCGGCCATCACCGCCGCCAGGGGCTGGGCCCCGCCCATGCCGCCCAACCCGGCCGTCAGCAGCCACTTGCCCGCCAGGTCGCCGCCATGGTGCTGGCGGCCCATCTCGACGAAGGTCTCGTAGGTGCCCTGCACGATGCCCTGGGCGCCGATATAGATCCACGAGCCGGCGGTCATCTGGCCGTACATGGCCAGGCCCTTGCGATCCAGTTCGTTGAAGTGCTCCCAGGTCGCCCAGCGCGGCACCAGGTTGGAGTTGGCGATCAGCACGCGCGGCGCGTCGGGATGGGTGCGGAACACGCCCACCGGCTTGCCCGACTGGACCAGCAGGGTCTCGTCGTCCTCCAGGCGGCGCAGGGTCTCGACGATCTTGTCGTAGCTTTCCCAGTCCCGCGCGGCGCGGCCGATGCCGCCATAGACCACCAGCTCCTCGGGCCGCTCGGCCACGTCGGGGTGCAGGTTGTTCATCAGCATCCGCAACGGGGCCTCGGTCAGCCAGGACTTGGCGGTGAGCTCGGTTCCAGTGGCGGGGCGGATGACGCGGGTGTTGTCGAGGCGGGTCATGATGAAGTCTCGATAGAGGCTGGTGGGCCGCCCTCGTCCTTCGACAAGCTCAGGATGAGGGCTACTGAGAGCTGCTGTGCGTCATTCGAAACCTCATCTTGAGCTTGTCGAAGGACGAGGTTTCGGTCCGTGGTCAGGTGCTGTTTGCGAAGGCGATACAGGCTTTGAGAACGTCGCCAAGCGCGGCCTGGAGCGGCGCGGCGCGGGCGGCGGAATAGGGCGTGGGCCAATTGTCAGAGGTCAGCACCGCCGGCTCGTCGATGTAGCCGCGGCAGGCCAGCTCCATCTGGACGGCGTGGACGCCCTGGTCCGGCCGGCCATGGCGGCGGGTGATCCAGCCGCCCTTGAACCGGCCGTCGGTGACGCGCGGCAGGCCCGTGGCGTCGCAGGCGGTCTCGACCCGGAGGGGCAGGCCCGGATCGCAGGCCGCGCCGCCGTTCGTGCCGATGTTGAACTGCGGCAGCTCGCCGTCGAACAGCCGGGGCGCGCGCGAGCGGATCGAGTGGGCGTCGTACAGCACCACCTTGCCGTGGAGCGCGACCAGCCGATCGAGCTCGGCCTCAAGGCCGGCATGGTAGGGATCGAAGAACGTGATGCGTCGCCGAGCGATCTCGGCCGCGCTCGGCTCCTGGCCGTCGAGGTACAGCGGTTCACCGTCGAAGGTGTCGACCGGGCACAGGCTGGTGGTGGCCTGGCCGGGATAGAGCGACACGCCCGACGGGTCGCGATTGACGTCGATCACCGTGCGCGAGACGCCGGTGCGGATGACCGTGGCGTCCAGGGCGTCGGCGAAGGCGTAGAGCTGCTCCAGCCACCAGTCGGCGTCCTTTCGGGCCAGCCAGGGCGAGACCAGGCGCGCCTCGATGTCGGACGGGATGATCGTTCCGGCGTGCGGGATGCTGACGACCAGCGGAGCTTCGCCGCGCGTGACGTGGAGCCAGTCTGACGGGTTCACCCCTCCACCCCCGGCAGGTCGATGCTGGACGCCGCCACCACGACCGCGCCGGAGCGCACCAGGGCGTTGGCGGCCTCCATGTCCGGGTGGAAGTGACGGTCGTCCGACAGGTGCGGGACCTGGGCTCGCAGGATGCGGCGCACGCTTTCCAGAGCCGGGCTCGAGGTCAGGGGCGCATGGAAATCGCAGCCTTGGACGGCGGCCAGCAGTTCGATGCCGATCACCGCTTCGGCCGCCTCGACCATGGCCAGCAGACGCCGGGCGCCGTGGGCCGCCATCGAGACATGGTCCTCTTGGTTGGCCGAGGTCGGGATGGAGTCGACGCTGGCCGGATAGGCCTTCTGCTTGTTCTCCGACACCAGGGCGGCGGCGGTGACCTGCGGGATCATGAAGCCGGAATTTAGGCCCGGCTTGGGGGTCAGGAAGGCCGGCAGGCCCGAGCAGGCGGGATCGACCAGCATGGCGATGCGGCGCTCGGCGATCGAGCCGATCTCGCAGATCGCCAGGGCGATCATGTCGGCGGCGAAGGCCACCGGCTCGGCGTGGAAGTTGCCGCCGGACAACGCCTCGTCGGTGTCGGGGAAGATCAGCGGGTTGTCCGAGACGCCGTTGGCCTCGGTGGACAGGGTGACGGCCGCCTGGCGCAGCACGTCCAGCGCCGCGCCCATCACCTGCGGTTGGCAGCGCAGGCAGTAGGGGTCCTGCACCCGCGCGTCGCCCTCGCGGTGGGAGTCGCGGATCGCCGAGCCGGCCATCAGGGCGCGAAGGGCGGCGGCGGTCTCGATCTGGCCGGGCTGGCGGCGCAGGGTGTGGATGCGCGGGTCGAACGGCGTGTCCGAACCCTTGGCCGCCTCGGTGGCCAGGGCCCCGGTGACCAGGGCCGACTGGAACAGCCGCTCGGCGTCGAACAGGGCGGCCAGGGCGTTGGCGGTCGAGAACTGGGTGCCGTTCAGCAGGGCCAGGCCCTCCTTGGGGCCCAGGGTCAGGGGTTTGATGCCCGCTTCCATCAGGGCCTGGACGGCGGGCAGGCGCTGGCCCTCGATGAAGATCTCGCCGACCCCGATCATGGTCGCGGCCATGTGCGCCAGCGGGGCCAGGTCGCCCGAGGCGCCGACCGAGCCCTGGCAGGGCGTGACCGGCGTCAGGCCCTTCACGAGCATGGCTTCCAGCAGATCGGTGGTCGCCGGCTTCACCCCTGAGGCGCCTTGCGCCAGGCTCGCCAGCTTCAGCGCCATCATCAGCCGGATGACCGGGACCGGCGACGGCGCGCCCGTGCCGGCGGCGTGGGACAGCACGATGTTGCGCTGAAGGGTCTCTAGATCAGCATCGCCGATGCGGACGCTGGCCAGCTTTCCGAAGCCGGTGTTGATGCCGTAGACCGGCGCGCCCTTGGCCAGGATGCGCTCGACCGCGGCGGCGCTTTCCGCGATCACCGGACCGGCGCCGGGATTCAGCCGGGCGGGCGCGCCGCGATAGACGGCCTTCCAGTCCGACAGACTGACTTCACCGGGGTTGAGAACGACTTCGATCACGTGACTTCACCCTTCCAGACGCGGGCATGGAGCGGGTTGAAGCCCATGCGATAGACAAGTTCAGCGGGCCGCTCGATGTCCCAGACCGCCAGGTCGCAGGCCTTGCCGGCCTCCAGCGTGCCGACGCTCTCCAGCCGCCCGATCGCCCGCGCGGCCTCGCGCGTGACGCCGGCCAGGCATTCGTCGACGGTCATCCGGAACAGGGTGGCGGCCATGTTCAGGGTCAGCAGCAGGCTGGTCAGGGGCGAGGTGCCGGGATTGCAGTCGGTGGCCAGGGCCAGCGGGACGCCGGCGGCGCGCAGGGCGTCGATGGGCGGCAGCTTGGTCTCGCGCACGAAATAGAAGGCGCCGGGCAGCAGCACCGCCGTTGTGCCGGCCTGGGCCATGGCGGCGACCCCGGCGGCGTCCAGGTGCTCCAGGTGGTCGGCTGACAGCGCCCCGAACTCGGCGGCCAGGGCGGCGCCGTTCAGGTTCGACAGCTGCTCGGCGTGCAGCTTGACCGGCAGGCCGTGGGCGCGCGCCGCCTCGAACACCCGGCGGGTCTGGGCGGGGGTGAAGCCGATGCCCTCGCAGAAGGCGTCCACCGCGTCGGCCAGGCCCTCCGCGGCGACGGCGGGGATCATCTGGCGGCAGACCATGTCGATATAGCCGTCGGCGTCGCCGGCATATTCTGGCGGCAGGGCGTGGGCGCCGAGGAAGGTGGTGGTCACCGACACCGGGCGAGCGTCGGCCAGGGCGCGAGCGGCGCGCAGGCTCTTCAACTCGTCGTCCAGCGACAAGCCGTAGCCGGACTTGATCTCGATGGTGGTCAGGCCCTCGGCGATCAGGGCGTCCAGGCGGGGCAGGGCGCTGGCGACCAACTGGCCTTCCGACGCCGCGCGCGTGGCCTTCATGGTCGATACGATGCCGCCGCCGGCCCGGGCGATCTCTTCGTACGACGCGCCGGCCAGCCGAAGCTCGAACTCGTGGGCCCGGTCGCCGCCGAACACCAGATGGGTGTGGGGGTCGATCAGCCCCGGCGTGATCCAGCGGCCTTCGCAGTCGATGGTCTCACCCGCTTCGAAGCTGGGCGCATCGGCGGCGGGGCCGGCATAGGCGATGCGGCCGCGAAAGCTGGCCACGACGCCGTCCTCGACCACGCCGATTCCGTGGCCATGGGCGGCGAAAGTGGCCAGGCGGGCCTTGCTCCACACCCGATCGCAGCGCATGGCCAGGGATCTCCCGACGCCGGTTCGGTCTCTTGCCGACGGCTTCAATATGTATAGACATATTCGCGCGACCCGAGGATTGTCCAGTGAGCGACGACGCGTTTCCGTCAGAACCCGAGGCAGACGAGCCGATCTACACGCCGCCTCAGGAGGTCGAGGCTACGCCTCAGGCCGAGGCCGAGCGCGAACCTGAACGCGCGCCCCAGACGGCGCCTGCGTCCGGGCCCCAGACCTTGTGGTTCGAGCAGGCCCTGCTGGCCGACGGCTGGGCCAAGGCCGTGCGGTTCACGCTCACCGACGGCATGATCTCGCGCATCGACACCGACGTCGCCCGCCAGTCCGGCGAGACCGCGCACGGCCCGTGCCTGCCGGGTCTGCCCAACCTGCACAGCCACGCCTTCCAGCGGGCCATGGCGGGCCTGACGGAAACCCGAGGTCCGCCAAACACGAAAGGGGGCGGCGACAGCTTCTGGACCTGGCGCGAGCTGATGTACCGTTTCGTCGACCGTCTGGGTCCCGACGAGGTCCAGGCCATCGCGGCGCTCGCCTACATGGAGATGCTGGAGACCGGCTCGACCCGGGTCGGCGAGTTCCACTACCTGCATCACGACAAGGACGGCGGCGCCTATGCCGACCCCGCCGAGATGGCCGGGCGGATCGCGGCGGCGGCCGACGAGACCGGCATCGGCCTGACCCTGCTGCCGGTGTTCTACGCCCATGCCGGCTTCGGCGGCGTCGCGCCCGGCCAGGGCCAGCGGCGGTTCATCCACGACATCGACGGCTACGGCCGGCTGATCGAGGCCAGCCGCGCGGTGGTGGCCGGCCTGCCTGACGCGGTGGTCGGCATTGCGCCGCACAGCCTGCGGGCGGTGACCGGCGAGGAGCTGACGGCGATCCTGCCGCTAGCCGGCGCCGACCCGATCCACATCCACATCGCCGAGCAGACCCAGGAGGTCGACGACTGTCTGGCCGCCACCGGCGCGCGGCCCGTGCGCTGGCTGCTGAACAACGCCTCGGTCGACAAGCGCTGGTGCCTGGTCCACGCCACGCACCTGAACGCCATGGAGACCGAGCGCCTGGCCAAGAGCGGCGCGGTGGCCGGTCTGTGCCCGGTCACCGAGGCCAATCTGGGCGACGGCGTCTTCCCGACCCACGACTATCTGGCGGCCGGCGGGGCGTTCGGGATCGGCTCGGACAGCAATGTGCTGATCGACGCGGCCGAGGAGCTGCGGACCCTGGAATACGCCCAGCGTCTGACCCGAAGGGCCCGAAATGTGCTGGCCGGGGCGCCGGGGAGCTCGACGGGCGGGGCGTTGTTCCGCGCGGCGGTCAACGGCGGGGCCCAGGCCCTGGGCGTGGTCGGCGGTCTGCGGCGCGGGCGGCCGGCAGACTTCGTGACCCTGGACCGCGCCCATCCGGCGATGATCGGCCGCGACGGCGACGCTCTGCTGGACAGCTGGGTGTTCGCCGGGCGACACGGGGTCATCGACGGCGTCTGGCGGGGCGGCCGCCAGGTCGTCAGCGGTGGGCGCCACCAGGCGCGCGAGGCGATCCTGGCGCGCTATCGGACGGCGTTGGCCGATATGCTGTCTTGAAGGAGCGGGCTGGCTTGACGGGCTTGAAGGGCGGGACGCTTTACCAGCGCATCCGCGGGCAGATCGAGGACCTGATCCGCTCAGGCGCCTGGGCGCCGGGCCGCAAAGTGCCGTCGGAAACCGAGCTGATGGCCCAGTTCGACTGCTCGCGGATGACGGTCAACAAGGCCATGTCGGCCCTGGCCGAGGAGGGGCTGATCGTCCGCCGCCGCCGCGCCGGCTCGTTCGTGGCCCGGCCTCGCGTGCACTCCACCGTGCTCGACATCCCCGACATCCAGGCCCAGATCGTGGCGCGGGGCGAGACCTATCGCTTCGATCTGCTGGACCGGCGCCGCCGCAAGGCCAAGGCGGGCGACGCCGAGGAGATCGCCTTGGCGGCCGACGGCGAACTGCTGGTCCTGCGCGGGATGCATGTCGCCGGTGATCGGCCGTTCGCCCTGGAGGATCGCCTGATCAGCCTGGCCGCCGTGCCCGAGGCGGCCGACCTGGTTTTCGCCGAGGAAGCGCCGGGCGCCTGGCTGCTGCACCACGTGCCCTGGACCGAGGCCGAGAACCGCATCAGTGCGGTCGGGGCGGACGCGGCGACGGCGGCGCTGATGGTGTTGGACCCCGGCGCGGCGCTGCTGGCGGTCGAGCGTCGCACCTGGCGCGCGGGCGAGCCGGTCACCTGGGTGAGGCAGCTGTTCCCGGGCGAGGCCTATGACCTGGTGGCGCGGTTCGGGCCGGCGCGGTCTTGAACGCCCTATCCCATGGGGAGAGGGATTTACAAGAACCGCCCGTCGTCCACGGCTGAATCGTCCTCGACCATCGTCTGGATTGCCTGGACCGGGTCGTCGTGCAACTGACAGCGTTGTCGGAATCGAACGAAAAAAGCGGGGAGTTATGAACACCAAGGCCTTCTGCGCCGCGTTGCTGGCGACCACCCTTCTGACGTCCACGGTCTTGAACGGCGCGGCGTCCGCCGCAGACGCCAAGAGCACCGCCCATCCCGCCGTCTGGCCAGCCGCCAAGAGCCAGGGCCTGGTGGACGCCCAGACCGAGGCCTTCGTCGATTCCCTGCTGGCCAAGCTGACCCTCGAGGAGAAGGTCGGTCAGATGATCCAGGGCGATCTCAGCTCTGTGAAGCCCGAAGACCTGAAGACCTATCCGCTGGGTTCGATCCTGGCCGGCGGCAGCTCGCCGCCGCTGGGCGCGTCCGACCGCTCGCCGATCGGCCCGTGGGTCAAGTCGGTCGAGGCCTTCCGGGCCGCCGCCGCGCAGCGCCAGGGCGGCACGCAGATTCCGCTGATGTTCGGCATCGATTCCGTGCACGGCCACGGCAACGCCGTCGGGGCGACGCTGTTTCCGCACAACATCGGCCTGGGCGCGGCGCGCGATCCGGAGCTGATCCGCAAGATCGGCGCGGCCACCGCCCAGGAAACCGCCGCCAGCGGCTTCGACTGGGCGTTCGGCCCGACCCTGACCGTGCCGCGCGACGACCGCTGGGGCCGGACCTATGAGGGCTATTCGGAAGATCCGCAGATCGTCCGCGACTACGCCGGTCAGATGATCCTGGGCCTGCAGGGCGCGGTCTCCCAAGGCGGCGTCATCCAGCAAGGCCACGTCGCGGCCAGCGCCAAGCACTTCCTCGGTGACGGCGGCACCCACAACGGCAAGGACCAAGGCGACACCCAGGTTTCCGAAGCCGAGCTGATCCGCGTGCACGCTCAAGGCTATGTGCCGGCCATCAACGCCGGGACCCTGACCATCATGGCCTCGTTCTCCAGCTGGAACGGCGAGAAGATGCACGGCAACAAGAGCCTGCTGACCGACGTCTTGAAGGGCCGGATGGGCTTTGACGGCTTCGTGGTCGGCGACTGGAACGGGCATGGCCAGGTGGCCGGCTGCACGCCCAAGACCTGTCCGCAGGCCGCCAACGCCGGGCTGGACATGTACATGGCGCCCGACAGCTGGAAGGACCTCTACGCCAACACCTTGGCCCAGGCGAAGTCGGGCGAAATCCCTATGGCCCGCATCGACGACGCCGTGCGCCGCATCTTGCGCGTCAAGGCCAAGCTGGGCCTGTTCCAGCAGGCGCGGCCGCTGGAGGGCAAGGAGGCCGTCATGGCCTCGGCCGAGCACCGCGCCATCGCCCGCCAGGCGGTGCGCGAGTCGCTGGTGCTGCTGAAGAACAACGGCGTCCTGCCGGTGAAGGCCAGCGCCAACATCCTGGTGGCCGGTTCGGGCGCCGACGACATCGGCCAGCAGGCCGGCGGCTGGACCCTGTCATGGCAAGGCACGGGCAACACCAAGGCCGACTTCCCCAACGCCCAGTCGATCTATTCGGGCCTGAAGGAGACGGTCGAAGCGTCCGGCGGCACGGCGACGCTCAGCGTCGACGGCGGCTTCGATAAAAAGCCGGATGTTGCGATCGTGGTGTTCGGCGAGACGCCCTACGCCGAGGGCGTGGGCGACATCAAGACGCTCGAGTTCCAGCCGGGGACCAAGACCGACCTGGCCCTGCTGAAGAAACTGAAGGCCGCCGGCGTGCCGGTGGTGGGGGTGTTCCTGTCGGGCCGTCCGCTGTGGGTGAACCCCGAGATCAACGCCACCGACGCCTTCGTCGCCGCCTGGCTGCCGGGTTCGGAAGGCGGCGGGATCGCCGACGTGCTGATCGGCGACGCGGCCGGCAAGCCGCGCACCGAATTCCGAGGCAAGCTGTCGTTCAGCTGGCCCAAGACCGCCGGCCAGTTCGCCCTCAACCGCGGCGACAAGACCTATGCGCCGCAGTTCGCCTACGGCTACGGCCTGACCTACGCTTCCAAGGTTCGGGTCGGGACGCTGTCGGAAAAGCCGGACTTCACGATCGCCACCGACAACGTCAGCGACTATTTCGTCGGCGGCAAGACGCCGGCGCCGTTCGACTTCAAGGCCTCGCCGAGCACCGCGGTGCAGATCCGGCCGGTCGACGCGGGCAATGTGCAGGAGGCGGGCCGTCAGCTGATCTTCTCGGGCGACAAGCTGGCCACGGTCTCGCTGATCGCGGACCAGGCGTTCGATCTGTCGTTCCAGACCAACGCCGAGATGAGCCTGCTGGTGGACTACCGCCTCGACACCCAGCCGACCGGGCCGGTCACCCTGGCGATCGGGGCGGGCAAGCTGGACGTCACCCCGGTGCTCGCGGCCTCGCCGGTGGGCGAGTGGAAGCGGCTGAAGGTTCCGCTCAAGTGCTTCCAGGCGGCCGGCGCCGACGTCAAGGCCGTGACCGCGCCGTTCGCCTTGTCGACCGCAGGCAAGCTGACGGTGTCGCTGCAGGGCGTGAAGCTGGTCCCCGATCCGGCCGGCGCGATCTGCCCAGCCAAGGCTCAATAGACGGTCTGGCGAGGCGGTCCGGCTTGCGCTGGGCCGCCGTTAACCAGCAACGTATTGACCTTCAAAGGCATTGTCTCTCTTGAGGAGAGGCAGCGTGCCCGATGTCGCGTATCAGGAACTGGCCGAGCTTTGGGCGGCGGTGTTTGGCGAACAGCCGTCCGTGGTCGCCGAGCCGGGCCTGACGGCCCAGATCCTGATCCGCTGCCTGCCTCAGGCGCCGCCTTACGGCTTCGAGGCCTAGGGCGAGTCCGAAGGCTAGGATGCATCAGCGTCTGAGACGAAAACCTCGTCCTTCGACAAGCTCAGGATGAGGTTTCCTACAGCTCGGACTTGAAAATGGTCCTCATCCTGAGCCTGTCGAAGGACGAGGACCACGCACCGCGCGTGACGATCGATACGCCCTAGACCGCCAGCACCTTGAGCCGCTCGCGCAGGTCGCCCAGTTGGTCCAATGGCATGTTCAGCTTGCAGAACAGCTGCTCGGGCACCGTCCTGGCCTTGTCGCGCAAGGCGGCGCCGGCCGGGGTCAGGGCGACGATCACGCGCCGCTCGTCTTCGGGATCGCGGGTGCGGGCCACCAGGCCTTGCGCTTCCAGGCGCTTGAGCAGCGGAGTCAGAGTGCTGGACTCCAGGTCCAGCGCCTCGCCCAGGGCTCCCACCGTCTGGGGACTGGCCTCCCACAGCACCAGCATGGCCAGGTACTGAGGATAGGTCAGGCCCAGGGCGTCGAGCAGCGGCCGGTAGAGCCGCGTCACCCGATTGGCGGCGCCGTAAAGGGCGAAGCACAGCTGACGGTCGAGGCGCAGGGCCTCGACCGGTTCGCTGCTGATCTTGTCAGTCTTCGAAGTCATGCGGCCCTTGTGGTGATCGCGACGTCGACATTGCCGCGCGTGGCGTTGGAATAGGGACAGACCTTGTGCGCCGTCGCAACCAGGGCTTCGGCCTCTTCCTGGGTCAGGCCCTGGGTTTCGACTTCCAAGGCGACTTCCAGCTTGAAACCGACGTCCAGCGGGGCCAGGCCGACGACGCCGGTCACGGTCGAGCCGGTCAGGCCGATCTTCTGCTGGCGGGCCACGTGGGCCATGGCGCTTTGGAAGCAGGCGGCGTAGCCGGCTGCGAACAGCTGCTCGGGATTGGTGCCCTGGCCGGTGCCGCCCAGCGCCTTGGGCAGGGCCAGGTTCACGTCCAGCAGGCCGTCTTCGCTGCGAGCCTTGCCTTCGCGACCGCCGGTGGCCGTGGCGCGGGTTTGATAGAGAGTGGACATCGGGTGCCTCCTTGGCGTTGTTCGATACTGGACGATTTAATCGTGCACGATTTAATATCAAGAGGGTGGGCGGAGTTTTTTATCGTGCGCGATCTTTTGCCCCGATCTGTCATCCCGGATCTTCGCTTCGCTGCGTCCGGATAACAGATCGGATCAAGCCGCCTTGGCCTTCGCCGCCGCGATCAGGGCGTTCAGCGCCTCAGTCGACGTCATTCCGCCCAGCAGCTGGCGCACGATCGTCAGGACGTCGGAATAGATCCGCTCGCAGACCAGGGTCTCGCCGTCGAACAGGAAGAAGGCCGTCATCTGGCAGCTGAACGGACGACCCGTGGCGGGCAGGGGCCCCAGCGGGCCCAGCTGCGTGCCTTCCAGCACGAACTCGACCACGATCCCGTCGTCGATGTGGCGCAGCGATAGCAGGGTGTTGCGCTGGTCGGGAAAGGTCTGGCGCGAGGTGGTGTAGTAGTGCTCGACATCGGGCCGGCCGTCATGGACCACGCCGGTGGCGATGATCTCGTAGTGAGGGTGGGGGAAGGTGGCCAGCACCTTGTCCCAGGCGTGGTCGATCTCGTCGGCCATGTGCTCGCGCACGATGGTCTCGCGCCGAAGGCGCAGGGCGTCCTGGGTCATGATCGAGCCTCCCGTCCGCTCTTCGGCGGCGTCGGAGACAATAGACCCGTCGGGCAAGGGGTTGGGAAGAGGCTCTTAAGCCGCCCAGGCGGCCCAGAAGCGCTTCAGCTGCGAGCGGGCGGCGCTTTCGGCGCCGTCGCCCAGGGCTTCCAGGCGCAGGAACAGGTCGCCGGCCTGGTGCGGGCCGCGGGCGGGCAGGCCTTGGCCGGGCAGGCGCACCAGGCCGCGGGCGGCGGCCTTGGTCGAGATCCAGACCAGGCGAGGGCCCAGGGCCGTGGCGACCTCGATCCGGCCCCCTTCGGCCAGGGCGCGGGCGTCCAGCCGCGCGGTCAGCCACAGGTCGCCGCCGCGCACCAGGGCGTCGGGATCGTGCTGGATCGCGACGCGGAAGGTCACGTTCTCGACCCGCACCTTGTCGTCCTCGCGCAGGCCGGCGGGTAGGGTCAGGCGCAGCTTGCGGGCGTCGAGGCAGAGTTCCAGAGAGCCGCCGGCGAAGGCCAGGGCGGTGTCGATCTGCAAGGTCGCCTGCTCGACCCGGACCGGTTCGGCGACGGCGGGCGGGAAATGGATCGGTCGCGTCGGAGCGTCCTGCAGCAGGCGATAGGCGGCCAGCACGTCGCGGAACAGCGCCGCGTCACCGCCGGGACGATCTGGGTGGGCGCGCTTGGCGGCCTCGCGATAGGCGGCTCGCAGCTCGCGCTCATCGGCGCCGGGCGCGACGCCGAGGATGGCGCGGGCGGCCTGCAGGCTGAGAACGGAGGATACGCCGGCGATCATGCCGCCGACCCTGCCGCCGTTTGGTCAACGGGGCGTTAAGTTAACTTTTTCAAGCATTTTCAGGTGTGGACGTCGGTTCGCGTGAAGAAAGCGCTCCGAGCGGTGTTAGCGGATCTGGCTGCCCATCAGCCAGGCCAGGCCGAAAATGCCCGCGACCCCGGCCGCGAAGACGATCACCGCCCACGAGCCGCTCTTGCGGTGCCAGGTGACCGGCACATCGACGTCCGGTCCCTCGACCCGCGCCCGCTCGGCGGCCTTGGCATGCAGCCGCCAGAGGTTCCAGGCGCCCCCCGCGAACAGGAACAGACCGCCGGCCGCCAGGATGATCCAGTCCTGGACGTCATCGCCCTTCCAGTCGACGGCCTCGACATAGCCGATCCACAGGCCGGCCGCGCACCACAGCGCCAGGGGGATCCAGGCCAGTCGCGCCCGCGTGCCGAGTTTCATCAGGGTGTCCTTCAAGTCTTGCGCGGCAGATGCGCGTGACCACCCCCGCGCGTCAAGCGCGGCCCCGTGCTTGGTCCTTTGGCGCTCGGTGTCCTATATCGATCTGATGACCGACACGCCCCTGATCCCCGCCTCGCCGTCCGAGGACGACTATGTCCGCCAGGTGACCGAGGCCGTGCCTCCGCCGCTGCTGCCGGAGGGCGACCCGATCCATCTGTTCGAGGCGTGGCTGGCCGAGGCCGGCAAGGGCGAGCCCAGCGATCCCAATGCGGTGGCCGTCTCGACGGTCGACGCCGACGGCCTGCCGGACTCGCGTATGGTGCTGCTCAAGAGCGTCGATGCCCGGGGCTTCGTCTTCTACACCAACACCCACAGCGCCAAGGGCGTGGAGCTGGCGGGCCAGCCCAAGGCGGCGCTGCTGTTCCACTGGAAGTCGCTGCGCCGCCAGGTGCGGGTGCGCGGCGTCGTCGAACCGGTCACCGAGGCCGAGGCCGACGCCTATTTCGCCAGCCGGGCCCGCCACAGCCAGCTGGGCGCTTGGGCCAGCGACCAGTCGCGGCCGCTGCCCGACCGCCTGGCCCTGGAGCGTCGGGTGGCCGAGATGGCGCTGAAGTTCGGCCTGGGCAAGGTGCCGCGCCCGCCGCACTGGTCGGGCTACCGCGTCGTGCCCCAGGTCATCGAGTTCTGGCGCGACCGCCCGTTCCGCCTGCACGAACGGCTGGTCTATGAGCGCGTGGGCGAGGGGTGGGGAACCAAGCGGCTGTTCCCCTAGACCCCGTACCGCGCCAGGAACGTCTCCACCGCGTCGGCGCAGATGTTCGCCAGGGGCCGGACCGGCTGGGTCTCGTCGCCCGCCGTCAGGCCCAGCACCAGCGTGGCGTGGTCCAGCAAGCCCAGCAGCTGGCCGGCGGCCCGGGCAGGGTGATCGGCCGCCAATTCGCCGGTCTCGATCAGGTCTTCGATGACCTGGATCGCCGCGCCGCCCAGGTCCTGATGGGCGCCGCGCAGGACATGGTCAGCCACCGCCTCGAAGCGTCGGCGTTCGCCGGCGACCATCCGGAACATGGCGCGGGTCGAGGGTTGCGCCATGAGGGTGGCATAGGCCCGGGCCAGGCTTGTGAGACGGGCGCGGGCGTCGCCCTTGGCCCGGACGCTTTCACGCACGGGCTGGGCCATGCGTCCGGTGGCGTCATGGACAACGATCTCGAACAGCTTGGCCTTGCTTGGGAAGTGGGCGTAGAGGGTGGCGGTGGACACGCTCGCCCCGCGAGCGATCGCCTCCATCCCGGCGGCGGAATAGCCTTCCCGGAGAAACACGCCGCGCGCGGCGGTCAGGATCTCGGTCTTCTTGCGTTCCGACCGATTGGGGACAGTGTCGACCTGCATGCGGGTGTGACTCGATCTGAGGTTATATCAACCATAGACTCTCAACCTAAGCGTAAGCAAGCGCGCTGGGCGCGACGCGGCCTGAACTTTCCGCTAAGGGGACGCCGACGCCCGGATTTCTGGCGATTTGACGAGGTTGGGGCGTGATCAAGGACGCGGAGACGGTTCGCGAACAGGAAGTGGCCGCCTGGATGGGCGAGCGGGCCGATCGGGTGATCGAGACGTCTTGCGCCCGGGTGTTCCTGGTCGGCGAGGCGGCCTGGAAGGTCAAGCGCCCGGTCAATTTCGGCTTTCTGGACTATTCCACCCTGGAACTTCGCCGCTGGTCGCTGGAGCGCGAGCTCAGCTTCAACCGCGCCGCCGCGCCCGACATCTATCGCGCCGTACGGCGCTTGACGCGGACCGACAGCGGCGGGGTCGAGATGGACGGGACCGGCGAGATCGTCGAATACCTGCTGGAGATGCGCCGCTTCGACGAGCAGGGCGTGCTGGCCCAGCAGCCCTGGGCCATCGACGACGCGCTTGAGGAGTCCCTGGGCCGCACCATCGCCCAGTTCCACGCCGGCGCGCCGCTGCGGCCGCAGGGCGGCGGGGTCGGGGCCCTGGGCTACACTATTGCGTCCAACGCCAACCTGCTGCGCGGCCTGGCCCCGCGCCTGGGCGCCCAGGCCGTCGAGCGGCTGATCGCCGAGACCGATCTAGCGCTGGAGCGGCTGGGTCCGCTGCTGAACGAACGAGCCGGGCAAGGGTTCGCGCGCCACTGTCATGGCGACCTCCACCTGGGCAACATCCTGGTCGAGGACAGCAAGCCGATCCTGTTCGACTGCATCGAGTTCAACGACTCGCTGTCGGACATCGACATCCAGTACGATCTGGCCTTCCTGCTGATGGACCTGGACTTCCGTCGCCGCCGCGACGCCGCCGGCCGGGTGCTGAACGCCTATCTGGACGAGGCCGCCCGCACCTTTGGCGAAGGCCTGTGGACAGGCCTTGCGGCTTTGCCGCTGATGCTCAGCGTCCGCGCCGCCGTGCGCACCCACGTCTGGGCCTACAGCGACGACGACGAAGCCGCGCGCGCCTATCTGGCCACGGCGCTGGAGCACCTGGCGCCCAAGCCGGTCAGCCTGGTGGCGACCGGCGGCTTCTCGGGCTCGGGCAAGTCGACCTTCGCCCGGGTCTGCGCGCCCGGCCTGGGCGCGGCGCCCGGAGCGGTGGTCCTGCGCACCGACGAAATCCGCAAGCGCCTGTGCGGCGTGCCTTCGCTGCATCGCCTGCCCAAGGACGCCTACACGCCGGAAATGAGCGAGCGGGTCTATGACGAGCTGTTCCGCGACGCCCGTCTGACCCTGGCCGGCGGTCGCTCGGTGGTGGTCGATGCGGTGTTCCTCAAACCCGAGCAGCGCGCCCGCGCCGAGGCCCTGGCCAAGGACGTCGACGTGGCGTTCCAGGGCGTCTGGCTTGAGGCCCCGCCCGAGGTGCTGCGCGCTCGCGTCGCCGCCCGCGTCAACGACGCCTCGGACGCCGACGTGGCGGTGCTGGAAAGCCAGCTGACCCGCGACACCGGCGAGATCGACTGGCGCCGCGTCGATACGGTCAGCGCCTTCGAGGACGAAGCCCGTGCCTTGGCGGAGACGATGGGGTAGGGGCTAAGACCCCGTCGCCGCCGTGCGACGCCCAGGCTTGCCGCGGACCGCCGTGCTGATCGACGACAGCAGATCGACCGGCCGGATCGGCTTGCCCAGGTGGTCGTCGAATCCCATCGCCAGGAAGCGCTCGCGATCGCCCGACATGGCCGAGGCGGTCAGGGCGATGACCGGGATCGCCGGATCGCCCGCCACGCCGGCCCGGATGGCGCCCAGGGCGGTGATGCCGTCCATCACCGGCATGTTGATGTCCATCAGCACCGCATCGAACGCGTCGGCTCTCGGGGTCTGCAGGGCCTCCAGGGCCGCCTGGCCGTCATCGACGATGGTCAAGGCCACGCCGGTGGCTTCCAGCATGGTGCGCACCACCACTTGGTTGATGGCGTTGTCCTCGGCCATCAGGATCCGCAGGGAATCCAGGTCTGGCCCTTCCTGATCCTCCAGCTCGTCGGTCGTCACGGCGGGCGTTGCGATCGGAACGGCGCGCAGGGTGAAGACGAACGCCGCGCCGCCCGACCCGGTTTTCGGGGGGGCGTTTTTCAGGACGCCGCTTTCCAACACCAGATCGCCGTCCATCTGACGGGCCAGGGCGCGCGAGATGGTCAGGCCTAGGCCCGTGCCGCCGTGGCTGCGCGAGACGGCGTTGTCGGCCTGGGTGAAGCTTTCGAAGATGCGGTCGTGGACGTCGGC
>NZ_JBAPVS010000105.1:0-5859 GCF_049283275.1 Caulobacter sp. | reverse complement strand
CGCCTGGTGATCGCGCCGCGCCACCCCGAGCGCGGCCCGGCCATCGCCGACAAAATTTCGGCGAGCGGCGCCACGGTCAGCCTGCGCAGCCGCGAGCCCGACGGCGCCGCCGAGGTCATCGTCGCCGACACCCTGGGCGAGCTGGGGCTCTGGTACCGGCTGGCCGACCTGGCCCTGGTGGCCGGCAGTCTGGTGACCGGGATCGGCGGCCACAATCCGCTGGAGCCGGCGCGGCTGGACTGCCCCATCGTCTCGGGCCCCCATGTCGAGAACTGGCTGACCGCCTATGCCGACCTGCGCGACGCCGACGGCGTGGCGTTCGCCGACGCCTCGGTGCTGAGCGCGCGGCTGGCCGACCTGCTGGCCCGGCCCGAGGTCCTGAAAGGGCAAGCAGCCCGCGCCCGGGCTCTGGTCTGTCGAAGCGACGCCGAGGCCCGGGCGGGCCTGGACCGCATCCTCGACCTGCTGACGGAGCCCGCGGCATGAAGCTGGCCACGCCGCGCTGGTGGTATCGCCGTGAGGGCGCGCCCAGCCCGCTCACCCGCGCCCTGCTGACTCCGCTGTCGTGGATCTGGGCCGCCCAGACCGCCCGGCGCATCGCCCGCACCCAGCCACGCGGCGCCGACTGCGCGGTGATCTGCGTGGGCAATTTCACGGTCGGCGGGGTGGGCAAGACGCCGGTCGTCCGCGAGCTGCTGCTGACCCTGACCCAGCGCGGCCGCCACGCGCACGGCCTGGCGCGCGGCTATGGCGGCAAGCTGAAGGGACCGGTGCGGGTCGATCCGGCGCGCCATACCGCCAAGGACGTCGGCGACGAGCCGCTGATGCTGGCCCAGGACTTTCCGATGTGGGTGTCGCGCGACCGGGTGCTGGGGGCCCGCAAGGCCGCCGCCAACGGCGCCGAGGTGGTGGTCATGGACGACGGCCACCAGAACCCCGACCTGCGCAAGACCCTGTCGCTGGTGGTGGTCGACGGCGAGACCCGCGAGGACGAATGGCCGTTCGGCGACGGCAAGGTGTTCCCGGCCGGGCCGATGCGCGAGCCGCTGGCGGTCAGCCTGGCCCGCACCGACGCGGTGATCGTGCTGCTGCCGGACGACCTGCCAGTCGCCGATCCCGAGCTCTTGGCGCTATTCGGCAACACCCCGGTGCTGATCGCCCGGCTGGAGCCCGCCGTCGCGCCGCCCAAGGGCCGCCAGGTCGGCTTCGCGGGCATCGGCAAGCCGTGGAAGGTGGAGCGCGCCCTGAAGGCCGCCGGCTGCCACCTGGTGGACTTCGCGCCCTATCCCGACCACGGCGAATATGACGAGGCGACGCTGAACTTCCTGTGGGACCGGGCCCAGACCTTCAGCGCCGGGCTGGTGACGACCGAGAAGGACTGGGCGCGACTGCCCCAGGCCTGGCGGGATCGGGTCACGCCCTGGCCGGTGCGGGCGCGGTTCGAGGATGAGGGGGCGCTGGGGAAGCTGCTGGAGAGCGTGGGGCTGTAGCTCACCCACTTGCCCCCACCTGACCGCTTCGCGGTCTGTCCGCCCCCATAGGGGGCGGAGGACGCCGAGCCGCACCGCGCCCCTCTTCCCCCTCTGGGGGAAGACGATCGCGAAGCGATCCGTAGGGGGCAAGCATTAGCCGCCTAAGCCCCCGCCTTCTTCGCGAACTCCCAGGCCCCGCGCGCCAGAACCGGCACACGCGCCTCCATGATCTCCGCATGGGCGCTGGCCGCCGTGCCGTCCCGCACCCGGCCCACGATCCCCTGGCAGATGCCCGCCAGACGGAAGAGGTTGTAGCTGAAATACCAGTCCAGGTTCGGCAGGCCGTCGCGACCGGTCAGCTTGCAGTACTGCGCCACCGCCTCGGGAATCGTCGGCACGCCATAGGCGGTCAGGTCCTTGATCTCGGCCAGGCCGCCGCGCTGGTCGGACGGCATCACCCAGTTCATCAGGAAATAGCTGAAGTCGGCCAGCGGATTGCCCAGGGTCGACAGCTCCCAGTCCAGAACGGCCACCACCCGCGGCTCGGTGGCGTGCAGGATCATGTTGTCCAGGCGATAGTCGCCATGGACGATGGAGGTGACGTCATCGGGCGGGCAGCTGGTCGGCAGAAACGCGATCAGCCGGTCCATGTCCTCGATGGTCCGGGTCTCGGACGCCTTGTACTGCTTGGTCCAGCGGTCGATCTGGCGGGCGAAGTAGTTGCCGGGCTTGCCATAGTCGGCCAGGCCGACGGCGGCGTAGTCGACATTGTGCAGGGCGGCCAGGGTGGCGATCTCGGCCTCGTAGATCGCCCGGCGCTCGGCCGGCGCGTAGTCGGGCAAGGTGCCGTCCCACAGGATCCGGCCTTCGACATTGTCCATCACGTAGAAGATCGTGCCGATCACGTCCTCGTCCAGGCACAGGGCGTAGGCCTTGGCGACGGGGAAGTTCGCCTTGTTGAGGCCCGAGATCACCTTGAACTCGCGGTCGACCGCGTGGGCGCTGGGCAGCAGCTTGCCCGGCGGCTTGCGGCGCAGGACGTACTTCTTGGCGGGCGTGACCAGCTGATAGGTCGGGTTCGACTGGCCGCCCTTGAACTGGCGGACTTCCAGCGGCCCGGCATAGCCCTCGACATGGGCCTCCAGCCAGGTCGCCAGCTTGGCCTCGTCGATGGCGTGGCGCGGATCGACGGGCTTGGTCCCGGAATTCAGATCCTGAGCGGACTGTTCGGCCACGGCCATGCGCTAACTCCCCAACGCTTGTTTGAAAGGGACATTAGAGCGTGGGGCGAAGGGTGCAATCCCAAATGCCCCCTTCCCCCTTGATGGGGGAAGGGCCGGGGATGGGGGTGACTGCTGAGTTGGCGGCGCGAAGAAACTTCGCGTTCACCCTCATCCGACCGCTTCGCGGCCACCTTCCCCCATCAAGGGGGAAGGATCGAGTTTTAGTGCTGGCTCAACGCCCGCCACCCGATGTCGCTGCGATAGAACCCGCCCTCCAGCGACACCGTGCCCAGGGCCGCATAAGCAACATCCCGCGCTTCATGCAGCGTCGCGCCCAGGGCGCAGATGTTCAGCACCCGGCCGCCCGAGGCCACCAGGCGGCCGTCGGCGTCGCGGGTGGTGCCGGCGTGGAAGATCACCGCCTCGCCGCCGAACTCGCTGTCGGCGCCCTGGATCAGGCCGCCGGTCTTGGGGGCGTCGGGATAGCCCTCGGCCGCCAGCACCACGCAGATGGCCGCCTCGTCACGCCAGACCGGCTTGGCCGCACCGGCCAGCTCGCCCTTGGCGGCGGCCAGCAGCAGCGGGACCAGGTCGCTTTCCAGGCGCAGCATCAGGGTCTGGCATTCGGGATCGCCGAAGCGGGCGTTGTATTCGACCAGCTTAGGGCCCGTCTCGGTCAGCATCAGCCCGGCATAGAGCACGCCGACATAGGGGCAGCCCTCGGCCGCCATGCCCTCGATCGTGGGGACGACAAGCTCGCGCCAGGCCTGGTCGACCAAGGCGTCGGTCAGGACCGGCGGCGGCGAATAGGTGCCCATGCCGCCGGTGTTGGGGCCTTGGTCGCCGTTATAGGCCCGCTTGTGGTCCTGGGCCGCGCCGAACAGCACCGCGGTCTTGCCGTCGCAGATCGCAAACAGCGAGGCCTCCTCGCCGTGCATGAACGCCTCGATCACCACCCGCGCCCCGGCCGAGCCGAACCGGCCGCCCAGCATGTCCAGCACGGCCGCGTCGGCCTCGCCGCGGGTCGCGGCGATCACCACGCCCTTGCCGGCCGCCAGGCCGTCGGCCTTGATCACGAACGGCGCGCTCAGGGTGTCGAGGAAGGTCCCGGCCGAGGCCGCGTCGGTGAACACGCCATAGGCGGCCGTCGGCAGGTCGTGGCGGGCGCAGAAGTCCTTGGTGAAGGCCTTGGAGGTCTCCAGCCGCGCGGCCTGGGCGCTGCCGCCGAAACAGGGGATGCCGGCCTTGGCCAGTTCGTCGGCCAGCCCGACCTCCAGCGCCGATTCCGGACCGACCACGACCAGGTCGGCGGCGATCTCCCGGGCCAGGGCCACCAGCCCCGTCACGTCGGTGACCTTCACCGCCCGCAGCTCGGCCACCTGCCCGATCCCCGGATTGCCCGGCGCGGCGACCAGCCGTCCGCACAGCGGCGACTGGGCGATCTTCCAAGCCAGGGCGTGCTCGCGCCCGCCGGACCCGACGAGCAGGATGTTCAGCTTTTCCATGGGGCCGGGGTGTCGCGCGACGACGGCGCGGGGTCAAGCGACCAGGCGTTTGCGCACCGCCTGGAGCGCCAGATAGACCACCGCGGCCGCCGCGAAGGCCGGCAAGGTGGCGCCGATGTCGGGCGCCAGCCGGCTGAGCGTCTGGTAGGCGCCGACGCCGACCGCCCAGGCGGTCAGGCCCGGCAGGTTCAGCCCGCTCGCGATCCGGCCGACAGCCTCGGCGCGTCGCCGGCGGACGAGGAAGTGGTCGGCCAGCAGCACGCCGAACAGCGGCGCGAACACCGAGCCGATCAGCAGCAGGAAGGTCTCGTACCGGGCCATCGGCGCCAGCAGGGCGATGACGGTGCAGACCACGCCGAAGCCCAGGGCCAGCCTTGTCGAGCCGACCCGGACCAGAGTGGCGGTCGAGACGGCGGCCGAATGGATGTCGGCGAAGGTGTTGTCGGTCTCGTCGATGACGATCAGCAGCAGGGCGAAGCCGCCGGCGGCGGCCAGGGCCGACAGCAGCATGCCCTCGCCGCCCCCGGCCGCCAGGGCGTAGGCGGCGCCCAGGCCCATGAACCAGACATTGGCCAGCAGGTACCCGACGGCGCTGCCCCAGAACATGCCGCGCGGCGAGCGGCCAAAGCGGGTGTAGTCGGCGATCAGCGGCAGCCACGACAAAGGCATGGCCACCACCAGGTCGACCCCGGCCCCAAAGCTCATCTCGCCGGTGCCCGCCTTGGCCAGCAGGGCGGCCAGGTCGTGGTCGGCCAGCAGCCGCCAGGTCAGCCAGCCCGCCCCGGCCAGCAACAGCCACAGGCCCCAGGCGCGCAGGAACCGCCGCACGAACGACACCGGCCCCAGGATCGCCAGGCCAGTGGCCAGGGCGCCGAACAGCAGCGTCCACAGCACCGGGTTGGAGAACCCGAAGGTCCGCTGGGTCAGGGCGTCGGCCGAGTCGCGCATGGCGATGATCTCGAACGCGCCCCAGCCGGTCAGCTGCACGGCGTTCAGCACGGTCGGGATCGCCGCCCCGCGCGCGCCCAGGGCCAGGCGCAGCGACCCCATGGCCGAAAGCCCGGTGTCGGCGCCCACAACGCCGGCGGCGGCCAGCAACAGCGCGCCCAGCACCGAGCCCGTGACGATCGCCGCCAGCGCCGCCCCCAGGCCCAGGCCCGGAACCAGGAAGGCCCCGGCCTGCAGCACCAGCAGGCCGATCCCCAGGCTGAACCACAACGAAAAGGCGTCGAACGCCCCGAACGCCCGGCGCTCGGCCGGCACGGGGGTCAGGGGATCATAGGAATCGTCGAGCTGAGGCATGGGCGAGCCTTAGCAGGTCGGCGCGTCGGCGCGAAAGCCAAGGCGCTCCGCCCCCTGCGGGGGCGGACAGGCGGCGAAGCCGCCAGGTGGGGGGCAAGTGTTCGCGGGCAAGGCGCTGCAGGCACGGCTCTTCGACCTCGGGCTTTCGCGGCGAGTGGGTGAGGAGGCGCGGAGCGGCCGGGCCAAGCCCGGATGACCGTGGGTTTAGAGTGTGCGTTTCGGCGTGGACCGACCGCTCCGCGAAACCGTTTGTCTCGAGGGACGGCGATTGAGGGCCTGTTTCATCCCGATCGACGTTCCCCCTCGGACGGGCAGGATCAAAGTCGCCCGGAAGGGGCCGTCAGCGACTCCGACAGA
>NZ_JBAPVS010000104.1:0-7011 GCF_049283275.1 Caulobacter sp. | reverse complement strand
GGTCGCGGGCCACGGCGCGGATCTCGATGACGCCGTCATAGACTTCCGGCACTTCCTGCGCGAACAGCTTGGCCATGAAGCCGCCGTGGGCGCGCGACAGCATGATCTGCGGGCCCTTGGTCTCGCGGCGGACGTCGTAGATGTAGGCGCGGATGCGGTCGCCGACGTTGAAGTTCTCGCGCGGGATCGACTGGTCGCGGCGCATGATGCCTTCGCCGCGGCCCAGGTCGACGATGACGTTGCCGTATTCGACGCGCTTGACGCTGCCGTTGACGATCTCGCCGGCGCGATCCTTGTACTCGTCGTACTGGCGCTCGCGCTCGGCTTCGCGGACCTTATGCATGACGACCTGACGGGCCATCTGGGTCTGGACGCGGCCGATCTCGAACGGCGGCAGGCTTTCCTCGTAGATCTTGCCGACCTCGGCGTCGCGCCAGGTGCGCTTGGCCGACGACAGCTGGACCTTGCCGATCTCGCCTTCCAGCTCGAAGTCGTCCGGCACGACCTCGATCACCCGCTTCTGGGTGGTCTCGCCGGTGCGCGGATCGATCTTGACGCGGATGTCGTGCTCGGCCCCGTAGCGGGCGCGGGCGGCCTTCTGCAGGGCGTCCTCGATCGCCTCGATGACGACTTCCTTCTCGATGCCTTTTTCACGCGCGACCGCGTCGGCGATCTGCAGCAGCTCGAGGCGGTTGGCGGAGATGCCGATGGCCATAGTCAGTCCTCTTCACTTTCGGACAGGTCAATATCGTTGTCCGCGTCGTCGCCTTCGGTTCCGACGCGGGCGGCGCGCTGGTCGGCGCCCCGCTTCATCAATTGATCGGTGAGCACCAGCTTGGCGTCGACGATCCATTCAAACGGGAAATAGACGGTGGTGTCGTCTTCGCCCTCGAGGTTCAAGCCCACCTGGCCGTCCTCGACGCCGGCCAGCTCGCCCTTGAAGCGCTTGCGGCCCTCGGCGACGCGGTCCAGCTCGATGCGGACCTCCAGGCCGGCATAGGTGTCGAAGTCCTTCAGCCGCGTCAGGGGGCGGTCGACGCCGGGGCTGGAGACTTCCAGGGTGTATTCGCCGCTGATCGGATCGGCGGCGTCCATGATCTCGGAAATGGCGCGCGACAGCTTGGCGCAGTCCTCGACGTTCATGTCGCCATCCGGACGCTCGGCCATGATCTGCAGCCGACGCTGCTCGGCCCCGCCCATCAGGCGCAGGCGGACGATCTCGTAGCCGACGGACTCAGCGACGGGATCGAGCAGTTCGACCAGACCAATATCTTCCTGCGTCTTGCCGCGCACGGTTCTCTCAACTCATTGGCGGCCGCCACGCTCTAGCTGGCGAGCGGCCAAAGAAAAAGCGGCAGCCTTTCGGGCCGCCGCTCGAAAGCGCTATCAGCGCTGACGGACGATGTGGGAGCTATATAGCGCGATGTTCGGACGGTTGGAAGCCCCCTGCTCAATCGCGCGCCGAGAGCAATCGCCACAGTTGGTCGAGAACGCTGTCGGTCTCGCAACCGTTGCTGGAGACGTTGGCCTTTGTTCCTTTCCAGTCGGTTTCGACATACATGCCGACAGGATCCAGGCAGGGCTCCTCCGAGGCGGGGGCCTGCAGATCGCCGCTATCGAGCAGCGCCTCAAGGGCGATGGCTCGCTCCCGGCTCAATCGATAGGTCGAGGTCCAGATCTTGCGCCTTGACCCCGGTATGAGCTCCACCTTCGAGACGCTCCAGCGCGCATCGCCGCGCCTGCGGGCGACGATGCTGGCCTGACCGCCAAGATAGACCGCCATCGTATGGATGCGCACCTCGCCCTGGGCGCTAGACGCCGGCAAAAGCGCCCGGCTTCTCAGGGCGACGTGGGGATCGGTGTTGATGTCCACAGGGGATTGGGCGATCGCGCTCGACGCCATCATCGCCCCCGCGATGAGTCCAAGCCCAAAACCTGCCCACCGCATCTCGCCCTCCCGCTGCCAGGGGCATGATTTCCGTGGCAATGGCCAAGGTCAAGCCGCGCCCCCTTCCGCATTGCAGCACTTGTGGCCTATAAGCGCCCCCGCGCAGGCTCGCCTCCCCGCGGGACCTTTCCCAAACGAAGAGTCACAATGGACCTCTCCAAGATCGCCGTCGGCGTCAACCCGCCGTACGACCTGAACGCTATCATCGAGATCCCGCAAGGCGGCGAACCGGTGAAATACGAGATCGACAAGGCCAGCGGCGCGCTGATGGTCGACCGCTTCCTGCACACGGCGATGTTCTATCCGGCCAATTACGGCTTCATCCCGCACACCCTGGCCGACGACGGCGACCCCGCCGACATCATGGTGGTCGGCCCGACCCCGGTGGTGCCGGGCGCGATCATCCGCTGTCGTCCGATCGGCACGCTGATGATGGTCGATGAAGCCGGCGGCGACGAAAAGATCCTGGCCGTGCCGGTCGACAAGCTGCACCCGTTCTATACGGGCGTGAACAGCTGGCGCGACCTGCCGGTGATCCTGACCGAGCAGATCGCCCACTTCTTCCAGCACTACAAGGATCTGGAAAAGGGCAAGTCGACCAAGATCACCGGTTGGGTCGGTCTGGAAGAAACCGCCGAGATCATCCGCGCGGCGATCAAGCGCCACGACGAGAGCTACTAGAAATCTTCCTTCCCCCTTGATGGGGGAAGGCGGCCTGCGAAGCAGGTCGGATGGGGGGGTGCTTGCGGCGCCTCAGCTGTCACCCCCATCCCCAACCCTTCCCCCATCGAGGGGGAAGGGGGCTATTGGCGAACGAAATCCAGGAACACCGGGGCGCAGTCGCCCAGCTTCTTTTCCTCGTAGCGCGTGGTCACGTGGTCGGCCGGCGCGGCGTTGCGGTCGGCCGCCTTGTCGGCGAAGCGGAAGGCCGGGTCGGCCAGCACGCGCTCGACCGTCCACTCGGCGTAGTCGGCCCAGTCGGTGGCGAAACGCAAGGCCGCCCCGGGCTTCAGCACCCGCGCCAGATCGGCCACGAAGGCCGGCTGGATCAGGCGGCGCTTGTTGTGGCGGGCCTTGTGCCAAGGGTCGGGGAACATGATGAAAAGCCGGTCCACCGAGGCGTCGGGCAGCCAGCCGACCAGGTCGCGGGCGTCGCCCTCGTGGATGCGGACGTTCTTGAGCCCCTGTTCCTCGACATGGCGCACGGCGCTGGCCACGCCGTTGACGAAGGGCTCGGCGCCGATCACCAGCACGTCGGGACGCTTGCCGGCCTGGGCGGCCATGTGCTCGCCGCCGCCGAAGCCGATCTCCAGCCAGACTTCGGTCGCTTCCGGCATCAGGTCGCGCGGCTGGAACGGCGCGGTCGGCACTTTGAGTGTCGGCAGCAGGCTGTCGAGCAGGGCCTGCTGACGCGGCTTCACCGGCCGAGACTTCAGACGGCCGAACGAGCGCAGCGGCCCGTGGGGCTGTTGGGGGTTGGTCATGGGCGGGTGTTTACCGGAAAAGGACGCTCAAATGAAACGGGCCCCGATCAGATGATCGAGGCCCGCTCCGATAGGTCTGGAAGGGGTGAGGCTTACGCCAGGCCCTTCAGCTCCGACACCAGGTCGGTCTTCTCCCACGAGAAGCCGCCCTGGTTGTCCGGCGTGCGGCCGAAGTGGCCGTAGGCGGCGGTGCGGGCGTAGATCGGCTTGTTCAGCTGCAGGTGCTCGCGGATCGAGCGCGGGGTGGCGCCGCCGATCAACTGCGGCAGCAGCTTTTCCAGGGCTTCCGGATCGACCTTGCCGGTGCCGTGCAGGTCGACGTGGAACGACACGGGCTGGGCCACGCCGATGGCGTAGGCGATCTGGATGGTGCAGCGCTCGGCCAGGCCCGCGGCCACGACGTTCTTGGCCAGGTAGCGGCAGGCATAGGCGGCCGAGCGGTCGACCTTGGTCGGATCCTTGCCCGAGAACGCGCCGCCGCCGTGCGGGGCCGCGCCGCCGTAGGTGTCGACGATGATCTTGCGGCCGGTGACGCCGGCGTCGCCGTCCGGGCCGCCGATCTCGAAGCGGCCGGTCGGGTTGACCAGCCACTGGGTCTTCTTGGTGATCAGGCCTTCCGGGAAGATCGGCAGGATGTGCGGCTTGATCAGGTCGAGCACGCGCTTGGAGGTCGCGGCCTTGCCGTCGATCTTCTTCTTGTGCTGGTGCGACACGACGATCGAGACGACGCGGACCGGCTTGCCGGCGGCGTCATATTCCAGGGTCACCTGGCTCTTGGCGTCGGGCTCGAGTTCCGACAGCTCGCCCGAGTGGCGCAGCTGGGCCAGACGGCTGAGGATATTGTGGCTGTATTGCAGGGTGGCCGGCATCAGCTCCGGGGTCTCGGTGCTGGCGTAGCCGAACATGATGCCCTGGTCGCCGGCGCCTTCGTCCTTCTTGTCCGAAGCGTCCACGCCTTGGGCGATGTGGGCCGACTGGCCGTGCAGATAGTTGGCGAACTTCGCCTTCTGCCAGTGGAAGCCCTTCTGCTCGTAGCCGATGTCCTTGACCGCAGCGCGGACCTTGGACTCCAGCGAGCCGAGGATGTCCTTGGTCAGCTGCTTGTTGGCGGCCTTGTCGCCGCCCGGCTTGCCGGCCCGCACTTCGCCCGCCAGGACGATGCGGTTGGTGGTGACCAGGGTTTCGCAGGCGACGCGCGCCTCCGAGTCGGCGCTCAGGAAGGCGTCGACCACGGTGTCGCTGATCCGATCGGCGACCTTGTCCGGATGGCCTTCGGAAACGCTTTCGCTGGTGAAGATGTAGGAAGAACGGCTCAAGGGTCAGCTCCGGACATGACATCGCCCCCACGGACGGTCTGCCCGAGAGACTAAGCGGGAACATATAAAGATATGTTTATGTCCGCAAGCCGCCGTAGCCGGCTTTCGCCTGATCAGGCCCCGATCGGGTCCGGATCAGGCTCAAATCAGGCTCAAATCAGGCTTGGGGCTCTTCGTCGGTCAGGTCCTCGGCCATCGAGCGGACGAGATCCAGAATGCGCCGACGCACGCGGGACTTGCCGATGCGCGGGAACAGCGCGGCCAGTTCCAGGCCTTCCGGGGTCATCAGGAAGTCGTGCACGAATTGCTCCGAACCGTTTTCCTCGAAACCCTCGACGTCGGTCGGGTCGGCCAGGCCTTCGAAGAAGTAGGACACCGACGACTGCAGGCTCTTGGCGATCTCGTACAGCTTGGAGGCGCTGACGCGGTTGGCGCCGCGTTCATACTTCTGCACCTGCTGGAAGGTCAGGCCCAGATCATCGGCCAGGCGTTCCTGGCTGACGCCGAGAATCTTGCGCCGCATGCGGATCCGCGCGCCGACGTGCAGGTCGACCGGATTGGGGGAGCGTTCTTGGTCAGAGGTCGTGTTCATGCCGTTTCAATCACTGGGGGAGGAAGCCACGGGTATCTGGAAGCTTGTCTGTTTCAGTTTCGGTTCTTTTCCAAGCCTCGACCTCCTGGGACGCGAATCGCGGCGGAAAATGAAACCAGAAGCAGCAGTCCGAACGGCCAATGCCCAAGTTTGGAGAACAGGGTCGGCGAACCAACATCGCTTAGCTTACCGTCGATCACTCCTGATTCGCCAAGTTTCAAGCGTTTGCCGGATAAAATTCTTCCCCGCGCGTCTATCAACGCAGAAACCCCCGTCGGGGTCGCCCGGATCAGGGGCAGACCCGTTTCGATAGCGCGGTAGCTGGCCAGATTCAGGTGCTGCAGCGGCCCGGAGGTCACCCCGAACCAGGCGTCGTTCGAGACATTGACGATCGCGCGCACCCCCGGCGCCGGCTCGGCCAGGCGCGGGAACAGGCTTTCGTAGCAGATCAGCGGCTGGATCAGCAGACCCGGAGCCACACGCAACGGCGCGGGCCTTGGTCCGGTGGCGAAGCCGTCTCCCAGGTGGGCCATGCTCTTGACGCCCAGCTTGGTCATCAAGGCGTCGGCCGGCAGGTATTCGCCGAACGGCACCAGGCGGTGCTTGTCATAGATCCCGACGATCGCGACGTCGTCGGCCGTCCGGCGCAGGGCGACCAGGCTGTTGTAGTAGACGGGCTTGTCGGGCGTCCCCTGGTAGCGGTAGCCGCCGATCAACATCAGCTGGCCGGGCTGGAGGGCGTCGACGATCGCCTGCCGCACCCAGCTGCCGGGGACCAAGTAGTCGTTGATCGCCAGCGGCAGGGCGCCTTCGGGCCAGACGACGAGGTCGGCGGGCTTGCCCGCGTAAGGCTTGGCGGTCAGCGAGACATAGGCCTGAACGATCTGGGCGAAGCGCTCGGCGTCCCACTTGGATTCCTGAGGGATGTCGGCCTGGACGATGCGGACGGTCAGGGCGTCCGAACCGCTCGCGGCGGGCGGACGAACGACGGCGCCGCCAATGTGGAGCAAGGCCAGCGCCGCGATCGCCGCCCCGACAACGATCCGGCCGCGCCGGCCGTCACGCCAGACCGCCGGGGCGGCGGCGATCGCCAGGGTGATCCAGGTCAGGCCGTAGGCGCCGACCACGGCGGCGAATTGCGACACCGCCGAACCGGCCCGCCAAGTCTCGCCCGGCAGGTTCCAGGGAAAGCCGGTCAGGATGTGGCCCCGCGCCCACTCCAGGACCGCGAAGGCCCCGGCGAACACCAGCACCCGCCGCACCCCGGGCGGGCGGATCAAGCGGTAGAGCACCGCCGCCAGCCCCCAGAACAGCGCCAGGCCGGCAGCCATGGCGGCCACCGCGAACGGCGCCATCCAGCCCTGGTTGGCGGCGTCGACCATGAAGGCCTCGGCGATCCACCAGGTCCCCAGGCCAAAATAGCTGATCCCCATCAGCCAGCCGCGCAGGAAGGCCGAGCGCAAGGGCCGGGGCCCGTCGATGATGTCGAGCAGCCAAAGCAGGACCGCGTAGCCCAGCAGGCCCGGCAGGACGCCGAACGGCGGGTGGGCCAGGGCGGCGGCCAGGCCGGCCAGCAAGGCCAGTCCCCGAATGCGCCACGGCGTCAGCGGCGGCAGGGCCGGCAGGTTCACGAAGCGGCCACGCGCCCGGGCGAGGCGGCCGTCTCCACGA
>NZ_JBAPVS010000103.1:0-5253 GCF_049283275.1 Caulobacter sp. | reverse complement strand
GCCCAACCTATCCTAGAACGCGTACTGGCTGCGCAGGTTGACCACCTGATAGTCCTGGCCCGCCTGCAGGCCGGCGGCGTCGAGGCGATCGACGCTGACATCCAGGTAGTCGAGCGAGAACTTGGTCACCGGGTTGGGGAACCAGTTCAGGCCGACCGACGAGATCTTCTGCTCGCCGCCGCGCACGCGGTCGGCCGCCAGGGTCGCCCGCTCATGATAGTTCAGGTCGGCGACGGAATAGCGCGCCGCCAGTTCCCAGGCGCCCCATTGGCCCTTCTTCGGGTCGAACCGCTTGTCGACGGCCGGGGCGTCGAAGGCGAAGTTGGTGGCGCTGTACTTGCGCGCCTCGCCGGTCAGCACCCACGAGCCCTCGACGTACCAGCCCTTGAACTTCGGATCGGTGACGCCGGCGGCCGGGTTGCGGCGGTCCAGCGTGATGTCGAAATATTCGCCCTCGATGAAGAAGTTCTTCTTCTGGGCGGCCAGTTCGACGCCGTAGTGGCGCGCGCCGGTCGAGTCGATCGCGCCCGACGAGATCAGCTGGGAGCCATCGACGCGCAGTTCCGGACGGTCGCTGACGGTGACGTTGTAGGGGCCGCCGACGGTGGCCTGGGCGGGGGTGACGATCTTGCTGGCGTTGGCGCCGATGTGGACCAGCCAGTCGTAGCCCTTGAACGGGATGAAGGCCACGCGGCCCAGATAGCCCAGCTGTTCGTCGTTGGTCGCCGCGTCGCCGGCCTTGGCGCCGGTGACGGCGCCCGAGATCAGGTAGCGTTCGCCGACCGTCTGGACCTGGAGGCCGATGCGCTTGTCGGCGCCGGCCAGGCCGCGCGAAAGCTCCGAGCTTGAGGGACGCTCGGGGAACAGCGAACCGTTGGTCGAGGCGACGTCAGCCAGGCCCATGTTCGGGGCGAAGGCGCCGACCTTCACCTTGAAGGGGGCGTAGTTGTACTGCAGCCACGCCTCCTGGAGCGTGCCGGAGCCGTCGGTTCCGGCGCCGCCGAAGTCGAGCAGGACGCTGTAGTCGAAATTCTTGAACACCTTGCCGTCGACGCCCAGCCGGGCCCGGCGGAAGTTGGTGCCGCTGTTGAGGTCGCGGCCGTTGGTGACCGAGGCCGGCAGGGGCTTGTCCTGATAGTACTGGGCCGCGTCCAGCTGCATCACGGCGTGGATGTTGGCGCTGAAGGCGCCGTCACCCGAGGCGATGGTCGGCTTGCCGCCGGCGATGCTGACCACGGTGGCGGCCTGGGCTGTGCGCACATCCTTCAGGCTGGCGGCGGTCGCGGCCTTCAGGTCGGCGATCTGGCCGGACAGGGCTTGAAGCTGAGCTTCAAGCGCCTCGATGCGGGCCTGCTGCTGTTCGGGCGTCTGGGCGGCCGTCTGGGCATGCGCCGCGCCGGTCATGGCCACAAGTGAGGCTCCGGCGATCAGGGCTGTGCGTAGGACGGTTTGAGTCTTGGTCATGGACTTCCCCTCTCGACGCCTGGTTCGGCGCCGGTGTGGATTGGGACAAAAGCCGATAAATCCTATGTGTGAAATAGAGATAAGGCCGCACGGCTTTGAGTTTTCCTTCAGCGCCTGGCTGAACGAAACGGCCAAGATACTGAAATATAAAACAAAATAGGGCCCGCGCCTAAGCGCGGGCCCTATTGATCAGTGTTCGTTGCATTCGCCCCTGGAGTCCAGGCGCCAAAATGTCGCTAGAACATCGCGCGGCCGGTCAGCTTGAGATTGTAGCGCTTCTGCTTCTTGGCCGCCTCGGCGTTGGCCTCGATCGCCAGATAGGACATCGACGTGCCGGCCCGCAGGGCCAGGCCCAGGGTCGCCGCGCCGTCCTTGTCGCCGGCCGCCGCCAGGGTGAAGGGCGAGCCGCCGCCGGCATACTGGGCCACGGTGTCGCCCATCTCGCCGGCCAGCAGTTGGCGATAGCCGAGCCGCACTTCCGGACGCCACCACATCTCGCGGCCGTAGTCGGCGCCGAAGACGACCCCGAGGTCGGCGGTCAGGCTGTCGGACTTGCGGCTGTGGACGATCTGGTCGAAGCCGTCGCCGCCGCCGGATTCCTTGCGCTCGCCTTCGTCCAGATAGAGATAGTCGACATAGATTTCGGGGCGGGCGAAGTAGCGGCCGCCGAACTTGGCCTCGTAGGCCGTGCCGGCGAAGGCGTTGAACATGTAGCCGTTCCACTTGGCGTTATTATGCCGTTGGACGTCGGCCGTGCCGTCGCCGTTCAGGTCGCCGGTGTTGAACGTCCGGTCGCCGTCGTACCAGCCGTAGCCGCCGCCGCCGCCGATGTTCATGCGCCAGCCGCCGATCGCCCGGCGCCAATAGGCGCCCAACTGGACGAAGTTGCCGGTGGTCTGTTCGCCCACCTTGGCGGCGATGTCGTGTTCCTCGATGCTGACATAGGCCAGGGTCAGGCCCAGGGCGCCGCCCGCGTCGCCCATGGCCTCATAGCCGCCGACGAAGCCGAAGGCCTGGGTGTCGGAACCCATGGTCTTGTCGGTGTCGCGCCGCACCAGGGTGTTGATCTCCTGGACCCACAGGCTGTCGGGTCCGTAGCGATCGCCCGGATCGGGTCGGAAGCTGGTGGCGACCGAGATCGCGTGGGTGGCGTCCTGCAGGGCCGAGAAGAAGCCTTCGCCCTGGCTGGGCAGCATCTGGTCGTAGAGCGCCAGGAAGCCGTCCTTGGTCGTCTGGCCCAGATAGGCCGTGGCGATGTCCTTGTCCTTGCCCAGCGCCGCGAGGGTCGCGGTATAGGCCGAGGCCTGGGCCTGGTTCATGCCGATCTCGGTGGACGAGCGGTTGCGGACGTCGAGATAGAGGTTGTTGCCGACGACCCGGCTGCCGGCCACGTACATGTAAGGCGCGTCGCCCAACAGCTCCTGGCCGATCGTGCCGGCGGTCAACGTGCCGCCGGTGATGACGTTGTAGCTGGTGGGTTCGGCGAGCAGGCTGGTCAGCCGCAGGCCCACCTGGGCGCCCGACGCGATGTTGACCGCGCCGGAAACCACCAGGTGGCTGTTCGTGCCCGCCGCGGGATCGGCGGTGAACACCAACTTGCTGGTCGCGCCCAGGTTCAGGCTGGTGGCGTTGATCGTCTCGGCGTTGGTCATGCTCAGCGAGCCGTTGGCGACATTGATCGCCAGCTGGCCGTCCGAATCGCGCAGGGCGCCCAGCATGACGCCGCCGCCGGTGATGTTCAGGGCGTCCGCGCCGGCCCCGAACGAGACGTCGCCGAGCACCACGCCGTTCTGGATGTTGAAGGTGTCAGCGCCCGAACCGAAGTTGACCGCGCCGAGGATGGACGGTTCGTCCGCGTCGTCCACGCCGTCGCCGTCGGCGTCCGCGTCGGCGATCCCGTCCTTCAGGTCGTCGCCGTCGCTGAGGCCGCTCTGGGTCAGGGTGACGCCGGTGGTGTTGGCGCTGACGTCGATGGCGATCGCCTTGCCGGTGATCAGCTCGTTGCTGGCCAGGGTGTCGGCGTCGTCCTTGTCGTCGGCGTCGTCGGTCGGCACGATCGAGGCCGAGATCCGGCCGGTGTTCTGAATGGTGGTCAGCGTGCCGGCTCTGTCGAGCACGCCATAGGCGCTGCCCTTCTCGCCGCCCACGGTGGCCGCGATCGTGCCGCCGTTGCGCAGCGTGGTCACGCTGGCGCCGGCGTCGATGGTCACGGCGCGCGCGTCGAATTGGCCCTCCGAGACGCTGAAGGTCGTGATCGAGCCGCGGTTCCACAGGGTCGGCGCGGTCGCGCCGGCCTTGAACTGCACGCCGGCGGCGGCGGCTTCATAGGCGGTGGAGGAGATCGTGCCGTCGTTCCGCACGCCGCCGGCGATGGTCGTGGCCTGGCCGGCATTGCCGCCGATCTGGATCGCGGTGGCGGCGACGCCGTCATAGACGCCGTTGGCGGTGACCCCGCCCTTGGTGAACAGGCCATAGGCGCTGTCGCCCGCGCCGACCGCGCCGATGGCGACCGAACGGGAGTCCGAGCCGATCAGCAGGGCCGGGGCCGAGCCAAAGGACGCCAGCGCCGCCGTGCCCTCGCTGGCGTCGGCGACGCCGTCGCCGTCCTCGTCGGTGTTGGCCGTGTCGGTGTCGGTGGGCGGGGCGTCGAGCAGCACGCCGCCGGCGACATTGGCGGTCACCCGCACGGCCGAACCGCCTTGCAGCAGGTCGTCGGCGTCGAGAATCCCGCGCAGCGTCGCGGTCGCCGGGCGCGTGGTGTAGCGATAGCCGGTCGTGGTGACCGCGGTCTGGACGACGAAGGCGCCGACGTCGCCGTCGATCGCCACGCCGACGGCGTTCAGGCCGGTCGTGGTCGTGGCGCCGTTGATCGCGACCTTGCCGGTCACCGGGCCGGCGACATGCACGCCGTAGATATCGTTGCCGGTGACGGTGATCGGGCCGCCGGTGGTCAGATTGCCCGCGATTCCGCTTTCCAGCGAGATGCCGGCCGAATTATTGCCCTCGATCGTGATCGCGCCGCCCGAGACGATGTCGCCGGTGAACACGCCGGGACCCTGCAGGCGCACGCCGTAGCGGCCCGCGCCCTTGGCGAACGGACCATCGACGTCGCCGTCCTTGTCGTCGTCGGCCGGGGTGTAGTCCTCGGTCAGGCTGATGGCGGCGTTGTTGATCAGCAAGCCCGTCGTGCCGCCCTGGATCAGGACGCCGGTCGAGTTGTCGACCCCGACGGAGGTCAGGCCGTTGCCGCCGAGCGTGACCTTGTTGTTGCTGTTCAGCGTGACCATCGGACCGGCGGTGGTCAGGGTGATGCCCCCGCCGGCGTCGATCTTCACGTCGTCAGGCGTGTTGGTGGACGAGGCCGTCGCGGTGGCGATCGGCGTCGTGCGAGCCGTGGTGATGACCGTCTCAGCATAAGCGCCGAACGCCATGGCCAGGAGAGGAGCGGTTGCGACTGTCGCGACCAGGACCTTGCGCTGCATTACGAACGACACCTCGGAGAGAAACCCAGACCCCAGATTGCGGCACGTTGCGGCGAAATTGCGGTGCTTTCCGCCATCGTCGTGCTTCTGAGCGTTTGACGGTCTATCGCAAGCCATCCCAGGGCGCCATATCTGGTTCGCCGAATCCTCCCTTCGTCGCAATCGAGCCTGCCGCATGCCGATGGCCTCGCCGTCCTCGTCAGCCCGTCACGACGGGCCGGTCAGCACGCCCCTGGGCCTGTGGGCCGCCGTGCTCGCGGGGCCCGGAGCCCTTCTGGCGCTGGCGGCGGCGGGCGCGGCCAACGCC
>NZ_JBAPVS010000102.1:0-8997 GCF_049283275.1 Caulobacter sp. | reverse complement strand
CCGCAAGGGCATGTCCCCGGTCGATCTAAGCGATGATCTCCGGATCGTTCCGCTTCAGCCAGGCGGCGGCATAGCTGCACAACGGCACGATCTTCATGCCCTCGTTGCGGGCGGTCTCGGCGACCTTGACCATCAGCCTTCCGGCGGCGCCCGTGCCGCGCAGAGCGGGATCGGCCTCGACATGGGGGATGACCAGGCGGTGTCCGCTGCGCTGGTAGTCGGCGAAGGCGAGCCTTCCGTCGACTTCCAGTTCGTAGCGGCTCTTGGCGGGGTTGTGGCTGAAGGCGTCGGTCATGACTCGCATATGGGCTGGACGGCGCGCCGCGCCAAGGTTGGTATGGCTGGGGGCTAACGCGCGAACGAGGTGGGCGATGCGGGCTCTGGCGGTGTTTTGTGGCGTTTGGAGCGGTCTATCGACAATTAGCGCGGTGCGTGGGTCCTCGTCCTTCGACAGGCTCAGGATGAGGACCATGGATAGGCCACGACGTTAGAAAAACCTCGTCCTGAGCCTGTCGAAGGACGAGGTTTTCGTCTCAAACGCTGAGTTGCGCCCTAAACCAGCTCCACCGCCATCGCCGTGGCCTCGCCGCCGCCGATGCACAAGCTGGCCAGGCCCTTCTTGCCGCCGCGCGCCTGCAGGGCCGAGATCAGGGTGCACAGGATGCGCGCCCCGCTGGCGCCGATGGGATGGCCCAGGGCGCAGGCGCCGCCGTTGACGTTCAGCTTGTCCGGATCGATGCCCAGCTCCTGCTGGGCGATCATGGCGACCACGGCGAAGGCCTCGTTGACCTCGAACAGGTCGACATCGGCGACCTCCCAGCCGGCCTTCTTCAGCGCCTTGCGCATGGCCGGCACGGGGGCGGTGGTGAACAGGCTCGGCTCGTGGGCGTGGGCGGCGTGGGCGACCACCCGGGCGACGATCGGCAGGCCCAGGCGCTTGGCGACGCTTTCGCGGGTCATGACCAGGGCGGCGGCGCCGTCGCTGATCGATGATGAGTTGGCGGCCGTGATGCCGCCGTCGCGGCTGAAGGCCGGGCGCAGGGTCGGGATCTTGGCGGCGTCGGCCTTCAGCGGCTGCTCGTCCTGGCTGACGGTCTCGACGCCCTTGCGGGTGGTGATGGTCACCGGGGTGATCTCGGCGGCGAACGCGCCGGACGAGACGGCCTTCTGGGCCTTGGCGAGGCCCGCCACGGCATAGGCGTCCATGGCCTCTCGACCGAACTGGTAGGTGGCGGCGCTGTCCTCGGCGAAGGCGCCCATCAGCTTGCCGGGGGTGTAGGCGTCCTCCAGCCCGTCCAGGTACATGGAGTCCATCATCTGGTCATGGCCGATGCGCGCGCCCGAGCGGTGCTTGGTCAGCAGGTAGGGGGCGTTGGTCATGCTCTCCATGCCGCCGGCCACGATGATCTCGGCGCTGCCGGCCGCCAAGGCGTCATGGGCCATGATCGCGGCCTGCATGCCGCTGCCGCACATCTTGTTGACCGTTGTGGCTTCGACCGAGAGCGGCAGGCCCGCCCCGACCGCCGCCTGGCGGGCAGGGGCCTGGCCCAGGCCGGCGGGCAGGACGCAGCCCATGAAGATCTGCTCGACCAGGTCGCCCGAGACGCCGGCCCGCTCGATCGCCGCCCTCACCGCCGCGGCGCCCAGCTCGGTGGCCTTGGCCCCGGCCAACGCCCCCTGGAAGCCGCCCATCGGCGTGCGGGCGAACGAGACGATGACGACCGGATCGGCGCTGGACATGCTTGAACTCCACCCTGGGGATTTTGCGGCGGAATAAACCCCCTTCAACGCCTCACGCGCAAGGGTCTCGCGCAAAAAGCGGGCGATGGCGGAAGGCGGATGTCTCCGCCACCGACCCGCAGAAATTGGCGAGAAGCCAATTTCCGAAAAAATGGGAGCGCGATGGCCGCCGAAACCGGCTTCCACTTTCGGCTATCGCGCTCCCAGTGCGCAACCGAGAGAGTCAATTGCTATAAAAAACTTACCCGTGTCGGTCTGCAAAAGCAACCCTTGCATTCCCTTCCGGAAGGCTTCACCTTCACGGGATGGGCCGCACCGCTGACTACACCAATGAACGCTGCTCCATCGCCGCCACCCTCGAGGTCGTCGGCGATCCGTGGACCCTGCTGATCCTCCGCGACGCCTTCCAGGGCGTGAAACGGTTCGAACAGTGGCAGGAGCGCCTGGGCGTGGCCCGCAACGTCCTGGCCGCCCGCCTCAAGAGCCTGGTGGCCCACGGGGTGCTGGAGCCGCGCCGCTATTCGGAACGCCCGCCGCGCCGGGAATACGTGCTGACGCCCAAGGGCCGGGCCTTGTCGCCGGTGCTGCTGACCATGGCCGAGTGGGGCGACCAGCATGTCTACGGCGTGGGCAAGGGGCCGGTGCATTTCGTGCACAAGACCTGCGGCCATGACTTCCATCCCAAGCTGGCCTGCGAGGCTTGCGGCGAGATCGTCGACGGCCGCGACCTGAGCCGCGTCGTGCACGAAGAACAGTCCCTGACGGTCGGCGAGGCCCTGGAGGCCTCGACCAGGATCGCCGCCGAGTGAGCTTTCGCTTCCACGTCCATCGCGCCAAGCCGGCCTACCGGTTGGTGACGGCGGATGGGGCGGAGTTTCCGGACGGGGCCGATCCAGACGACTGGCGCTTCACCCGCATGCGCGAGCGCGCCGACACCAATCCCGACGTGGCGCGCCTGGTCGACGAGACCGGTTATTGCCTGTTCAAGATCGGCATGGGCTTCGACGAGATCGTCTGATCGGCGCCGATCACAACCGCCATGCAGGGTCGGAACCCCGACACATCCGGCACGTTCCAAGCCATCGAACGCCCCGTTCTCGAAACGTGGTGCTCGGGCGGGGGCGCCCAGAGTGCGTTGGGGGTTCGCGTTGAGTGAAGCGACGGGGCGTGTCGGCGCGGTTGGTCCGGCCGCAAGCGTGTGCAAGCGGACACTGGACCTGCTGGGCGCGGTGCTGGTTCTGCTGTTCTTCCTGCCGATCGGTCTGGTGATGATCGCCGCGATCCGTTGCAGTCGGCCCGGTCCGATCCTCGAGCGAGAACCGACTGTCGGATTGCACGGCGGGAGGTTCGGGCGCTGGCGCCTGCATCGGCCGCTCGAGCGCGAGAGCGTGTTTGATCGGGTGTTGTGGCGGGCGGGGCTGATCGATCTGCCGTCGATGGTGAACGTCATCGACGGCGACATGTCGCTGATCGGGCCCAGGCCCCATTCCCCCGAGCAATATGCCGTTCTGAGCCAGGGGCGGCCGGACTACGCCAGGCTGCTGGAGGCGCGGCCCGGAATAATCAGGCCGCGCGCACGCGAGGGAGAGCCCTCGTGGAGCGCCGAGCTGGACTATGTCGCCCGGTGGTCGGTGTTCGTGGATCTGAAGGTGGCGGCTCTGTATGTGATCCAGGGCCTGTTCCGGGAGGAACAGGGCGTCGACTAGATCAACGCGCGACCAGCGCCAAGCCGACGATCAGGCTAGCCCACAAGCCGAGGTTGGCCAGGATCACGGTCAGCTTGGTCAGCGAGATGTGGCGGTCCTGTTGGCGTTTGTAAGTGTAGGCGGCGGTAGCCATTGGCCTTCAACTCCAAATTCTACAAATTCGTCAAAAATCTGGCGCAGCGATACAGTAGATACGTATCCATGCCATAAAAGTTTCGCATGTCACCCGCTCACGGCGTGAATTTTCAGTGCAGAGGACAATTATTTTTCTCAGCACACGGTTTCGAACGCTGATTTTTAACTTAACCGTCAAATATTCGGATGGATTGGCTGAATTTGCTGATTTTTTAGGCGTTCCGGCCGAGCGGCCGCTGCCCCCCGAGCGTATGTCGTGGCCGCGAAATGGAGCTTGGGCGTGAAGCGCGGCAGGTCGAATCGCAAGACGCGGCGACCTAGATCGCCGCGCGTTCCGTCGCCACGATGAAGCCGCCGCCCAGCACCCGTTCGGGATCGGCGGGGTCGTACAGCACGCAGGCCTGGCCGGGGGCCACGCCTTCTTCCAGCACGTCGAACACCAGGCGCGGTTCACCCTCGACCAAGGCCAGACGGCCCGGGACGGGTTCGCGAGTCGAGCGCACGCGGGCCAGCACCGGCGCGCCGTTGGCGGCGGCCGCTTCCAGGTTGTCCTCGGCGCCCAGCCAATTGCTCTCTTTCAAGGAGAGGGCCTGGGTCAGCAGGGCTTCGCGCGGACCGACGATGACCTGGCGCTTGTCGGCGTCGATCCTGACCACGAACAGCGGGTCGCCGACGGCGATGTTCAGACCGCGACGCTGGCCGATGGTGTAGCGGGTCACGCCCTCGTGGCGGCCCAGCACGCGGCCGTCCATGTGGACCAGATCGCCGGGCAGGGCGCCTTGCGGCCGGATCCTGTCGATCACGGTGGTGTACTTGCCTTCGGGCACGAAGCAGATGTCCTGGCTGTCGGGCTTGTCGGCGATCGACAAGCCGAGCTCCGCCGCGACCAGCCGCACCGTCGGCTTGTCCATGCCGCCCAGCGGGAAGCGCAGGAAGTCCAGTTGCTCGGCCGTGGTGGCGAACAGGAAATAGCTCTGATCCTTGGCCGGGTCGGCGGCGCGGCGCAGCTGCGGGCGGTTGGCTCCGCCTGCGAAAGCCCGCTGCACGTAGTGGCCGGTGGCCATGGCTTCTGCGCCCAGGTCGCGGGCCACGTCCAGCAGGTCGCGGAACTTGACGGTCTGGTTGCAGCGCACGCACGGGATCGGCGTCTCGCCACGCAGATAGGCGTCGGCGAACTCCTCGATCACCTGCTCCTTGAAGCGGCTTTCGTAGTCCAGGACGTAGTGCGGGATGCCGATCCGCTCGGCCGCCATGCGGGCGTCCATGATGTCCTGGCCCGCGCAGCAGGCGCCCTTCTTGGCGATCGCCGCGCCATGGTCGTAGAGCTGCAGGGTGACGCCCACCACGTCATAGCCGGCCTTGGCCAGCAGGGCCGCGGTGACGGTGGAGTCCACGCCGCCGGACATCGCCGCGACGATCCGCGCGCCGACGGGCAGGCCCACGGCCTCGCGCGCCATCTCGACCGCGTGGTCGAGGGCGGAGGGGGCGATCGGGGCGGTGTCCAGCAGAGCGGTGTCGGCGTCCATCGCGGCCATATAGCGGTTCGAGGCCGGTTTTGCGAGGTTTGGGGAATGAAGCGACGTGACGGAGGGCGCGTCTCTACTTCAGCACGTTCAGCAGCGACGAGTTCTGCAGGGAGGCGAACACCTGGGCCGCGGCCTGGACGGCCAGCTGCGCGGACTCCAGACGGGTGACCGCCTCGGCCATGTCGACGTCGGTGATGCCGCCGACCATGGTGGTCAGGGTGTCGGCCTGGTCCGACAGCTCGACCTGGGCGCTTTCGAAGCGCTTCTGGTTCAGGCCGTTCTGGGCCTGGGCCGTGGTCAGGCCGACCTTGACGGTGTCGAAGGTTCCCAGCACGCCCTTGAGAAAGTCGTTCTGGGCTTGGGTCAACTTGCCGGTGAATGGGCCGTTGGCGTCGACATAGGCCTGGATCTGCTGGAACGCGCCGTAGACCCCCGTGCCCAGCTTGTCGGCCAACTGGCCGGTATTGACCGAGGTGGCGTCGTCGATGCGGTTGGTGGTGATGTACTGGTCGTTCTGGAACAGCGTGGCGATCGGCGGACCCGCGGTCAGGTCGGCCATGGTGGTGGCGGTGGTCGGCTTGACGTCCGACTTTGCGCCGGCGAACACGTAGCGCCCGTTGAACCGGCTGTTGAGTCCCTGCACCACGTCGCTGAACGCGCCGCTCAGCTGCTGCATCATGGTCTCGGCGCTGCCGGCCGCCATGGCGTTGGCGATGGCGTTGCGGGCGTCCTGGGTGGCGTCGGCGATCTGGCCGATGCCGATGTCCTGCACATCCAGGCGGTTGGCGACCAGGGAGGTCTGGTCCCGGAAGCCGGCGACCTTGGCCTGGGCGCTCTTCATGGCCGTCAGAACTTCGGCGTTCTTGGCGTAGCCCTTCAGGTCGGTGGCGTTCTTCTGGCTGGAGACCTGTTCGCCGGCAATGTTCTGCAGCACCTGCGCGCGCATCAGGTTGCTGGTCATCACGCCGAAATTGCCGGAGGTGGAAACGCGGGTCATGGCTTAACCTCAAACGATATTGGTGAGGACATCGAACATGTCCTTCGTCGCCTGGATCAGGCGGGCGGAGGCGTTGAACGCCTGTTGATAGGTGGTCAGGTTGACCAGCTCCTCGTCGAGGTTGACGCCTTCCTGCGACTGACGCTGGGCGTCGACCTCGATCTTGACGGACTCGGCCGCTTCCTTGCGGCTGATGGCGGAATTGGCCTTGCGGGCGATCGAACCGCTGAAGTCCGCGCCATAGGTCAGCACGCTCTTCCTGGCGCCGGCGGCGTCGCCGGCGTTGGCGAAGCTGGTGACGCTGTCGCCGGCCTTGGCCATGGCCAAGGCGCCGCGGCCGTCGCCGACCGCCAGGGCCGGGACGCCGGCCGCCGCGGTCAGGTCCAGCTTGGCGAACGGCAACTTGGAGGGATCGGCCGACATGGCCGGATCCATGTGGAACAGGCCGCCGCGGGTGCTGCGCTCGCTCATGCCGACGCCGAACAGCTGGCTGAGCGAGGGGCCGCCCGCGCCGCGCTGGGTCAAATCCTCGACCACCGACAGGCTGACCGGCGTGGCGCTGTTGGAGGTGAAGGTCAGTTCGCCCTTCGAGCCCAGGGCGAACGTGCCATAGAGGCCCGCGCCCGAGCTGCGGGAGTTCAAGGCGTCGAGAGTCTCCTGCATGGAGCCGGTCCCGGTCGGGATCGTCACCCGGACGTCGCGCAGGCGGCCGCCGGCGCCGTCGGTCAGCCGAAGGGTGATGGTCTGACCGGGCGTGAAACCGCTGGGATCGCTGGCGACCATGCCCGTTTCATAGGGCGCATAGCCGCTGGAACGGATGATGTCGTTGAGGCCGAAGAACTGGCCGAAGCCCTTGCCGGCCTTGTTCGAGGGCGTGGTGGCGTCGTCGAGGACGGCGACGCCGCCGGTCGCGGCCGTGGCGCTCAGGCTCAGCTTGCCGTTGGCGAAGCCCGCGCCGGCCGTCCCGCCCAGGGCGGTGTTCAGCTGGGCCAGGAAGTTGGCGTTCGTGAAGGCCGGGCCGGCGGCGCCGTTGACGGTCATGGTCCCGGCGGTGAAGTCGATGTCGACGCGCTGGACGATCGCGTTCGTGGCGTCGGTGACGGCGATCGTCGTCTTGCCGGTGAAGTGGGCGAAGGCGGTGTTGGCGTCCAGACCGGTGTCCTTGCCGATCATGCTCCTGGGCGCGGGAACCGCGCTGGCGGCGTTGGAGGCGCGGTTCAGCTCTTCGGCCGCGCGGGAGACGAACTCGCCCAGCTGGTCGGAGAGGTTGGGCAGCTCCTTGTTGCGCAGCTCCAGCAGGCCCTGGATCTCGCCGTTGTCGACATGGAACGGCATGACCTGGTCGCCGCTGTTGGCGGTGACGACCGTCAGGTAGCCGTCGGCCGAGCCGGCTTGATTGTAGGTGATCTTGGCGGGGCCGGTGCCCGCCAGGGTGACGCCCTCGGCCGAGCGCACCATGACGCCGCCGTTGGCGCGATCGCTGACGGTGACGTTCATATAGGTCGACAGCTCGTTGATCAGTCCGCTCTGGACGTTCTCCGAGCCGGTGCCGTCAGCGCCTGACATCTTGGCGCGGGTGATGTCGATATTCAGGGCGTCGATCTGGCTGAGCAGGTCGTTGACGCGGTCGACGTCGGCGCTGATGCGGTTGTCTGTGTCCTTGATCTGGTCCGACAGCGAGGACGTGATGCGCGTGCTCTCGCTGAGGAAGTCCTCGACCTTGGTGACCGCGCTGGTGCGCAGCAGGAACGAGGACGGATCGTCCACCGCCATGGAGAAGGCGGCGTAGACATCATCCAGGGTGGCGAAGAAGTTGTTCTTCGTGGTGGGGTCGCCAAACAGCTTCTGGGCGTTGTCCATGGCGGTGGAGATCGCGCTCGTACGGCCGGCGTCGGCGGAGCCGTTCAGGGCGGCGGCGGCCATGAACTTGTCGGTGGCGCGCTTGATGGCGTCGACATTGACGCCCACGCCCATGCCGTTCGACACCAGGTTCGACTGGGCGATCGTCTTGCGGACGTAACCGGCGGTGTTGATGTTGGCGATGTTGTCGGAAACGACGCGCAGGCCTGTCTGGGCCGCCATCATTCCCGAGGTCGCAACGTTCAAGATGGTGTTCAACGACATGATCTATTCTCCGGCCTGCTCGGCAAACCACGAACGGCACGACGCGACCTTGCCCGGCGAAAACTGCCGGGCGTTGTGGGGTTCGACCCCTTCGGCGATGTGCAAGCCATTGAAATTCATGGCAATTCGTTCCTGACGTCGAGCGAGCGACAGAAACGTATGCGCAAGGAGGGCGCCAACTGGGGGTGGGGCGCGACGACGCGGCAACCCTGGCCCTTTTCGCCCGGTTCAGCTCGGCAAAAAGCGCCGTGGTCGGCCAATCCAAAGTTGTGAATGCAAGATTAATATCAAATAAAACAAATAGTTATGAAGAATTTTCGAGTTGGCCCGGGGGTTGCTCAGGGAAGTCCGGATCAAGGCGTGTCCTCTCCGGGCCGCCATCCTCCGTGGACTCAATCGACGCATGACCGCGATCGCTGCTCCCACTTCCGTCCTGCCTTCGGCCCCGGCGCTCGCCGGCGGCTATGACAAGGACGCGGCCGAGGGCTTCGGCGCGCTGCTGGCCCAGACCGGAAGCGCGAACGCCTCGGACGATAAGGCCTCCACGCGAGACGCCGGCAAGGCCGCCGACAAGGCGACCGACCGGGCGCAGCAATACAAGGCCTCCAGCGCCAAGGCCGCCGAGCGCGCCGCCGACGCCAAGGCCGCCGACGCCAGGGCCGCCGACGCCTCGGACGCGACCGGTGAGGCCAAGGCGCCCGCCAAGGTCGCCGACGCCGCCCAGGCTGACGACAAGACTTCAGACGACTCGACCGCCTCGCCCGCCGAC
>NZ_JBAPVS010000101.1:0-2232 GCF_049283275.1 Caulobacter sp. | reverse complement strand
GTCGTGGGCCGAGACGCCCGCCCGCTGCTCGACCATGGCCGCGGCCTTGGACAGCTCCGGCGCGGGCACCACCAGGCGGCGGCAGCGCGAGCGGATGGTCGGCAGCAGGCGGCCGGGCGAATGGCTGACCAGCAGGATCACCCCCCGCGCCGGCGGTTCCTCGAGGGTCTTCAGGACGGCGTTGGCCGCGTTGACGTTCAGGTCGTCGGCCGCATCGATGATCGCCACCCGATAAGGCGAGATCGCCGGCGAATTGGCGAAGAAGGCCGGCAGCAGGCGGGCCTCGTCGACCGGGATCGACTTGCGGGCCTTGCCGTCGTCCGTCTCGCGCTCCAGCACCATCAGATCGGGGTGCGAGCGGGCGGCGACCTGGCGGCTGACGACGTCGGTCGGGGCCGAGCCCAGGACGCCGAACGCCGGATCGGGCCGTGCGCCCAGCAGCCGCCGTGCCATGCGATAGGCCAGGGTCGCCTTGCCCACGCCCTCTGGACCCGTCAGCAGCCAGGCATGGTGCAGCCGGCCGCGATCCAGGGCGTCCAGAAAGGCCAGTTCGGCGGCCTCCACGCCGTCGATGGCGAACACGTCGCGCGGGTGAGGCGGCGCGTCCATGGTCTACAGGCCCAGCCGGGTGGACACCGCGGTCCAGACGTCGGCCCAAACCGCGTCGATCGCGTCATTGGCCTCGATCACCACGCAGCGCTCGGGCTCGCGGCGGGCGATCTCCAGGAAGGCCTCGCCCAGGCGCTGGTGAAACTCCAGGCCCTTGGACTCGAACCGGGCCTCGCCGCCTCGGGCCAGGGCGCGCTTGAGGCCGACCTCGGCCGGGATGTCGAAGATCAGGGTCAGGTCCGGAACGGCGCCGCCCAGGACGTGCTCTTCCAGCGCCTTGATCAGGCCGATCGGCGCCTCGCCGCCCGCGCCCTGATAGGCCCGGGTGCTGTCGGCGAAACGGTCGCACAGCACGATGTCCCCGCGCTCCAGGGCCGGTCGGATCACCCGCTCGATGTGGTCGCGACGCGAGGCGTACATCAAAAGCGTCTCGGTGACCGGTGACCAGCGGTCGATGTCGCCGTTGAGGATCAGGTCGCGGATTTGCTCGGCGCCGGGGCTGCCGCCCGGTTCTCGGGTCAGCACCACGTCGGCGCCGTCCGCCTTCAGGCGTTCGGCCAAGCGGCGGATCTGGGTGGACTTTCCAGCCCCCTCGCCGCCCTCGAAACTGATGAAGGTTCCACGCGTCACCGGTTCCAAATCGACCGTAACGCCCGTCTTGTCCAGAGGCGATCGCCGCCCGGCCTAGGGCCGCAACACCGTCGCGTCGGAAAAGCCCAGGGCGACGACGCGATCGCGCACGCCGAAGGCTTCGGCCTCGTCGGGTCCGGCCTTGACCACCACCCGATAGAGCACGCCCTGGGTGCGTTCCACCGACTCGATCGAAGCTTCTCCGGCCCCGCTCAATTGGGCGACGGCGCGCTCGGCGTTGTCGCGGCTGGCGAACGAGCCGGCCTGGATGCGATAGGCGCTGGCCAGTGTCGCCGCGGGGATCGCTTGAACCGGGGGCTCCGGCGTCATCTCGGGCGCCGCGGCCGGCGCATAGTCAGGGTCGGCGGCCTTGGGCGGCGGGGGCGGAGCATAGGCCGGCTGGGCCGGCGGCAGGCCTGTCGCATAGACACGAGGCTTGGGCGGCGGGGCCTGGCGCGGCGCGGGCGACAGCGGGGCCGAGGCGATCACCCGCGGCGCGTCGAACGGGGTCTTCCTGGCGGGCCCAATATAGCGGACGCGAACGCGAGCCACCCCCGCCCGGCCGTAACCCAACTGATCGGCGGCGGCCTTGGACAGGTCGATGATCCGGTCGCCGACGAACGGACCGCGATCATTGACCCGGACCTGCATCTTGCGGCCGTTGTCCAGGTTGGTGACCTCGACAATGCTCGGCAGCGGCAAGGTCTTGTGCGCCGCCGAGGGCAGGTCCATGTCGAAGATCTCGCCGTTGGCCGTGCGGCGGTTGTGGAATTGCTCGCCGTACCACGAGCCGACGCCCCGCTCGTCATAGTTCGGATCGGCCTTGGGATAATACCAGATCCCCCTGATCTGATAGGGTTTTTCCGTGCCGCGCAGGCCGGCGGTCGAGCCGGGGGCGGGCGGGCCTGAATAGGGTCTGGCGGTGGAGGTGGCCTGCGGCAGTCGCGTCGCCATCGGCGTGGCGCAGGCGGCCAGGCCCGCGCAGCCCAAGGC
>NZ_JBAPVS010000100.1:0-6030 GCF_049283275.1 Caulobacter sp. | reverse complement strand
CCTCTGGGGGAGGTGGCCCGGAGGGCCGGAGGGGGTTTGCGGCGATGGAATTTTCGGGGGAATCCAGGTGAGCAACAACCAACCCATCATCACCTTCGAGAACGTCACCAAGCGCTTCGGCAAGATGGTGGCCGTCGACAACGTCTCGCTGTCGATCCAGGAGGGCGAGTTCTTCTCGCTGCTGGGGCCGTCGGGCTGCGGCAAGACCACCCTGCTGCGGATGCTGGCCGGGTTCGAGACCCCGACCGAGGGCCGCATCCTGATCGACGGCCAGGACGTCTCGACCATCCCGCCCAACAAGCGGCCGGTCAACATGGTGTTCCAGTCCTACGCCGTGTTCCCGCACATGAGCGTGGCCGACAATGTCGCCTACGGCCTGAAGGTCGACCGGGTCTCCAAGGCCGAGCGCGACCGACGGGTGGAGGAGGCGCTGGACCTGGTCCAGTTGCACGGCCTGGCCGAGCGCCGGCCCGACCAGCTGTCGGGGGGGCAACGCCAGCGCGTGGCCCTGGCCCGGGCGCTGGTGAAACGCCCCCGGGTGCTGCTGCTGGACGAGCCGCTGTCGGCCCTGGACGCCAAGCTGCGCGACCAGATGCGCACCGAGCTGTGCACCCTGCAGGAGAAGGTCGGGATCACCTTCATCATGGTCACCCACGACCAGGACGAGGCCCTGGCCCTGGCCAGCCGCTGCGCGGTGATGAACCGCGGCGTGCTGCAGCAGGTGGCCGGTCCCAGCGACCTGTACGAGTTCCCCAACAGCCGCTTCGTGGCCGACTTCATCGGCAGCGTGAACCTGTTCGAGGGGGTGCTGGCGGTCGACGAGCCCAGCCACGCGGTGGTCAGGTCGCCCGACCTGGACTGCGACATCTTCCTGGACCACGGCGTCACCGGCGCGCGCGGCGGCACGGTCTGGGCGGCGCTGCGGCCCGAGAAGATCGAGCTGCACAAGCGTCCCGACGACGGCGCGCCGCCGAACATGGGCGACTGCCCGATCGGCCAGAACGCCGTGGCCGGGGTGATCAAGCACGAGGCCTATCTGGGCGGCCAGAGCGTCTACGAGGTCGAGATCGCCAGCGGCCGGCGGGTGAAGGTGGCGCGACCCAACCTGACCCGCTGGGACCAGGAGGACTTCAAGCTGGGCGAGGCCGTGTGGCTGGGCTGGCACGCGTGCTCGCCGGCGGTGTTGCTGTCGTGATTTTCGCCTGCGCCTCTTCCTTCCCCCTTGATGGGGGAAGGTGGCCGCGAAGCGGTCGGATGGGGGTGAACGCGACGCGTTCTTCGCGTCGCCGTCGCCGCGCCACCCCCATCCCCGACCCTTCCCCCATCAAGGGGGAAGGGAGATGAGCACCCCCCGCCCCGTCGCCGGCGTCATCTGCTGCACCCGCACCGTCGGGATCGAGCCGGCCCAGGCGGTGATGAACCGCTATGTCGCCAACGCCATGAAATACGCCGACGCCGCGGCCTTGCTGGTCCCGTCGATGCCCGACCTGATGAAGGCTTCCGAGGTCGCCGCCCGCCTGGACGGCCTGATGCTGACCGGCAGCCCCTCGAACCTGGATCCGGCGCTCTATGGCGAGGAGATCGGCGACGCGCCGGGCCCGTTCGACGCGGCGCGCGACACCATGACCGCCGACCTGATCAAGGCCATGCTGGACCTTGGCCGGCCGGTGTTCGGGGTGTGCCGGGGCCTCCAGGAGATCAATGTCGCGTTCGGCGGCACGCTGCGGCGGGACATGTCCGAAGAGGGCGCGCCGCTGGCCCACCACGCGCCCGTCGAGGTCGACTTCAACGCCATGTTCGATCACGCCCACCGCGTCGACCTGACCCCGGGCGGCGTCCTGGCCCGCGCCTTCGACGCCGAGGCCGCGACCGTCAATTCCGTGCACTATCAGGGCGTCGACCGGCTGGGCGAGGGCCTGACGGTCGAGGCCCGCGCGCCCGACGGCGTGGTCGAGGCGGTGTCGGCCGAGGTCAACGGCGCGCCCGTCCTGGCCGTGCAATGGCATCCCGAATGGAAGACCGAGCGCAATCCGCAAAGCCAGGCGTTCTTCCAGGTGTTCGGTCGGGCGCTGCGGGGCGAACCACTTCCCCCTCCCCCTTGATGGGGGAGGGGCAGGGGTGGGGGTGAGCGCGGCGGTCAGGTTCGCGCTTTCTCCTGGCCCGCTGTCACCCCCATCCCCGACCCTTCCCCCATCGAAGGGGGAAGGGAGCAAGAAAAGAAAAACGTCCAGGAGCACCCCCGATGACCGTCCCGATCCGCAACCACGACATCGCCGAACTCAAGCGCCTGGACCTGGCCCACCACCTGCCGGCCCAGGCCGACCACAAGGTGCTGGCGGAGCTGGGCGGCAGCCGGATCATCACCCGCGCCGACGGCGTCTACATCCATGACGGGGAGGGCCACCAGATCCTGGACGGCATGGCCGGCCTGTGGTGCGTCAATGTCGGCTACGGGCGCGAGGAGCTGGCCAAGGCGGCCTACGACCAGATGCTGGAGCTGCCCTATTACAACACCTTCTTCAAGACGGCCTCGCCGCCGCCGATCCGGCTGGCCGCCAAGATCGCCGAGAAGATGGGCGGACGCCTGACCCACGTCTTCTACAATTCGTCAGGCTCGGAGGCCAACGACACCGTCTTCCGCCTGGCGCGCCACTATTGGAAACTGAAGGGCCAGCCCCAGCGCACGGCTTTCATCAGCCGGTGGAACGCCTATCACGGCTCGACCGTGGCCGGCGTGTCGCTGGGCGGCATGAAGCACATGCATGTGCAGGGCGACCTGCCGATCCCCGGCGTGCACCACGTGATGCAGCCCTACTCGTTCGGCGAAGGCTTCGGCGAGGATCCCGCCGCCTTCCGCGACCGGGCGGTCAAGGCGATCGAGGACAAGATCCTCGAGGTCGGACCCGAGAATGTCGCCGCCTTCATCGGCGAGCCGGTGCAGGGGGCGGGCGGGGTGATCATCCCGCCGGACGGCTACTGGCCCGCCGTCGAGGCCCTGTGCCGCAAGTACGGGATCCTGCTGGTCTGCGACGAGGTGATCTGCGGCTTCGGGCGCCTCGGCCAATGGTTCGGCCACCAGCACTACGGGATCAAGCCCGACATGATCGCCATGGCCAAGGGACTGTCGTCCGGCTACCTGCCGATCTCGGCCGTGGGCGTGGCCGACCACATCGTCGCCGAGCTGCGCGAGAAGGGCGGCGACTTCATCCACGGCTTCACCTATTCGGGCCACCCGACCTGCGCGGCCGTGGCGCTGAAGAACATCGAGATCATCGAGCGCGAAGGCCTGGTCGAGCGCACCCGCGACGACACCGGCCCCTACCTGGCCAAGGCCCTGGCCACGCTGAACGACCACCCGCTGGTCGGCGAGACCCGGTCGCTGGGCCTGATCGGCGCGGTCGAGATCGTGCGCGAGAAGGGCACCAATCACCGCTTCCTCGACAAGGAGGGCGAGGCCGGGCCGATCGTGCGCGACCTGTGCATCGCCAACGGCCTGATGGTCCGCGCCATCCGCGACAGCATCGTCTGCTGCCCGCCCCTGATCATCACTCACGCCCAGATCGACGAGCTGGTGGGCATCATCAGGAAGTCGCTGGACGAGGCGGAGCCGGTGCTGCGGGCGCTGAAGGCAGAGGCGGGGGTGTGAGTGGCGCGGCGAGGTGTCAGGTCGAAATCCGGCGCGCCAACCAAGCTAGCGGTGGCAACAACAGGCTAGCGGCGGCGGCAAGAAGCCAGAGCAACAGAGCGGGCAACAGTTGCATGCCCCAAACCGCGCCTTCCGCGTTTGCACCGCCTTCGGGGTCGGTGGGAGGAGCGGCTCCGATAATCGGGATCAAGACCATAAGGCCGATGGGGAGGCTGATCAGGACTGCTGTCACGACGGCGAGCCAGCCAAAACGATTGAGCCGGAATGCGACTATCCAGCCGGCCACGATGACGACCACCGGCATGGTCGACCCGATGAGAAGAGCAATGGCTCGCAGTCCGTTCATGTGGGTGTCCGATGATGCCCGCCTCGTAAAACACGCTCTGGGTCAATCTGTCGAAAGCAAAAGCGATCAATTCATAGTGCAGACCGAGAGCCGACGGGACCGTGCGGGTCAGCGATCTCGGATGCGCTTACGCAAGGCTTCGAAGTATTTGGCTTCCACCGGCTTGGTCGGGGCGGAAGTCGCGCCATCGAGCAGGAAGCTGCGCAAAGGGATTTGCTCGGGCGTTCCCAGCGTCCTGAGCCATTCGCGAACGAGGGCATGCGAGACCACGCGTCCGGCTTCAATGTCTGCATCCGCCAACGCCTCGGCGACATCGTCAGGCAGTTCATCCAACGGGGCGGGTGGCATCGTCAGCTCCACGGTCGCGTGCCTGTCCATTGTATCATGAACCCTTCTCCCCTTGCGGGAGAAGGTGGCTCGCAGCGCGAGGTCGGATGAGGGGGTGAAGGCCAGGTCAACCGCGAGGGCGATCCAGCCGACGAAGCCGGATAGTTTTGAGAGACCCCTCATCCGGCGCTTCGCGCCACCTTCTCCCGCAAGGGGAGAAGGGTAGACTGACAGCACATTCCTCAGACCCCCCGGGTGTCATGAAGTACAAAGACAAGAAATCCAAACCCGCTCCCAAGACGACCCGCGGGGTCGCCACGCTCGATGACGCCAAGGACTGGTTCGCCCGGCAGAACATCGAGGAGATCGAGTGCGTCGTGCCCGACCTGGCCGGCGTCGCGCGGGGCAAGATCATGCCGGTGCGCAAGTTCCTGGGCACGCCGTCGATGAACCTGCCGCTGGCGGTGTTCTACCAGACCATCACCGGCGACTTCCCCGAGTTCGAGGGGGCGGTCAATTCGGTGCAGGCCGACACCGACGTGATCCTGACCCCGGACCTGGCCACCCTGGCCGTGGTGCCCTGGGCCCAGGACCCGACCGCCCAGGTGATCCACGACGCCTTCCATCCCGACGGCCGCCCGGTCGAGGAAAGCCCGCGCCAGGTGCTGCGCCGGGTGGTGGCCCTCTATCGCGAGAAGGGCTGGGACCCGATCGTGGCCCCGGAGATCGAGTTCTACCTGGTCGAGAAGAACACCGATCCGGACTATCCGCTGAAGCCGCCGGTCGGGCGTTCCGGCAGGCCGGAAACCGGCCGCCAGGGCTATTCGATCGCCGCGGTCAACGAGTTCGACGCCCTGTTCGAGGACATGTACGAATACTCGGAACGCCAGGGCCTGGAGATCGACACCCTGATCCACGAAAGCGGCGTGGCCCAGATGGAGATCAACCTGCGCCACGGTCATCCGCTGGAGCTGGCCGACCAGGTGTTCATGTTCAAGCGCACCATCCGCGAGGTGGCGCTGGAGCACGAGATCTACGCCACCTTCATGGCCAAGCCGATGGCCGCCGAGCCCGGCAGCGCCATGCACATCCACCAGTCGATCCTGGGCGAGGACGGTGAGAACCTGTTCTCCGATCCCAAGACCCGCGAGGCCACGCCGCTGTTCTACGCCTTCATCGCCGGCCAGCAGCGCTACCTGCCGGCGATCATGGCCATCCTGGCGCCGTACGTGAACTCCTACCGCCGTATCGCGCGGGAGAGCGGCGCGCCGGTCAACACCCAGTGGGGCTACGACAACCGCACCTGCGGCCTGCGCGTGCCGCCGTCCGACCCGGCCAACCGCCGGGTCGAGAACCGCATCCCCTCGTCGGACGCCAACCCCTATCTGGCCATCGCCGCGACCCTGGCGGCCGGCTATCTGGGCATGGTCCACAACCTGTCGCCCACCGCCCCGGTCGACACCGACGCCAATGTCGCCGGCATCGAACTGCCGCGCAGCCTGCTGGAGTCGGTGGCCCTGTTCGAAGCCGCCCAGCCCCTGGTCGACATCCTGGGCGCGACGTTCTGCAACGCCTACGCCACGGTCAAGCAGGCCGAGTACGAGACCTTCATGCGGACGATCAGCCCGTGGGAGCGGGAGTTCCTGTTGCTGAATGTGTGAGGTCGGCGCGGTGAACACTTGCCCCCTACGGACCGCTTCGCGGTCGTCTT
>NZ_JBAPVS010000099.1:0-5787 GCF_049283275.1 Caulobacter sp. | reverse complement strand
GCGCTCCGCCGCCGGGCGTTCCGACGCTTCCCGTCCCGGCGCCGACCCCGTCGCGAGGCGGCGAGATCGTCGCCCCGCCCGGCTTCACCGCCCGGGGAGTCCTGACCGGCGGCGGCGAGGCTCTGCGCCAGGCCGCCCGCAAGAGCGGCTGCACGCAGGCCGACATCGTCAAGCTGACCAAGGCCGAGCGCGAAGCCTGCGCCGAAGCCCTGGGCGCCAAGAACAAGAACGGACCGGCCCTGTACGCGGCGATCGACCCCGACAAGAAGGCCGCCTTCGACGGCGACTGCAAGAAGGACGACGACTGGTGCCTCTACCGGTCCGGCAAGGGGCCGTATCCTGGCCTGTTCGCCCTGGGCAAGAAGCGCAAGTCGCCGGGGTGGGACTAGACCCAAAAAGGGCCCCGCCTTTCGACGGGGCCACGAGTTGGGGGAGAAACGGCAGGCGCGTGATCCCGGACGAACCGCGCGCCTGCCCCGAAGATCCCGAAGACAGCGGCCCCATCCCGGAGGATGCAGCCGCTAGGGATCACCAGGCCTTGCTGACGGTGAAGAGCGCCAAACGCTCGGCCATCAGGCCGGTCGGCCCCTTGGCCTGGGCCTGACGATCGTGCAGCAGGTTCTGACCGCTGACGGCCAGCTCGATGCCCATGGGCGCCATATAGGCGACCCGGCCGGCCACGGTGGTGTAGGCCTTCACTTGCTCCAGCGCGGCGCCGTTCAGGGTCATCGCCTTGCTGATGTGGTGCACATAGCCGTCCACGGTCCACTTCCCGCCGGTCCAGCCCAGGGCCAGGTTGCTGCGGTACTTGGGCGTGAACTCGGCGAAGGTGCTCCGGCGCAGCAGAAGCACGGCATCGGTGACCGAAGGTTCGTTCTTGACGTCGGTATAGGTGGTGTCGGCGCTCCAGTTGAAGCCCTTGCCGAACTTGCCCGAGGCCGAGACCTCGACACCCTTCATCTTGGAGTCGCCGACGTTCTGGTAGAGCGTGGCGCCGTAGGTCGTCGGCGTGGGTCGCACGTCGATAATCGACGGATTGGAGCTGGCCTTCACGTCCTGGGTGGTTTGCGTGAAGAATTTCACCCCCGCCCGAGCCCGGAGCGGCGCGAAGACGTGGTCATAGGCCAGCTCATAGTTGGCGACGATCGACGGCGAGATGTTCGGATTGCCGGAATTGATAGACCCCGAGCCGAGAGCGCCGGTCGGGTCGAACACCAGCCCGCCCAGTTCAAACAGGGTGGGAGCCTGGACGCCGCGGGCAAAGGTCAGCCGCAGGTTGTCGGCCGGGGTGACCTTGTAGACCGCGCCCAGATTGATGCTCGGCTCGCTGATCGTCCTGTCCCAATCGGCGTTGGTGAACGCATAGCCGACGGGAAGACGGCCGGTGCGCTTGAGTTTCAGCCTGTCGTAACGGGCCGCGGCGGTGAGGGAGAGCTTGTCGTTGACCACCCAGTTCCACATGGCGGACGGCGCCAGCACCGTGTAGCTGACCACGCCGCCGGCGAACGGCGAGGTGTCCATCTCGTTGGAGCGGTGTTCGAGACCGACGCGGACGGTGTGGGCCGTGCCGATCTTGAACAGATCCTGCACGCTGGCCACGGTGATCCGGTTCACATAGCGGCGACCGGGCGTCAGGGCGTCCATGTTGTTGTGATAGACTTGGGCCTGCAATTGGCCGATGCCGGTGTCGGATGACAGCGTGGCCTTGACGGAGTTGGTCTGGTTCCGCTGGTGGCCGAACGAGTAGATGGAGTTCACCTGGGTCCCGGCCAGGTTGGAATAGGATCCCTCCAACCGCAGTTCGGTCTTGGACGCCAGTTGCACGATGGCGTCGACATTGGCGCGGGTCGACTGCGGGTCTTGAAGCAAGGACGCCGGAACCGCCGCCGAGGTGCTCTTCCACTGGTCTTGCTTCTGAGCGCCGGCCGAGAGCCGCATGAAGAAGCGGTCGCCGATGTGCATGGTCTGCACGGCCGAAACGCCCGCCGCGCCGTTATTGCCGGCATAGGCGGTGACCGAGTTCACATCGTCGAGCTTGGGGTTGTAGGTGATGATGTTGACCACGCCGGAGACGGCGTTGAAGCCGAACAGCGCGCTGTTGGGACCGCGGACCACTTCGATCTGGCGGATTTCCGACAGTTCGACGGGCAAGGAGGTCCAGTCGGTATAGCCCTGGTGGTCGAAATAGACCTGGCGGCCGTTGATCAGCACCAGCAGGCGCGGCGAGCGGGCCTGATCGTAGCCGCGGACGCCGACGTCCGAGTAGCCGGCCGCGTAGGGCAGGATGTCGACGCCGGCCACGCGGCTGAGGATGGTCGGAATGTCGATGGCGCCCGAGCGATGGATGTCGGCGGCGCTGATGATGGTCATGTCGACCGGCACCTCGGTGGAGCGCTGCGGCGAGCCGGTGGCGCTGGTGGTCACCGGTTCGTTGAACATCTGCTCCATCGCGCCGTAGTCGATCGACTGGGCGTGGGCGGCGGTGGCCGCCAGGGAGAGGGCGAAGGTGGCCGAAACGCCGGCCAGGAGTGTCTTTTTCATGATTGTTTCTCTGGGCTCGAGCTGGATCAGACTTCGCGGATCATCATGCGGAAGGCGGCCTTGAAGACCGCCCCGACCGCTGCTGCGGCGGCGCGGTTGACGATGATCTCCACCTTCGGATCGGCAGAGACGCTCATCACGCAGGCGCCGCTGGTGGCGCAGGAGGGATCCGAGCCGATGGTGATCAGTTTCTTCGCCTTGGCGGCCGCGCCGACATTGACGCCGGTGGTGACATAGAGGGCGGCGACGCCGCTGACGCCCGAGACGGCCGAGGCTTCGACCGGCTTGCCGGTCAGGGTCACGGCGCCGGCGCTCATGCCGCCGCCGATGGCGGCCATCACGGCGTTCTTCTCGGCGACCGAGGCGGGCTTCGACGGATCGAAGACCACGCCCAGCACCGCTTTGCCGGTGGGACCGTTTTCCAGGAAGGTCAGGGCGCGACCGGCGACCTGTACATCCTTTGCGGCGTCAGCGTGGGCGATGCCCAACGGCGCCAGCACCAAGGCCATGGCGCAGAGCGCGACGGCGCCCCGGATATTTCTTTTCGACATTTTCTATCCCCTGCCCGAGTTTCTTCCGGGCTTCACGAGGGACTGACTGTGGCCTGAAGCGTAAACACAACCGTAACAGTGTCATATAACTGTGATATGCATATGGGATCTTTTGTTACTTTTGATGCTTATGTACTTATATATTCCAAATACATTCTCATAATTTACCAGAACTACTGGCGTTATTGGGTGCGACAATATGGCCACTTTGCCTAGAGTTTGCCTGAGTGAAGTTAAAATTTCCCAATCTAAACCTATACAGAACTGTCTAGTCCTGGAAATTGCCGCGCCGGTCCAAGATCATTTCTGAAGGTTCGAACACTTGTTGGAACAGACAGTCCGACGACGGACATTTTGTCGCAACGGAGCGAAAAGGCGGTCGCCACGCCCGATCCGATGCGTCGCGCGGACGGAGTCGAGGGCGCCTCGTGAGGCGACGAGGACCCTGATAGCCGGAAGTCTTGGGAAGTGGTGCCGCTTACAGGACTCGAACCTGTGACCCCCTCATTACGAATGAGGTGCTCTACCAGCTGAGCTAAAGCGGCGCGCTTCGTCTTCGGGACCGGTCGAAACGGGCTCGGAAGACACTGGTGTTCCCGTCGCCAAATCACCGACCCGACGCGAGGAGGGCCTATTTAGCGGCGCGAGGGCCGCTTGCCAAGCGTCGGCGTGAGCCCGTGTTGCGGCGAGGCGCCGGACCGCCGTTTTCGGGTTCCGACGGCGGGGCTGGATCGAAGCCGCCAGAGCCGCTTCCCGGTCCGATGCCCGGGTCGTCGGGAATGGGCATCAAGGCTCCGCCCGCCTCGGCCGCTCGCACGAACGGCGTGGATTCCGCATAGGCCGACGGCAGTTCTGGCAGTTCGCTCATCGTGCGCTCGCGGCGCTCGAACCGTGGATGGATAAGATCTCCGGTCTCGGCGTAGCTGACCGTCAGCCGGGCCCAGTCTTCCCGGGCATAGGCGAAGGCGCGCCCCTCGGGGTCCAGATCCGACCAATCGGGCTCCTGCGGCGCGGCGACGCCCCGGGCGACCCAGGCGCGGGCCTCGTCGGGTTCGCCGTTGGCGTAGGCGACCCGAGCCATCAGGCCGGCAAGTCTCGCCGTCAGCGCTTCCTCAGGAAGAAGACGGGCGGCGGCGCGGGCGGCGATCGGATCGCCGCCGATCAGAGCGCTCTCGACCTTCAGCAACCGGCTTTCACGGGCCTCGGGCTTCAGATTGGCCAGGGCGGCCAGGCGAGCCGCGCGCAGCTTGGGGGTCTCGCTGGTCTTCAGGTCGCGATAGGCCAGCCACAGGGCCGGGTGCGGGGCCTGCTTCCAGGCCGCCTCGATCAGGGCTCCGGCCTTGGCGGCCTTGCCGTCGGCGGCTTGCAGGCGCGCGGCCATCACCACGCCCGGCGCGAACTCGAGCTTGAGCTTGGCGGCCTGGACGGCGAAGTCGAGCGCCTGGGCCAGGACCTTGGGGTCGTCGGACTCCTCCAGCCCGGCGGCGGAGGCGGCCAACAGGGCGGCCCGCGCCCGTTCGGCGACCAGGGGCGGGACAATCTTACGCTCCAGCGCGCCCTGGACCAGGGCCAGCGCCGCCTTCCAGTCGCCGGCCTCCAGCCTGGCCTCGAGCAAGGCGCGCCAAGCCCAGCGGGCGGTCTTGGCCAGGCCGTAGGCGGTCTCGGCATGCCTGAGGGCCAAGGCCTTGTCGCCCTCGGCCAAGGCCGTCTGCATCAGGCCCCGCAGGCCCGCCAGGCGCATCTCGGGAAAGCCCAGCATGGCGTTGTAGGCCTGGCGGGCGGCGACATGGTCGCCCGCCGCCTCGGCGGCCTGGGCGGCCAGGACGCGGACCAGGGCCGGCGCGTCCTCGGCCAGTTCGGACGCCTTCTGGGCCAGGCGTCGGGCTTCCGAACCATCGCCGGCGGCCACGGCCAGGAAGCCGCGCGACAGGGCCTCGACGCCCTGCTTGCGCTTGGCCTCGGCGCGAGCCCGGGCCGCACGTTGCGGCGCCTCGACCACCCAGAGCAGGCCGCGCCATAGGATCGTGGCCAGAAGGGCGGAAAACAGGGTCAACAGAGCGGCGGTGGCGGCGGTCATCTCGACCCGCCAGCCCATCCAGTCGAGACTGGCCGCGCCCGGCTCACCGGTCAGGGCGACCATGGCCACGGCGAGGGCGGCGACCAGGAAGAGGACGATCGACGCGCGGATCATGGCGCCACCGGCGTAGGCGGCGGCACGGCGGACGCCGGGGAATGGGGCGGGGGCGCCTCATAGGCGGGCTTGGCCTTGGACCCCGTCGCCTGGATCAGACCGGCCAGGGCGTCGGCGCGGATCGCGGCGATGTGACGATCGATCTCGACCCGCCGCTCGGCGGCGGCGCGCCAAGGCGCCAGCACGGCCTGGGCCCCGGTCGGCAGGCTTCCCAGGGCGGTCAGCGCCCCTTCGATATCGCCCTCGTTCAGCAGGTTTTGCGCGCGCGACAGAACCGCGTCGGGCATTCCGCCCTGCGTCGAGCCGACTTGGCGGATCGAGACGATGCTGGACAAGGCGTGTCGCAACCGGGCCAGGAAATCGGCATTGCGGCCGGGGTCGCGAGCCGAGACGGCGGCGCGGGCGGCCAGGGTCTCGAACTCGGCGGCCAGGCCGGCGCGGGTGGGCGCGCCGTCCTGAGCCAGGCGAGCCAGGGCCCGCAGATCCGGCGACAGGGGCAAGATC
>NZ_JBAPVS010000098.1:0-8320 GCF_049283275.1 Caulobacter sp. | reverse complement strand
CTTGCGGCGTGTCCCCATGACCGGACGCGGCGCTCTTGGAAGGGGACACGCCGCGAGGGCATGTCCCCGACCTTCAGGCGCCCGTGATCTCCAGGTCGATCACCAGCGGCAGGTGGTCCGAGGCGGTCCGCGCCAGGGGGCCGTAGGGCGAGTGGACCCGCACCGTCTCTACGCCCTTGGTCAGGAAGACGTGGTCGATGCGCATGAACGGGAAGTTCGAGGGGAAGGTCGCGGTCGGGGCCTGGCGCCACGTCGGGGTCGGGGTCTGGGCGTCGCGCAGGACGGTCTTCAGCAGGCGATAGGTCGCCGAATAGGGCGTGGCGTTGAAGTCGCCCAGCAGGATGCCCGGCGCCTTCCAGTCCTCGTGCGCCATCCACTGCTCGCCCAGCAAGGCGGCGGCTTGGCGCTTCTGCTCCTGTGGCACCAGGCCCAGATGGGTGTTGATGATCTGGACCGGGGTTCCGCCCACATCGACGGTAATCCAGATCGCGCCGCGCGGCTCCAGGCCGGGAATGAGCGGATACAGCGGCAGGCCGCCGGCCTTGACCTTCGTCTCGGGCAGGGCGGTCAGGATGGCGTCGCCGTAAAGCTCTTCCTCCACGGCCATGGCCGGGTGGAAGTGCGAGCGCATTTTCAGAAGCTCGGCCAGACGGTGGGCCTGGTCCACGCCCCGGGTGCGGGCCCGGCGGACGTCCAGCTCCTGAAGCGCCACCACGTCGGCGTTCTCCGCAGCGATGACCTCGGCCACACGCTCGACGTCGAGCTTGCGGTCCGTGCCCACGCAACGGTGGACATTGTACGTCATGAGACGAAGCTTCATCCGTCGAAGAGATCGCCTGAAGTCGCTGGAGGTTCCGCTGAAGCCAAAACACCGGCGGGGGCGGGATTGCGGCTGAGCATGAACAGGCAGGTTTCCGCCCGCCAGTTCTCCAGCGTCCTGGTCGGGTCGATCTGCCGGGCCGGGCCGTTGCCCGCGAAGGCGGCGCAGGCGTCGATGCGCACGTCCAGATCCTCGGTCAGGGCCAGGAAGTCGGCCAGGGTGCACAGGTGGATGTTGGGCGTGGCCCACCAGGGCAGCGGCAGGGCCTCGGTCTCGGGCATCCGCCCGCGATGCAGCAGCGACCAGCGCACCCGCCAGTGGCCGAAGTTGGGGAACGACACCACGGCGTGGTCGGCGATCCGCAGCAGCTCGTCCAGCACATGGCGGGGCCGGCGCGTGGCCTGCAGGGTCTGGGACAGCACCGCGTAGTCGAAGGTGCGGTCGGGGAAGTGGTCCAGGTCCTGGTCGGCGTCGCCCTGCACCACCGACAGGCCGCGCGACATGCAGGCCGCGACCCCGGCGGCGCTGATCTCCAGCCCCCGGCCGTCGACCTGCTTTTCCCGGGTCAGCAGGTCCAGCAGCACGCCCTCCCCGCAGCCGACGTCCAACACGCGCGAGCCTGGGCGGACGAGGCGCAGGATCTCTTTGAAGTCTTCGCGGATCATCTAGAGCCCCCGCTCACGTTCCACTGAACTCAGGAAGCCGTGCAGCGCCGCGTCCATCACCGGTTCGTCCAGCAGGAAGGCGTCGTGGCCCTTGTCGCTCTCGATCTCGACGAAGGCGGCACGGCAGCCGGCGGCGGTCAGGGCGCGGACGATGTGGCGGTTCTCGGCGGTCGGGTACAGCCAGTCGCTGGTGAACGACAGCACGCAGAACCGCGCGTGGCGCGCCCCGGCGAAGGCCTGGGCCAGCACCCCGCCATGGCCGGCGGCCAGGTCGAAATAGTCCATGGCCCGGGTGATGTAGAGATACGAGTTGGCGTCGAAGCGGTCGACGAAGCTGGCCCCCTGGTGGCGCAGATAGCTTTCCACCTGGAAATCGGCGTCGAAGCCCCAGGACAGGCCGTCGCGCTGCAGCTCGCGGCCGAACTTTCGTTGCAGGGCCGCCTCGGACAGATAGGTGATGTGGGCGGCCATCCGGGCGACGGCCAGGCCCTTTTCCGGGCGCGACTTGCCCTGCGCATAGGCGCCGGCCTTCCAGTCGGGATCGGCCATGATCGCCTGGCGGCCCACCTCGTGGAAGGCGATGTTCTGGGCCGAGTGACGCGCGGCCGAGGCGACGATCACCGCGCTGAACAGCTTGCCCGGATAGTCGGCCGCCCACTGCTGGACCTGCATGCCGCCCATCGAGCCGCCGATCACGGACAGCAGGGTTTCAACGCCCAGGGCCTCGACCAGCATGGCCTGGGCGCGCACCATGTCGGCGATGGTGATCACCGGGAAGCTCAGGCCATAGGGCTTGCCCGTGGCCGGATTGATCGAGGCGGGTCCGGTCGAGCCGGAGCACCCCCCGATCACATTGGAGCAGATGATGAAGTGGCGGGCCGGGTCGATCGGCCTGCCGGGGCCGACCAGGCGGGTCCACCAGCCGGCCTTGCCGCTGACGGGGTGAACGCCGGCCACGTGCTGGTCCAGGCTCAGGGCGTGGCAGATCAGGACGGCGTTGGTTCCGTCCGCGTTCAGCGTGCCCCAGGTGCGATAGGCGATCTCGAGGTTTTCCAGCTGGGCGCCGGAGTCGAGCCGCAAGGGTTGATTGGGCGGGAACCGCCAGGTTCCGCCCTCGGAAAGCACAGCCCCGGCGAAATCGAGATTTGCCATGCCCGCCTTGGACCGCTTGGCGCCTTCCGTGTCAACCGCGCGCTTCCGGAGCGCTCCGGTGAAGGCTATGGAGGGTCATGGACCGACTGATCCTCATGCGCCACGGCAAGGCCGAGCAGCACGCCGCTTCGGGCGGCGATTTCGAGCGCGCCCTGGCGCCGCGCGGCCAGAACGACGCGGCCTTGATGGGCAAGGTGCTGGCCAAGGCCGGCCTGTCGCCCGTCCTGGCCCTGGTCTCCTCGGCCCGCCGGACCCGCCAGACCTGGGACGCGGCCGCGCCGGCCTTTCCCACAACCCGGGTCGAAACCCGCCGCGCCCTCTACCACGCCGAGGCCCAGGACGTGCTGGCGACGATTCGCGAGGAAGCGCCCGACAGCGGGACCGTCATGGTCGTGGGCCACAATCCCGGCCTGCACGAACTGGCCCTGCGCCTGGCCCTGGGCGGACCGGCCGATCCCGCCAAGCTGGCCCAGCTGCGCGGCAAGTTTCCCACCGCGACCGTCGCGGTCTTTTCGATCGCCCCCGATGGAGCCCCGACCTTGAGCCACCTGTTCTATGCTTCGGAAAACGGCGGACACGGCGGCGAATGAGCAAGATCTACAAGATCCTCCCGAAGACCGAGTGGGACGCGGCCCGCGCCGCGGGGACCTTCGCCGGCTCGGCGGTCGACCTGGCCGACGGCTTCATCCACTTCTCCGGCCACGACACCGCCCAGCGAACGGCCGAGCTCTATTTCAAAGGCCAAACCGGCCTGATGCTGCTGACCGTCGAAGCCGACGACCTGGGCGAAGCCCTGAAGTGGGAGGCCTCGCGCGGCGGAGACCTGTTCCCGCACCTGTTCCGCGACCTGAAGGTCGACGAGGTGAGCGCCGAGCGGGCTCTGGCTCTCGACGCCGACGGCGTGCCGATCCTGGGCGAGCTGTCCGCATGAGCCTTCACGACATCGCCTCGCGCGCCCTTCACGCGCTGGATCCCGAGGACGCCCACGGCTGGGCGATCAAGGGGCTGAAGATGGGCCTGGGCCCACGCCAGACCGACGTCGACGACCCCATCCTGGCCTGCACGATCGCTGGCATGGCGCTGTCCAACTGCGTGGGCCTGGCCGCCGGCTTCGACAAGAACGCCGAGGTCCCCGCCGCCATGTCCCGGGCCGGCTTCGGCTTCGTGGAATGCGGCACGGTCACGCCCCTGGCCCAGTCCGGCAATCCCCGCCCGCGCCTGTTCCGGCTCACCGAGGACCAGGCGGTGATCAACCGCATGGGCTTCAACAACGAGGGGCTCGAGCCGTTCGCCGCGCGCCTGTCGACCCTGAAGACCCAGCGGGTCGGCAAGCACAGGGACGCCGTGGTGGGGGCCAATATCGGCGCCAACAAGGACGCCGCGGACCGCATCGCCGACTATGTCACCGGCCTGACGCGGCTGTGGGGCCTGTCGGACTATTTCACCGTCAACATCTCCTCGCCCAACACCCCGGGCCTGCGCGCCCTGCAGACCAAGGCGGCGCTGGAGGAGCTTCTGGGCAGGATCGCCGAGGCGCGCGGCCTGCTGAAGGCGGCCGGCACGGTCGACTATCCGATCTTCCTGAAGGTCGCGCCCGACCTTGAGGACGGCGAGGTCGAGGCCATCGTCGACACCGTCAAGGCCAACGGCCTGAACGGCGTCATCGTCAGCAACACCACCATCGCCCGGCCCGCCGACCTGATCTCGCCCCTGAAGGGCGAAAGCGGCGGTCTTTCCGGCAAGCCCCTGCTGACCGCCTCCACCGCGATGCTGGCCCGCTTCCACGCGGCCAATAGCGGTCACCTGGTCCTGATCGGCGCGGGCGGGATCGCCAGCGGCGCGGACGCCCTGGCCAAGATCCGCGCCGGGGCCTGCGTCGTGCAGCTCTATTCGGCTCTGGTCTATGGCGGGCCGGGCTTGGTCCAGCGGATCAAGGCCGACCTGGCCGCCCGCCTGCGCGCCGAGGGCTTCGCCTCGGTGACCGACGCGATCGGCGCCCGATGACGCCTGACACCGCCCTGGCCTGGCTGCGGCGCTTCGGGCCGTTGGCCGCCTTGCTGATCCTGCTGGCCGTGGCCCTGGTCACCGGCCTGGCGGGCAGGCTCAGCCTGGAAACCCTGCAGGCCCAGGGCCAGGCCCTGCAGACCTACGCCGCGGCCAATCCGCTGAAGACGGCGGTGATCTACATCCTGCTCTATGTGGCCACGGTGTCGATCTCGCTGCCGGGCGCCCTGATCCTGTCGCTGACCGGCGGCTTCCTGTTCGGACCGATCGGCGGCGGGGCGGTGGCGGTGACCGGCGCGACGGGCGGCTCGACCGTGGTCTATCTGGTTTGCCGCACGGCCTTCGGCGACTTCCTGCGCAAGAAGCCCGGCGCCCTGCTGTCCCGGATCGAGGAGGGCTTCAAGGCCGACGCCTTCTCCTACCTGCTGACCCTGCGGCTGATCCCGGCCTTCCCGCTGCTGCTGGTCAATGTCGCCTCGGGCCTGATGAACATCCCCGTGCGCACCTATCTTCTGGCCTCGTTCCTGGGGATGATCCCCAGCTCGTTCGTCTATGCCGGCATCGGTGCGGGCCTGGGCCACATCTTCGCCAGCGGCGAGCCGGTGACGATGCACACCCTGTTCTCGCCGCGCATCTATCTGCCGATCGCGGCGATGGGCGGCCTGGCCTTGCTGCCGCCCCTGTGGCGCTATTGGCGAAACCGCCGCGTTGCCCAAGCCCCAGACGTGAAGTAACCCAGACGCATGACCGAGCCGGTCGCACCGTCAGTTCCGGAACATCCCAAGCCAGGGCGTCGCTTCCCGTGGCCTGGAGGCCTGTCGGCGCGCCTGCTGCTGCTGACGGCCCTGTTCGTGGCCATCGCCGCCGCGTTCATCCTGCCGCCGGCCCTCGCCGATTTCGAGAAGCAATGGCTGCTGGACCGCGTCCGGGCCGCCGAACTGGCCTCGACCATCGCCGACGCCGATCCCGAGCGCCGGGTGACCGACCGGGTGTCCCAGAAGCTGCTCGACCAGGCCGGGGTGGTGATCGTGGCGCTGGAGGTCGACGGCGCCCGCCGCCTGGTGCTGCCCACCGAGCCGCGCGGACTGAAGATCAAGACGCCCTATCTGGTCGATCTGCGCCGCCAGAACTCCGGATCGTGGCTGGCCGCCCCGTTCTTCACCCTGAAGAGCGCGCCCGGCAGCATGGTGCGGGTGATGGCCGAGCCGCGCTTCCGCCAGGAGGCCGAGTTCGTCGAGATCGTCCTGCCCGACGCCCAGCTGAAGGCGCTGCTGGTCGGTTATCTGGGCCGTCTGGCCGGGGTGACGATCTTCGTGGCGGGCCTGGCCGGGGTGCTGATCTATCTGGCGCTGAACTTCCTGCTGGTGCGGCCCATGCAGCGCATCACCCAGGCCATGGAGCGGTTCCGCGCCAATCCCGAGGACCCCGCCGCCCGCGTGGTGGTCTCGCGCCGCCGCGACGAGATCGGCCGCGCCGAGCGCGAGCTGGACATGATGCAGACCGACCTGATCACCGCCCTGCAGGCCAAGGCCCGGCTGGCCGCCCTGGGCGAGGCCGTGGCCAAGATCAATCACGACCTGCGCAACATGCTGACCAGCGCCCAGATGGCGTCCGACCGCCTGGCCGCCCTGGGCGACCCCAAGGTGGCCCAGGCCCTGCCGCGCCTGGAGCGGGCCCTGGACCGCGCCATCACCCTGGCCAGCGACGTGATGGCCTATGGCAAGTCCAAGGAGCCGGCTCCGGCCCTGCGCGCCACGCCGCTGCGCGCGGCCCTGGACATGGCCGCCGAGGATTCCGGCCTGCAGCCCTCCGGCGTGGCCCTGGAGACGGTGATCGACAGCCGCGAGCAGGTGATCGCCGATCCCGACCAGCTGCACCGCATCCTGACGAACCTGCTGCGCAACGCCCGCGAGGCCATCGAGGGCGCGCCCGATCGCGGCGGCAAGGGGCGGGTGTTCGTCGAGTTGCGCCGCGTGGAGGGCATGAGCGTCCTGCGGCTGTCCGACGACGGCCCCGGCGTGCCGGAGAAGGCGCGCAACAACCTCTTCCAGCCGTTCGTGGGCTCGGTGCGGCGCGGCGGCACGGGCCTTGGCCTGGCCATCGCCCGCGAGCTGGCCCAGGGCCATGGCGGCGACCTGGCCCTGGTCGAGACGGGGCCGGGCGGCTCGGTGTTCGATCTAACCCTGGCGGGCGCGCCCGAGCCGGCCGAAACCGCGCCCGAGCTGGTCAATCCCAAGGCCAAGTCCTGAGCCGAGGGTCTTGCGGCCTTCGCGGGGCGCGCCGATTTCAGCCTATCCCGGCAACCTCAGCACGGCCCGCAATCCGCCCATCGGCGAGCGTTGCAGGGTCAGCTCGCCGCCCAGGCCCCGCGCCATGTCGCGGGCGATGGCCAGGCCCAGGCCCACGCCCTTCTCGTTCTGGTTCCGAGACTCGTCCAGGCGGTTGAACGGACGGAACGCCTCCTCGTGGCGGTCGTCGGGAATGCCGGGACCGTCGTCGTCGACGAAGATCCACACCCCGCCGGCCGGGGCGGCGGTGGACGAGACCCGCACGGTCTCGCCGTGGGCGGCGGCGTTGTCGATCAGGTTGGCCAGCGCCCGCTTGAAGGCCTGGGGCCGCAGGATGGCCGACAGGTCGTCGCCGATCGACACCTCGACCTTGGCGCCGGACCGGGCCGCGCCCTCGCAGACGCCCTCGATCAGCGGCCGCAGCATGACCTGGCGGGCCTCCTCGCCGCCCTCGCCCCGGGCGAACGCCAGGTACTCGTCGATCATGTGCTCCATTTCGGAGAGGTCGCGCGACATGGCCTCCAGCTGCGGGCTGGGCTCGGCCAGGGCGATCTCCAGCTTCAGCCGGGTCAGGGGCGTGCGCAGGTCGTGGCTGACGCTGGCCAGCAGGGCGGTGCGCTGCTCGATATGGCGCTGGATGCGGGCCTTCATGGCCAGGAAGGCCTGGGCCGCCTTGCGCACCTCGCGCGCGCCGTGCGGCTTGAAGGCGGCCTGGTCTATGCCGCGCCCGAAGGCGTCGGCGGCGTCGGCCAGCCGCTCGATGGCCCGCACCTGGTTGCGGATGAACAGGATGGCCACCGCGGTCAGCAGCAGGGTGGCCACCACCATCCACAGGATGAAGATATGGCCCTGGGTGGCGAAGGCCCGGTCGCGCGGGGCGATGATCCGCAGCACCCCCTCGTCGACCTGCACGCGGATGTCGACATGGCCGGGATAGCGGGTGGTGTCGAACCAGAACGGGTCGTCCAGCCGCTCGTCCAGGGCCGTGCGCAGCGAACGGTCCAGCGAGGCGAAGAGCGACGGCCGCTGGTTGGTCGGCAGCTTGCGGCCCTTCTGCAGGGCGATCGACAGCGACATCGAGTTCTCGGCCCGCTCGGCCATCTTGTCCAAGGCCTCGGGCGAAGGGTCGTCCTTGTAGGTCTGCACCGCCCAGGCGACGTCGCCGGCCAGGCCCTCGGACAGGCGGCTGGTGACGGTCTCCCAATGGGCGTCGAAGAACGCCCAGGTGACGGCGATCTGCATGACCGCCACGGGCAGGACGATGATCAGCAAGCTGCGGCCGAACAGCGAGGTCGGCAGCCACCGTTTGATCTGGCGGGGAATGAACAGGCGGGTGCGAAGGTGGATCATCGGGCGGCAAGCCCCCTCCGGCCCTTCGGGCCACCTCCCCC
>NZ_JBAPVS010000097.1:0-4995 GCF_049283275.1 Caulobacter sp. | reverse complement strand
GGCCACCTCCCCCAGAGGGGGAGGATCTGTCCGACTTCCACCCATCGCGGACCTTCGGAACGTCTGCATTAAGGCATGGCCTCACCCCTGCGGACGGAGATCGGAAGGGGATGACTTACCCTTTATGTCCGTCATTCCCGCCCTTGCGACGGATTGAGGGGTTCCCGCCACAAGGGCGGGAATGATGGGCCTTGTTGAGTTAGGTGAGAGCCCCCGCCAGCGCCTCAACCACCCGATCCACATCGCCGTCCGCCATCGTCGGATACAGCGGCAAGGTCAGGCAGCGGGCGTACCAGGCCTCCGCGCCGGGCAGGTCCAGGGCGCCGTAGCGGGTCTGGTAATAGGGCTGGCCGTGCACCGGGATGTAGTGGACCTGGCTGCCGACGCCTTGGGCCTTCAGCGCCTCGACCACCGCGCGGCGGGTCGTGCCGGCGGCTTCGAAATCAATCAGCACGGTCAGCAGATGCAGGGCCGGGTCGGACCAGGCCGGGCTGGTCGCCAGACGCACGATCGGCGCCAGGGCGGCCAGCTTTTCGGCGTACAGCGCCGTCAGGGTCCGCCGGCGGGTCACGAAGCGGTCCAGCTTGGACAGCTGTGAAATCCCCAGGGCGCAGAGCACGTCGGGGATGCGGTAGTTGAAGCCCAGCTCCGGCATCTCATAGACCCAGGGCTCGGCCCCGGCCGGGCGCACCATGCCGTGGCCGCGCAGGGATCGCGCCCTCGCCGCCAGGGCCGCGTCGTTGGTGGTCAGCATGCCGCCCTCGCCGGTGGCCAGGGTCTTGACCGGGTGGAACGAGAAGCTGGCGAAGCTGGAGAAGGCGCCGTCGCCGACCGGATGGGCGACGCCGTCGAAGGTCGCGACCGAGCCCAGGGCGTGGGGCGCGTCCTCGACCAGAACCGCGCCAATGCCGTCAGCCAGGGCCTTCAGGCCCGGCAAATCGCAAACGTCGCCGCGCAGGTGGACCGGCAGCACGGCTCGGACCCGACGGCCCGCAAACGGACCCTGGGCCGCGCGCTTCAGGGCGTCGGCCAAGGTTTCCGGCGTCATCAGGCCGCTGTCCGGATCGACATCGGCGAACACCACCTCGGCCCCGACATAGCGGGCGCAGTTGGCGGTGGCCAGGAAGGTGACCGAGGGCGCGATGCAGACGTCGCCCTCCCCCCCGTTTTCTTGGCCGACCCCCAGGGCCAGCATGGCCAGGTGCAGGGTGGCCGTGCCGTTGGCCACGGCGATCGCGTGCTCGGCCCCGACCTTGGCCTTGAAGGCGGCCTCGAAGGCCTCGACCGTCGGCCCCGTGGTCAGGAAGTCGGCGCGCAGGGCCGCCGCGACCGCCGCCACGTCGTCGTCCTCGATGGTCTGACGGCCGTAGGGCAGGAACGGCGGATTGCTCATCAGGCCTTCTCGGCCAGCATGGCGTTGAGACCGTCCTCGCTGAGCCAGTCGTCGTTGTTGTCGCTGCTGTAGCTGAAGCCCTCGGCCACGTCCTTGGCGTCCGCCTCGCCGCGGAACGGCTTGCGCGGATATTCCACGAAGGTGGGCTCGATGACGTAGCGATCGGAAAGCTCGACCGTGGCGCGGGCGTCGTCGGCGCTGATCATCATCTCATGCAGCTTCTCGCCCGGACGGATGCCGATGACTTTGATCTCCGCTTTCGGCGACATGGCCTTGACCAGGTCGGGCATGGTCATGGACGGGATCTTGGGCACGAAGATCTCGCCGCCGCGCATGATCTCCAGCGACGACAGCACGAACTCCACGCCCTCGTTCAGGGTGATCCAGAACCGGGTCATCCGCGGGTCGGTGACCGGCAGCTCGGCCGCGCCCTGGCTCAGCAGGCGCTTGTAGAGCGGCACCACGCTGCCGCGCGACCCCACGACGTTTCCATAACGAACAACCGCGAAGCGGGTGCCGATGTCGCCCGACAGGTTGTTGGCCGCCACGAAGGTCTTGTCCGAGGCCAGCTTGGTCGCGCCGTACAGGTTGATCGGGTTGCAGGCCTTGTCGGTCGACAGGGCCACCACCAGCTTGACGTGGTTGTTGAGGCTGGCCCAGACCACGTTCTCGGCGCCCAGCACGTTGGTGTGGATGCACTCGGACGGATTGTATTCGGCGGCCGGCACCTGCTTGAGGGCGGCGGCGTGGATGACGATGTCGACGCCGCGCAGGGCCAGGGTCAGGCGCTCGCGATCACGCACGTCCCCCAGGAAGAACCGAAGCTTGCCGTAGGTCGCCTCGTCGAACTGCTCGCGCAGCTCCATCTGCATGTCGCTCTGCTTCAATTCGTCGCGGGAATAGATGATCACCTTTCGCGGGTCGGCGCGTCGCAGGACGGTCTCGATGAAGCGGCGACCAAACGAACCGGTGCCGCCGGTCACCAGGATGACCTTACCGTCCAGATCGAGCTTCTTCGGTGAAAAACGCCCCAATTTCAATCTCCTGCGCCTCCGCCGCGAGCGTTGCGTGATTTGCCGCGCGCGGGACGATTCATGGTTAACGCCCCTTTGTGCCCGCTAGACGTAAAGAGGACGTCAACCCCGTCGTGCCAAAAGGGGCTCATGCGCCGCGCTCTTGTCCTATCCATCCTGTCGCTGCTGGCCGCCGCCAGCCTCGCCGCTCCTCCCGCCCTGGCCAATTCCGGCAAGGAGGAGAAGAAGGTGATGGCGACCTATTTCGCCCTGCAGCCCCTGACCGCCACCACCATCCGCCGCGACGGGCGCCGTGGCGTCATGACGATGGAAGCCGGCGTCGAGGCGCTCGATCCGGCCGTGATGGAACGCGTCCGGCAGTCGGAGCCCCGCCTGCGCGCCGCCTTCGCCCAGGTGCTGATGACCTACACCGCCGGCATGCGGCGCGGCGCGGCGCCGGACCTGGACTATCTGGGCGGCAAGATGCAGGACGCCGCAGACAAGGTGCTGGGCCGCAAGGGCGCGAAGGTGCTGCTCGGTTCGGCGCTGGTGAACTAGGCCTACTTCTTCCGCCGTTCCCGGAAGAACCCCCTCAGCAGGTCGGCGCTCTCCTGGGCCATCACCCCGCCGGTGACCTCGGGACGCCAGTGGCAGGTGGGTTGGGCGAAGAACTGCGGCCCGTGGACCACCGCCCCGCCCTTGGGGTCCTCGGCGCCGAACACCACCCGGCCGATCCGGGCATGGCTGATCGCCCCGGCGCACATGGCGCAGGGCTCCAGCGTCACCACCAGGGTCAGGTCGGTCAGGCGATAGTTGCCCAGCTTGGCGGCGGCGATCCGCATCGCGGCGATCTCGGCGTGGGCCGTGGGATCGTGCGCGCCGATCGGTCCGTTGCCGGCCCGGGCCAGGATCTCGCCGGTCGCCGGATCGAAGATCACCGCCCCCACCGGCGTCTCGCCGGCTTCGGCGGCGGCGCGGGCTTCGTCCAGGGCCAGGGCCATGGCCGTCAGATCCCGCCCTTCTTGATCCATGGCCGGATCGGTGCGCATTAGAAACCGCCCATCGTGAGATGCGCCAAGCCCTTGAAGGACGACGCCGTGACCGACAAATACCAGCCCCACCTGCATGACAACGCCATTCCGGGTCAAGACGACGACGGAGACGGCGCGCGGGTCGCCAAGATGCTGGCTCGGGCCGGCGTGGCCTCGCGACGGGCGGTCGAGCGGCTGATCGAGGACGGCCGGGTCGCCCTGAACGGCGAAGTGCTGACCACCCCCGCCATCAAGGTCCGCCCCGACGACATCCTGACCGTCGACGGCAAGATGATCGATGCGCCGGAAGCCACGCGCGTCTTCCGCTATCACAAGCCCGCCGGGCTGATGACCACCCACAACGACCCCAAGCAGCGCCCGACGGTGTTCCAGGCTTTGCCGCGCGACCTGCCCCGCCTGATCTCGGTCGGCCGCCTGGACCTCAATTCCGAGGGCCTGCTGCTGCTGACCAACGACGGCGCCCTGTCGCGGGCCCTGGAGATGCCGAACAACGCCTGGGTCCGCCGCTACCGGGCCCGCGCCTTCGGCGACACCACCCAGGCCAAGCTGGACCGGCTGAAGGACGGATGCACCGTCGAGGGCGTCCGCTACGGCCCGATCGAGGCCCGTCTCGACAAGGCCCAGGAAAAGGCCGGCGGCGGCAAGAACATCTGGATCACCCTGTCGCTGAGCGAAGGCAAGAACCGCGAAGTGCGCCGGGTGCTGGAGTCCATCGGCCTGAAGGTCAACCGCCTGATCCGCCTGTCCTACGGCCCGTTCGCCCTGGGCACGCTGCTGCCCGGCCAGGTCGAGGAGGTCGGCCCTCGGGTGATCCGCGAGCTGCTGGAAGGCATCGTCGCCGAAGAGAACATGCCCAAGGGCGACAAGCCGCAATTCATCGGCGTGGCCGATCCGCTGAAGGCGGTCGGCACGGCGGGCGGCGGCGACATGCAACGCCGCGGCGTGCCGCGCACCAACAAGGCGGTCCAGACCTCGATCCTGATCCCCGACGAAAGGGTCGAGGAAGAGAAGTTCGTCCGCAAGCCGGGCTGGGCCAAGCCCAAGAAGAAGCCGGCGATCGCCGGCCGCGAGCCCGTGCGGCCCGTCAAGAAGTCGATCGAGAGCAAGATGATCGGCCCCAAGCCGCTGTCCTACCGCGACGCCGCCGCCAAGCGGGTCCGCGACCGGGAGATGGCCGAGAAGAACGCGGCCGACAAGCGCACGGCCCAGGGCAAGGACGCGCGGCCCGCCAGAGGGGGCGACAAGCCCAAGCCCGGCGCGCTGCGGGCCAATGGCTACAAGCCGCTGGGCGACGGTCCGGCCAAGACCGGCGGAAAGCCCGGCGGCGCGCGTCCGGGCGGCAAGCCCAGCACGGTCAAGGCGGCGGGCGCGGGAAAGCCCGGCGAACCCGGCAAGGTGTGGTCCAAGCCCGGCATGGCCAAGTCGGCCGGGCCTCGCTCAGAGGGTCCCAAGGGCGCTGCGCGCCAAGATGGCCCAAAGAGCGCTCCGCGCTCAGACGCTCCCAGGGGCGCTCCGCGCGGACAAGCCCCCCGGGGCG
>NZ_JBAPVS010000096.1:0-8336 GCF_049283275.1 Caulobacter sp. | reverse complement strand
CCGGGCGATGTGTTCTACCTGCACTCCCGCCTGCTGGAGCGCGCCGCCAAGCTGAACGAAGACAACGGTTCGGGCTCGCTGACGGCTCTGCCGATCATCGAAACCCAGGCCAACGACGTGTCGGCCTACATCCCGACCAACGTGATCTCGATCACCGACGGCCAGATCTTCCTGGAAACCGACCTGTTCTACCAGGGCATCCGCCCGGCCGTGAACGTCGGCATCTCGGTGTCGCGCGTCGGTTCGTCGGCCCAGATCAAGGCCATGAAGCAAGTGGCCGGCGCGATTAAGGGCGAACTGGCCCAGTATCGCGAAATGGCCGCCTTCGCCAAGTTCGGCTCGGACCTGGACGCTTCGACCCAGAAGCTGCTGGCCCGCGGCGAGCGCCTGACCGAGCTGCTGAAGCAGCCGCAATACGCGCCGCAAGCCGTCGAAGAGCAGGTCTGCGTGATCTACGCCGGCACGCGCGGCTATCTGGACAAGATCCCGACCTCGTCGGTCCGCCGGTTTGAAAGCGAGCTGCTGGCTCGCCTGCACAGCCAGCACAAGGACCTGCTGGACGGCATCCGCACCAAGAAGGCCCTCGACAAGGACCTGGAGAACACGCTGAAGAGCGTGCTCGACAGCTTCTCGGCGACCTTCGCCTAAGGCGATCGATGGCTGATCACCCCAAATCCTTGGACGCATGGTCCGGCGAGTTCGGCGACCGCTACACGCAACGTAGCGGCGCTGAAGCCGAGGTCGTTCGCGGCCGTGCGCGGGTTTGGGGCGAGGTGCTTCGGCGCATGACCGGCGACATGCCCAAGAGCGTCCTGGAAGTGGGGCCCAACGTCGGTCTCAACCTCCTGGGCCTTCAGGCCCTGTCGAACATGGAGCAATGGGCCATCGAGCCCAATGCTTCGGCCCGCAAGCAATTGGTCGAGAACGGCGTCCTGCCGGCCGAGCGGTTGTTCGAGGGTTTCGGTCACAGCATCCCGCTGGCCGACGGCGCGGTGGACATGGCCTTCACGGCCGGCGTCCTGATCCACGTCGATCCCAGCCAGCTGGAAGCGACGATGCGCGAAGTGCACCGCGTGGCTTCCAAGTACGTCTTCTGCTCCGAGTATTTTTCGCCGAAGGCCGAAACGATTACCTACCGTGGCGAACAAGATCTTCTGTTCAAGAACGATTTTGGCTCGCTCTACATGGATATGTTCCCAGACCTGCAGCTGGTCGATTACGGATTCTTCTGGAGAAGAACGACCGTGATGGATGACTGCACCTGGTGGTTGTTTAGGAAGGTCTGATAGGCGGATGGCAAGCCTAAAGGAAATGCGCAATCGGATCGCAAGCGTCAAGGCGACGCAGAAGATCACGAAAGCGATGCAGATGGTGGCGGCGGCCAAGCTCCGCCGTAGCCAAGACGCCGCGGAAGCCGCGCGCCCCTATGCGCGCCGGCTGAAGAACGTCATCGCCAACCTGGCGGCCGGCGTGTCGGGCGACGGGGCTCCGGCCCTGCTGGCGGGCACCGGCCGTGACCAGCGCCACCTGATCATCGTCGCCGCCGCCGATCGCGGCCTGGCCGGCGGCTTCACCTCGTCGATCGTCCGCGCCGCGCGCGAGCGGATCGACAGCCTGGTCGCCCAGGGCAAGGACGTGAAGATCGTCTGCGTCGGCAAGAAGGCCACCGCCCAGCTGCGCCGGCTCTATGCCGACCGCATCGTCGAGAATTTCGACCTGTCGGCCTATCGCCAGTTCACCCTGACGGTCGCCCAGCCCATCGCCGACGTCGTCACCAAGCTCTACGAAGCCGGCGACGTGGACGTGGTCACCCTGTTCTACAGCCGCTTCAAGTCGGTGGTTCAACAGATCCCGACCGCCCTGCAGCTGATCCCGGCCGTGGTTGAGGGCGCGGAAGCGACCTCGGGTCCGTCCGCCGTCTACGAGTACGAACCCTCGGAAGAGGAAATCCTCGAGACCCTGCTGCCGCGCAACCTGACGGTCCAGATCCTGTCGGCCCTGCTCGACAACATGGCCGGCTTCTACGCCAGCCAGATGACGGCGATGGACAACGCCACGCGCAACGCCGGCGACATGATCAAGCGCTACACCCTCGAATATAACCGCTCCCGCCAGGCTCAGATCACCAAGGAGCTGATCGAGATCATCTCCGGCGCCGAAGCCGTCTGATCCTGAACCCAACCATAAAACGCCCGCAGAAGACGCACGAAAGATCCTGAACGCCATGGCCAAGACCCCCGCTAAGGCTCCCGCCGCCGCTGCAAAGCCGGCCGCCGTGAAGAAGCCCGCCGCTCCGAAGGCTGCCGCTGCCGCTGCCCCCAAGGCCGCCGCCGCCAAAGCCGCTCCCAAGGCCGCCGCCCCGAAGGCCGCCGCGACCCGCGAAAAGCCCGCCACGATCGGCGCGGCCACCGGCAAGCTGGTGCAGGTCATCGGCGCCGTCGTCGACGTCGAGTTCACCGGCGAACTGCCGGCGATCCTGAACGCGCTGGAGACGGTCAACACCGCCTCGGGCCAGCGCCTGGTGTTCGAAGTCGCCCAGCACCTGGGTCAGAACACCGTCCGCGCCATCGCCATGGACGCCACCGAGGGCCTGGTCCGCGGCCAGGCCGTGCGCGACACCGGCGCGTCGATCCGGGTTCCGGTCGGTCCGGGCACCCTGGGCCGCATCATGAACGTCATCGGCGAGCCGATCGACGAGCAGGGCCCGATCAAGTCGGACATCTTCCGCACGATCCACCGCGACGCGCCTTCGTTCGCCGAGCAGACCAACACCGCTGAAGTGCTGGTCACCGGCATCAAGGTCATCGACCTGATGTGCCCCTACACCAAGGGCGGCAAGATCGGCCTGTTCGGCGGCGCCGGCGTCGGCAAGACCGTGACGATGCAGGAACTGATCAACAACATCGCCAAGGCTTACGGCGGTTATTCGGTTCTGGCCGGCGTGGGCGAACGCACCCGCGAAGGCAACGACCTCTATCACGAGATGATCGAGTCCAACGTCAACGTGGACCCGAAGATCAACGGCTCGACCGAAGGCTCGCGTTGCGCCCTGGTCTACGGCCAGATGAACGAACCCCCGGGCGCCCGCGCCCGCGTGGCGCTGACGGGCCTGTCGATCGCGGAATACTTCCGCGATGAAGAAGGCAAGGACGTGCTGCTGTTCGTCGACAACATCTTCCGCTTCACCCAGGCCGGCGCCGAAGTGTCGGCTCTGCTGGGCCGCATCCCCTCGGCCGTGGGCTATCAGCCCACCCTGGCCACCGAGATGGGCAACCTGCAGGAGCGCATCACCTCGACCAACAAGGGTTCGATCACCTCGGTCCAGGCCATCTACGTGCCCGCCGACGACCTGACCGACCCGGCGCCCGCCGCCTCGTTCGCCCACTTGGACGCCACCACCGTTCTGTCGCGCGACATCGCCGCCCAGGCCATCTTCCCCGCCGTCGATCCGCTGGACTCGACCTCGCGGATCATGGACCCGCTGGTCATCGGCGAAGAGCACTACAACGTGGCCCGTTCGGTCCAGGAAGTGCTGCAGCAGTACAAGGCCCTGAAGGACATCATCGCCATCCTGGGCATGGACGAGCTGTCGGAAGAGGACAAGCTGACGGTCGCCCGCGCCCGCAAGATCCAGCGCTTCCTGTCCCAGCCGTTCCACGTCGCCGAGCAGTTCACCAACACGCCTGGCGCCTTCGTCCAGCTGAAGGACACCATCCGCTCGTTCAAGGGCATCGTGGACGGCGAGTACGACCACCTGCCGGAAGCCGCCTTCTACATGGTCGGCCCGATCGAAGAAGCGGTGGCCAAGGCTGAAAAGCTGGCCGGCGAAGCGTAATGACCGACGAACACGAGCTGATCAACTTCTGCTGCGAAGAGCTCGAGGATGCGGTGTCTTCGGATCCCGAAGACGCGCTGATCGAGCACGACAGCGGGTTGATCCTGCTCAACCTGGGTCAACGGGAAGCGGACGGCGAAACCGGCGTGGTGCTGGCCACCATCCGCTTCTGCCCGTTCTGCGGAACCGAGATCCAGACCGACGAAGACATCGAGGCGGCGCTCGGCGCCGTGGAGATCATCGAATAATGGCCAAGCTGCACTTTTCCCTCGTCGCGCCCGAGCGTGAACTGTTCTCGGCGGACGTCGACCAGGTCGATGCTCCGGGCACGGAAGGCGATTTCGGCGTCCTGCCGAACCACGCGCCGTTCATGACCACCCTGCGCGAAGGCCGGGTCACGGTTCGCGACGGTTCGACCGTGCGGCTGTTCGACATCCAGGGCGGCTTCGCCGACGTCGGTCCCGACGGCTTCACGATCCTGGCCGAACACGCGGTCGAAGCGGCCTAGCGGCGGCTTTCCTCACGAAGACTTTGGCGGCCCGGACTTGAAAGCGTCCGGGCCGTTTCGCGTCTGGAGCATCGCAGGACAGCGGGAGGCCCCGCCGCCGTCACTCGGCCGCCCAACTGGACGCCGGACAGTAGCGGTCGATGAAGGCCTGGTGCTGCGGCAGGCGTTCCACCGCGCTGGTGATGTTGCGGCTCAGATCGTCGAGCGCCTGCTTTAGTTGCTCGGGCGGCATCAGGCGGCCCATGTGGTGATGGCCCTGGGGCCGCAGCCTTTGGCCCAGCATCACCTGCAGCCATGAGTCCACCTGGAACAGCTCGCCGGGCGCCTGGAAGACCTGGCCGTTCTCGCGGAACAGGTCCAGGCGATGGGCCAGGCTGTCGGGGATTTCCTGGGTCCGGCAGTGGTTCCAGAACGGGCTGTCGGTGCGTTCGGTGACGTTGTAGTGCAGCACGATGAAGTCGCGGATCTTCTCGATCTCGTCGTTGGCGAGATTGTTGAAGCGGTCGCTGATCGAGTCGTTGCAGCCCTGGAACGGGAACAGCTGCAGCAGGCGATGGATGGCGATCATGATCATGTGGATCGAGGTCGACTCCAGCGGTTCGATGAACCCGGCGGCCAGGCCCAGCGAGACGACGTTCTTGTGCCAGGCCTTGTGGCGGCGGCCGGCGCGGAACTTGATCAGCTTGGGCTCGATCAGCATCTCGCCCTCGATCATGTCGTGGAGCATCGCCAGCCCCTCGTCGTCGCTCATGAACTGGCTGGAATAGACGAGGCCGTTGCCGACGCGGCCCTGCAACGGGATGCCCCACAGCCATCCGGCCTTGTGGGCGATCGCGCGGGTGTAGGGCCCGGGCGGAACGGTCGAGCTGGTCTGCACCGCCCAGGCGCGGTCGTTGGGCAGCCACTTGCCGTAGTCTTCGAAGCCGACGCCCAGCGCACCATTGATCAGCAAGCCTCGGAAACCGGTGCAGTCGATGAAGAGATCGCCCTCGATCACCTCGCCCGACTCCAGCACCAGCGCCTCGATGTGTCCGTCGTCGGCGCGTTGCTTGACGCTGGTGATCTTGCCTTCGACGCGGCGGACGCCCTTGTCCTCGCACTTCCGGCGCAGGTAGCGGCCATAGAGCGCGGCGTCGATGTGGTAGGCGAAGTTCACCGGCGAGTTTTCGTCGGTGTAGAACCTGTCCTGCTCAGCCGCCTTCAACTCCAGGCAATAGTCGCCGAGATCGCCGCCAAACCCCTGGGCTTGGGCTTCCAGCCAGAAGTGATGGAAGTGGCCGAGCCAGTTGGACTTTCCAATCTGACCGAAGGAGTGGATGTAGCGGTCGCCGATCTGCCCCCAATTCTCGAACGATATGCCCAGCTTGAAAGTCGCCTGGGTGGCGGCCATGAACTCGCGCTCGTCCAGCTTGAGCAAGGCGTTGAATGTCCGGGCGGTCGGGACCGTCGATTCCCCCACGCCCACCGTGCCGATCTCGTCGGACTCGACCAGGGTGATGTCGAGCAGCGGCCCCAGTTGCCGCGACAGCGCCGCGGCGGCCATCCAGCCGGCCGAACCACCGCCGGCGACGATCACCTTTCTCACAGCCTGACCACTCATGCGCTTCCCCACTTTGTTCTTGGCCCGCGCGTTCGCGAAGGTCGTTTGCCCAAGCAGATACCCGGCCGGACGACGTCGCAAGCAGAAATTCGGTAGCGCTACCAATCCAGAGTCCTTGGCGGAAAGCTGGCCGACAGCGTTGTCCAGGTCGCCGGACCGTTCGTGTCGCCACGTCCGGGATGAAACGCGACGAAGACGCGCGTGCAATCGCCCGCGTTCTGCCCCCGCGGCCTCCCGCCGCGCCCTTCAGGCGAGAAAATTACGCTTGTGACCCATTCTCCGCCTTAATCCGTCACCATAAGGGTTGCGAGGGAACGCCTGTCGGTTTTAATGCCGACCTCTTGCCTAACGGGGATAACTCGACCATGCGCCTTGCGCTCGCCAGCCTGATTGCTCTCGGCGCGGTTTCGACCGCCGTCGCCCAGGAGCAAACCGCTCCGACTGCTCCGACCGCTCCCGCCCCGGCCGCTGCTCCCGCAGCCGCGCCGGCGACGCAGACGCCCGCCGCCCCGACCGACACCCTGACGGGCACGCCCGCGGTGGCCGCGCCGCCGGCCCAAGCCGCGCCGGAATATGTCGAGCCGACCCGTGGTCCGCCCACCACCGATCCGGTCTCGCTGCAGCTGCTGGGCGTGCTGGACAAGGTCTGCAAGCCGGCCGTGGTCGGCGGCGACTTCCCGAGCCTGGCCAAGGCGGCCGGGATGAAGAAGAAAAAAGAGCAGTGGGTGATGGATATCGGCAAGCCGTATTCGATCGCCATCGACAACCCGGGCAGCAACAAGAACGTCTGCACCGTCACCATCCAGTACGCCCAGGGCGACGCCCAGGCCCAGCATCTGGCCAACGCCCTGCACGATTGGGCGACCTGGGAGAACAAGCCGCAGCTTCGCCTGATCCGCAACGACCTCACGATCAGCGACGTCAAGCGCCTGACGGTCTCGTGGGACGACGCCTGGGCCGACGGTCATGCCGGCCTGGTCTATATGCGCCTGAAGAAGCTGGACGACAGCTCGATCGGCAAGAACTACGAGCAGGCCCAGGTCCTGTACAGCACCACCAGCCGCTAAGCGCGACGGATCGGGGCTTGCTCCCCAGTCCAGGGGTTCTATCTAGTCGAAGGCGCGGGGACGACCCCGCGCCTTTTGCTTTTCTCCGGGGACGACCCCGCTCTGAAGTCTGGGAGCCCGGTCATGGCCTGGATCATCCTCTTCATCGCCGGTCTGTTCGAGATCGGCTGGGCCGTGGGCCTGAAGTTCACCGAGGGCTTCACCCGTCCGATCCCCACCGTGCTGACCGGGATCAGTCTGGTCGCCTCGATGGGCCTGCTGGGCTGGGCGGTGAAGTCGTTGCCGCTGGGCACGGCCTATGCGGTCTGGACCGGCGTGGGCGCGGTCGGGACGGCCATTGTCGGCATCCTGCTGTTCAAGGAACCGGCCACGGCCGGGCGCCTGGTCTGCCTGGCGCTGATCGTCTCAGGCATCCTGGGGCTGAAGCTGTTCACGCCGGCCCACTGAGCCGGTCTAGGCCGCCACGCGGCTCTCGTCGGCGATGAAGTCCAGGCAGGTCTCGGCCACGGCCTCCCAGCCCGGCTCGCCGGGCAGCCAGTGGCTCATCGACGCGAAGACCTCGCAGGAGCCGCCCAGACGCGCGGCGGTCTGGCGGACGGTGGCCGGCGGATGGATCACGTCCTTGCCGCCGGCGATGGCCAGGGTCGGCACGCCCACGGGGCTGGCGCCGGTGGTCATGAACGGGTCCATGAACCAGTTGAGCGTTTCCCATAGCGCCCGGCCGCTCTCGGCGGTCATCCGGGCGTAGAGGACCTTGCGCTCGTCGCGGGGCAGGCGGTCCAGGGTGTAGCTCTCGACCACGCCGTAGTCGGGCGCCACGGCCTGCAGCCAATAGGGGCCCAGGGCATAGAAGCTGACGGCCGAAGCCGCCTCCTCCAGGGATGATCCCGTGATCCCCCACGGCGGAGACGGGGCCAGCAGGATCAATCGCGAGACGGGCGCGCGCGCCGCGGCCATCTGCGCCACCAGTCCGCCCATTGAGTGGCCGATCAGCACCGGCGGTTCCTCACAGGCCTCGCACAGGGCGGCGACCTGCTTGGCGTAGTCGATCATGGAACGGCCGGCGACCAGGGCGCCGTCGCCATGCCCCAGAAGGTCAGGGGTGTGGACGACGTGGCCGGCGGCCTCGAACGGTTGGCGGAACGAGTCGAACGTCCAGCCGCCGCAGAAGGCGCCGTGCACCATGATCACCGGAGTCGCCACGCGCGCCTCGCCCGCTGGCCCGGCCAAAGCGCCGGGCGAGCGGTGAGCCTACACGCTACTTCTTTGGCGCGGGTGAAGATTTGACGGTCGACTTTGACGCAGGGGCCTTGGCTGCCTTGGCGG
>NZ_JBAPVS010000095.1:0-17820 GCF_049283275.1 Caulobacter sp. | reverse complement strand
GACATAGGGCGCGGCCGAGGGCAGGGCGGCCAGCAGGGCCTGGTGATCGATCGCCTCGTCATGGCCGCAGATCGCCACCGCCGTCCAGGCGTCCAGGCCGATCGACGCCACGGCGGCGGCGACCTCGTCACGCCGATAGGCCACGCCGGGCAGAGGAGGGGGCGAGGTCGGACCCTTGGGCCGCACCAAGGTCGTCTGGAATCCCGACTGCGCCCCCAGGCCGGCCACGGCCAGGGCGGTCGGGTCGCCGCCGAACACCACCAGCCGGGGCGGCGGATCGAACCGACGGGAAAACGCTCCCGGCCAGGGTTGGATGTCTTCCGCGGCCGGGGCGCAACGCCGCTGGTCGCCGTCGCTGATCCAGATCGCCGGGGCCCGCGCCGCCGTCAGGGCCAGCAGCGCGCGGGCCGCCGAATCGTCCGGGGTGATTCGTTCGACCAGGATCTCGATCCGCGCGCCACACAGCAGGCGGATGTCGGGCCAGGGACTGCCCTCGCCATAGACCAGCCGTCGGGGCCGTCCGTCCACCATGCAGGCCCGGGCGTGGCCCTCGACGTCGGCCTCGATGCAGCCGCCCGACAGGAAGCCCGCCCGGCTGCCCCCTCCCAATGCGTCCTGCCCGAACACCATCTGGGTCCCGACTGGACGGGGCCCGCCGTCGCCCAGGAAAATGATGGTCGCCAGGGCCGCCGGGCCCCGCGCCAGGGCGCCGGCCAGGGCCGGCCGCATGTCGTCCGCCAGGCCGTGGAGAGGCCAATCGGAAGGCTCGGCCTCAGGGACGAGGGTCGCGTCGGCGTCGGCGTGATCGGTTGGGTTCATTGCCAAGCATGTTAACGCCTCGGAAAGTTTCCAGAAACGCCTTCTTCAAACCTTGGGGCGTAGGCTTGCCGACATTGGTGTTCAGTCCGCACGGATTTCCATGTCGCTTTTCGTTTCCAAGCTCGGTCTAGCCGCCGCCCAGTTCGGGCTGGACGGCATGAGCGCGTCGCCGCGCGCCCGATCGCCGGAAACCGAAGCTCGTGACATCCTCGCCATCGCCGCCCGCGCCCGTCTGTCGGTGCTGGACGTGTCGGGCAACTACGGCCGCGCCGAGCAGGTGCTGGGCGATCTGATTCCCCGTCCCGTCCCGTTCCGCGTCACCCTGTCGGCCGCCCGCGCCGACCGTGGCCCCGATTTCGTCGAGGCCGAGGCCCGCGCGTCCCTGCGCCGCCTGGGCGTCGAACGCGCCGACGCCATCATCGTGTCTTCGCCCTCGGAACTGTTCGGCTCGCACGGCTCGGCCGTCTGGGACCGTCTGGCCCGCCTGCGTGACGAGGGGCTGTTCGCCAAGATCGGCGTCGCCGCCCACGCCAGCGACGATCCGGTGGGCGTGGTCCGCCGCTTCAAGCCCGACATTCTTCAAGCTCCGGCCAGCCTGCTCGACCAGCGCCTGCTGGCCGACGGCTCGCTGCAACGCATCGCCGGCATGGGGGTCGAGGTGCAGCTGCGGTCGATCTTCCTCAACGGCCTGCTGTTCCTGCCGCCCGATCGCGTCCCCGCCCAGCTGAAGGGGGCCTCGGGCCGCCTGTCGAAGGTTCGCCGGATGATCGCCGAGGGCCGTTCCGATCCGCTGCAGGCCGCCCTGGGCTTCGCCTTGTCGCGCGTCGAGGCCAGCGCCGTCCTCGTGGGCGTCACCTCGGCCGCTGAACTCTCGGCCGTGGTCGCCGCCGCCTCCAGTCCGCCGCCCGACCTCGATTGGGACGACATGGCCATCGACGATCCGGTGGCCCTGGACCCGCGACGTTGGGTCGCCTGACGCCCAGGCGAATCAAAGCTCAGCCTCGGAAGAAGCGCTGAGAAACAAAGAGGGAGCCGAACGCCATGATCCTCGCCGTCGTCCAGGCCCGCATGGGCTCCAAACGTCTGCCCGGCAAGGCCGTCGCCACCCTCCAGGGTCAGCCGATGATCCTGCGCCAGCTCGAGCGGTTGCGCGGCGCCCGGCGCCTGAACAAGATCATCGTCGCCACCAGCAGCGACGCCGCCGACGATGGGCTGGCCGGGCTGGTGGTGTCGCGCGGCTACGCCGTGCATCGCGGTTCCGGCAGCGACATCCTGGACCGCATCGCCCGCTGCGCCGAGGCCGCCGGTCCGGTCAGCCACATCGTCCGCATCAAGGGCGACGCGCCGTTTGTCGATCCGGCCGTGATCGACGAGGCCGTCCGTCTGGCCCAGGTCAGCGGCGCGGCCTACACCTCCAACCGCGTGGAGCGCACCTATCCAGCCGGTCTCGAGGTCGAGGTGATCACGGTCGAGGCGCTGCGCATGGCCGCCGCCGAGGTTCGCGATCCCTTGGCGATGATCTCGCCGACCGCCGCCATCCGCGAGCGGCCCGACCGTTTTCGCCAGGCCCACCTGAAGGCCCACCGCGACTGGTCGCACTACGACTGGCGGGTGAAGACGCCGGCCGACCTGGCCTTCGCGCGCTCGATCTATGACGCGCTCCATCCGGCCGATCCGGGCTTCTCGATGCACGACGTGCTGGACCTGGTGGAGAGTCACCAGGATCTGGGACGGTTCGCGGCCTAGGCGGCCACAGGCGCCTCACTCCGCCTTGATGGCGGTGATCAAGAGCTGGGTCGCGTGGGACTTGGCGCGTATCGCCTTCAGCCACCGCGCGGCGATCGCCAGGCGCGGCGATGACTTCAACATGGTCGCCAGGCGCCCGCCGCTCGACATCGGCACGATGTCGGTCGCGACGACCTGCAGTCCCGCGACGGAGATCAGATTGCCCAGGGTCAACGGCGTCCAGCTGTAGAGATGCATGTCGATGTCGTCGGGCTTCCATTTGCGATGAGGTTTGTGGAAGAGCGGGGTTTCGCAGGGAACGATGATCCTCAGGCGGCCCTTCGGCTTGAGCACCCGGCGCATTTCCTGTAGCTCGGTCAGCGGATGGCCGACGTGTTCGAGAGCGTGAAAGCTGATGATCACGTCGACCGAATTGGCCGGCACGTCCGCGAGGGCCGGATGAACGGCGTCCAGTCGCGTTTGAGCCTCCTGGGCCGCCCGCTCGTTGATCTCGACGCCTATCTTTCGCGCGGCGGGAAGCGTGCCCAGTATGCCGCCGGTGCCGCAGCCGAAATCAAGCACGACGTCCTGTTCCGTGGACAAGCCGGCGAAGTCGATCGCTCTTTGCGCCTGGACAGCCTCGTCTCGCGACTGCGCGCGCTGTGCGTGGTAGGCGTCGCCCATCGCGCCTTGGTACAGACGCGCGGGGCCACCCACCATGAAACCACGGTCCGAACGAGGCATGGAGCCTCCCCCTAAAAGTTTAGCCTTATGCCAAGGAACTGGCGCGTGTGACGCTAGGCAACCACAGGTCTCAAAGACGCGATAACCCACAACTATTGTTGTAGTGGCGTGTTTTTGACAACACTAAAAATTCGATGGCTTTGGTGGCCGCGCGGGAGTCTTGGGTCGCGGCGTTTTCGTGATCACGAGCTCTGGCGGCGGAATGACCTGCCGCCGAAAATCGTCTCCAGAACCGTCGCGAGGCGAAAGCTTCGGACGACCCCGGAGACGATGGTTCGGTGCGGCCGGACCCTACTTCCAGGCCCCATAGGGATCCACCGACGCCTTGCCCAGCGCCTCGGCCACGGCCGGGTGGGTCAGTTCGCCAGCCAGGACGTTAAGACCTTTGGCCAGGTGGATGTTGCTCTTCAACGCGTCCAGGCCGTGATCCGCCAGGGCCAGGCCGAAGGGCAGGGTGGCGTTGCCCAGGGCTTCGGACGAGGTGCGCGGCGCGGCGCCGGGCATGTTGGCCACGCAATAGTGGACGACACCGTCGACCGTATAGGTCGGTTCGGCGTGGGTGGTCGGGTGGCTGGTCTCGAAACAGCCGCCCTGGTCGATCGACACGTCGACCAGCACCGAACCCGGCTTCATCTTCGACAGATGTTCGCGCTTGACCAGCTTGGGGGCCGCGGCCCCGGCTGTCAGCACCGCGCCGATGATCACGTCGGCCTTGAGGATCTCGTCCTCGACCGCCGCCATCGTCGAATAGCGGGTCAGGATGCGGCCCTGGTACAGGTCGTCCAGCTCGCGCATGCGCGGGATCGAGCGTTCCAGCACCACCACCTCGGCGCCCAGGCCGGCGGCCATGCGCGCGGCGTTGGAGCCGACCACCCCGCCGCCCAGCACCGCCACGCGGGCCGGGGGCACGCCGGGCACGCCGCAGAGCAGCAGGCCCATGCCGCCGTTGTGCTTGAGCAGGGTCTCAGCCGCCGAGAAGACGGCGATGCGGCCGGCCACTTCCGACATCGGGGCCAGCAGCGGCAGGCCGCCCTTGGCGTCGGTGACGGTCTCGTAGGCGATGGCCGCGCAGCCGGAAGCCAGCAGACCCTCGGTCTGCACCGGGTCGGGCGCCAGGTGGAGATAGGTGAACAGGATGTGGCGGGGCGTCAGACGCTCCCACTCGACCTTCTGCGGCTCCTTGACCTTGATGATCAGTTCGGCGCCCGCGAACACCGCGTCGGCGTCGGGCGCGATGGCCGCGCCGGCCTTGACATAGAGGTCGTCGCCATAGCCGGCCCCGAGGCCCGCGCCGGTCTGGACCAGCACCGAGTGACCGTGACCCACATACTCGCGCACGGCGGTGGGGGTCAGGCCAACCCGGTGTTCGCCCGGTTTGATCTCGGAAGGCACTCCAACGCGCATGATAGTCTCCTCCAAGTGGCTTTTGACGCTGGTTTACGCCTGAGTGAACGCAGGTTCCTGGGGGATTTCATGCGCCCATAACCGTGGTATGCAGGATTCCATCGCGATGGAGCCTTTGCGTTGAAGAAACCTGCGGCAAACCTCGACGCCTTTGATCGCAAGCTGCTGAACCTGCTCCAGAGGCGGGGCCGGGCCAGCTATGTGGAACTCGCAGAGGCGGTGAATCTTTCCGAATCCGCCTGCCTGCGTCGCGTGAAGGCGCTGGAGGAGGCGGGGGTGATAGGGCGTTACGCCGCCGTGATCGACGAGCGGGCAGTGGGCCTGCCGCTCAGCGTTTTCGTCACCGTCACCCTGTCGTCCCAGGCCGAGGCGACGCTCAGCGCCTTCGAGAAAGCCATCGCCAATGTCCGCGAGGTGGCCGAGTGCTATCTGATGACCGGCGGCTCGGACTATCTGCTGCGGTTGGTGGTGGCCGACGTCGACGACCTGGAGCGGGTGCACGCCCAGGGCCTGACCCGAATTCCCGGCGTCGTCCGGGTCAGCTCGTCGATCGCCATGCGCACCGTGGTCAAACGCGTCGAATTGCCGCTCTGAGGCCCGGCGTTGCGTCGTAGTTAACCTTCCCCTGGCAGGATTACGGATTACAGCCGCTGCACTCGTCGGGGGATGAGATGGTTTCGAGACGACTCCTGCTGGGCGCCTTGGCGTCGGGCCTCGCCGCGCCCGCCCTGGCCTGGGCCGAGGGCGACAATCCCGCTACGCCGTCGGTGTTGACCCGCAAGGGCCGCCGCACGCGCCGCGCCCTGAAGAGCCAGCCGGCCGACAAAGCCGCGCTCGACAAGGCGCTGGCCCAGGTCAAGCCGCTGGAAGACCACAACGCCGTTGAACCGGCCGAGGTGCATCCGCCGGCCGTCAGCCCGGACGAAGCGCTGGGCCGCCTCAAGCAGGGCAACGCCATCTTCTCGCGCGGCGGGGCCAGCATCGCCCTGCCGACCTTGGCCCGGATCGCGGAGCTCTCCAAAGGCCAGAGGCCGTTCGCGGTGATCGTCGGCTGCAGCGACAGCCGCGTCGGTCCCGAACTGATCTTCGACTGCAATCTGGGTGAACTGTTCGTGGTCCGCGTGGCCGGCTCGACGGTCAGCCAGGAAGGGCTGGGCTCGATCGTCTACGCCGTGGAGCACCTGGGCGCGCCCCTGGTCGTGGTGCTGGGTCACACCAAATGCGGCGCGGTCGGCGCGGCGGTGGACGTGGCCACCAAGCATGTCGATCTGCACGGCTCACTGCTGAACATGGTGCTGCCGATCATGCCGGCGGTGCTGGAGGCGCAGGAAAAGCACCCCGCCGACCTGCAGGACGCGGCCATTCGCCAGAACGTCCGCGACGTCGCCGCCCGCCTGAAGGTGGCCGACGGCACGCTGGCCGAGAAGCTGTCCGAGGGCCGCCTCAAGATCCTCTCGGCCACCTATGACCTGGCCAGCGGCCTGGTGGCGTTCGACGCCTAGGGATTTATCCGGGCGCGGCCACCACCCGCTCGTAGTCTTCCAGGCTGGAGATCCCGACGTTCAGGTCGGTGACCAAGCCGTTGCCCAGCGAATAGACCCAGCCGTGAACCGACAGGCTCTGGCCGCGCGCCCAGGCGTCCTGGACGAAGACGTCGGAGGCGACGTTGCGCACCTGACGGATGACGTTCAGCTCGCACAGGCGGTTGAGCTTGTCCTTCTCGGTCGGCAGGGCGTCCAGCTCGTGCTTGTGCTCGGCGTGAACCTCGCGGATCGGGTGCAGCCAGTGATCGACCAGCCCGCGCCGCTGGCCGTCGACCGCCGCCGCCACGCCGCCGCAGCCATAGTGGCCCACGACCATCACGTGCTTGACCTTGATCACGTCGACCGCGAACTGCAGCACGCTGAGATAGTTGGCGTCCTGCGGCGGGGCCAGGTTGGCGACGTTGCGGTGGACGAACAGCTCGCCGGGGTCCAGGCCGACGATCTCGTTGGCCGGCACCCGGCTGTCGCTGCAGCCGATCCACAGATATTCCGGGCTCTGTTGACCCTCCAGGCGCTTGAAGAACTGGGGGTCGGCCTCGGTCTTGCGCAGCGACCAGGCCAGATTGTTGCTCTTCAGATCTTCAAGCATGGATGGCGTCCGGCTGATTGTTGGGGTGGGCGGCGACGAAGGCCGGGTGCTCGGCGCACCGCGCGGCGACCGCGCGGATAGCGGGGAAGGGGGTCAGGTCGGTCTTGAAACGCTCGGCGTTATAGACCTGCGGGATCAGACAGCAATCGGCCAGGCTCGGCGCGCCGCCGAAGGCGAAGCCCTTGCCGTGGTCGACGATCATCGTCTCCAGGGCCGTGAAGCCGTCGGTGATCCAGCGCCGGATCCAGGCTTCGCGGTCCGGCTCGTCGACGCCCAGGTCGGTCAGGGCCCGCAGGATGCGCAGGTTGTTCACCGGGTGGATGTCGCTGGCGACGATCAGGCTCATGGTCCGCACCGCGGCGCGGTCGAAGGCGCCGGCCGGCAGCAGGGGCGGTTCCGGAACGGTCTCGTCCAGCCATTCCAGGATCGCCAGGCTCTGGGTCAGCGTCCTGCCGTCCGCCTCCAAGGCCGGCAACAGCCGCTGAGGGTTCAGGGCGGCGAAGGCCGGTTCCTGGTGCTGGTTGGCGACCAGATTCACCGGGGCGATGTCATAGGCCAGGCCCTTGAGGTTCAGGCCGATCCGCACCCGATAGGCGGCGCTGGACCGCCAGGCGCTGTAGAGGGTGAGCTGCATGGCCGGGCCTCAGACCAGGGTGAAGGCGAGCTCGCCCACGCCCTCGACTTGACCTACGACCCGATCGCCTCGGCCGATGGCGGCGACGCCCTCGGGGGTGCCGGTGAAGATCAGGTCGCCGGCCGCCAGGGTCCAGAGTTTGGAAGCCTCGGCGATGATCTCCGGGATCGTCCAGATCATGTCGGCGATCTGGCCGCTCTGGCGAAGCTGGCCGTTGACGCTGAGGGTGATCGCGCCGTCTGGCTTGGCTTTGTCGATCGGGACGATGGCGGTGATCGGGGCGCTGGCGTCGAAACCCTTGGCGGCGTCCCAGGGATGGCTCTTGGCCTTGGCGGCGGCCTGCAGGTCGCGCCGGGTCAGGTCGACCCCGACGGCATAGCCGAACACGTGACTCATCGCCTGCTCGACCGCGATGTTGGCGCCGCCCGATTTTAGGGCGATCACCAGTTCGATCTCGTGATGCAGGTCGTGGGTGGCGACCGGGTAGGGGACTTCGCCGCCGACCAGCACGGCGTCGGCCGGCTTGGCGAAAAAGAACGGCGGGTCGCGCTCGTCGGCGCCCATCTCGCGCCGGTGCGCTGCGTAGTTGCGGCCCACGCAGAGGATCCGTCGCACGGGGAAGACAGAGTCGCCGCCTTCGACCGGAACCGTGGGTTGGGCGGGCGGGGGAAAGGCGAAGTGCGTCATGGCGCCTGATTAGACCCAAACCCGTTCCGCCAAAAGTCACCTTCGTGAGGACACGATCCTGCAACATGCCGGCCACGTGGCTTGTCTAAACGTTCTTTCACTTGCCCCGACCTGCGACGACAAGGCATGACGGATAGGCAATTGTGGCAAAAACCCGCCACGGCGACGTCGAAGGGGCCCGGGACCGACGATGCTGATCATCGAGAACCTGACTCATGTCTACGCCAATGGCGTGAAGGCCCTCGACGAGGTCAACCTGACGATACCCGGCGGCATGTACGGCCTGCTGGGCCCGAACGGCGCGGGCAAGTCGACCCTGATGCGCACCGTCGCCACCCTGCAGGCCCCGACCTCGGGCCACATCCGGTTCGGCGACATCGATGTGCTCAAGTCGCCCGATCTGCTGCGGCGCACCCTGGGCTATCTGCCTCAGGACTTCGGCGTCTATCCGCGGGTGTCGGCCTACGACATGCTCGACCACATGGCGGTGCTGAAGGGGATCGCCGGGGCGAAGGACCGCAAGGCGGTCGTCGAGAGCCTGCTCAACCAGGTCAATCTGTGGGACGTGCGCAAGAAGGCCATCGCCGGCTTTTCGGGCGGCATGCGCCAGCGGTTCGGGATCGCCCAGGCCCTGATCGGCGATCCGCGCCTGATCATCGTCGATGAGCCCACCGCCGGTCTCGACCCCGAAGAGCGCAACCGCTTCCTCAACCTGCTGGCCGAGATCGGCGAGAACGTGGTGGTGATCCTGTCGACCCACATCGTCGAGGACGTTTCCGATCTCTGCCCGGCCATGGCGATCATCTGCAACGGCCGCATCGTCAAGGAAGGCGCGCCGGCCGACCTCGTCCGCCAGCTGTCGGGCCGGATCTGGAAGAAGGTCATCGACAAGGCCGAGCTCGAGGCCGCCAAGGCCAAACACCAGATCATCTCCACCCGCCTGCTGGGCGGCCGCACCGTGATCCACATCCTGGCCGACCAGGATCCGGGCGCCGGCTTCACGCCAGTCGAGGGCGGACTGGAGGACGTCTACTTCTCCACCCTGTCCAACACCCGTCGCGCGGCCTGAGGGCGACCGGATGTTTGGCAAGATCGCGGGCTTCGAACTCCGCTACCAGCTGAAATCGCCCGTCTTCTGGGTGGTGGCGGTGATCTTCTTCCTGCTGACCTTCGGCGTCACGACGATCAGCCAGATCAGCATCGGCCTGGGTCCCAGCGACCATCGCAACGGCCCCTACGCCCTGGCCCAGAGCCACCTGATCTTTTCGCTGTTCTACATGTTCGTGACCACGGCCTTCGTCTCGAACGTGGTGGTGCGCGACGACGAGACGGGCTTCGGGCCCATCCTGCGCGCCACGCGACTGACCAAGTTCGACTATCTGTACGGCCGGTTCCTGGGCGCGTTCGCCGCCGCGGCGATCTCGTTCCTGGCTGTGCCGCTGGCGGTGTTCCTGGGCTCGCTGATGCCCTGGGTCGACAGCGAGCTTCTGGGACCCAACCGGCTGGAAGCCTATGTGTTCGCCTATGTCGTCCTGGCCCTGCCGTCGCTGCTGCTGACCTCGGCGATGTTCTTCGCCCTGGCCACGATCACCCGCTCGATGATGTGGACCTATGTCGGCGTCATCGTCTTCATGGTCGTCTGGACGATCGCCCGGATCGCCCTGGGCAAGCCTGAATTCAAGCAGGTCATCGCCCTGTGGGAGCCGCTGGGCATGGCCGCCTACAGGCTGGTTTCCGAATATTGGACGACGAGCGAGCACAACAGCCTGATCCCGCCGCTAGCCGGGACCTTGCTGTTCAATCGGCTCTTCGCGCTGGCCCTCTCGGCCAGCTTCCTGGGTCTGGCGTTCAGCCTCTTCCGCTTCCAAGCCAGCGAGCTCTCGGGCAAGCGTGGCGCGTCCAAGGCGAAGTCCGCCGACGTCGTCGGGTTCGACGCGCCGCCGTTGGCGCGATCCAGTCCGGTCGCGCCCCGCTACGACGCCGCCTGGGCTTGGGCCCATCTGGCGGCGCGAACACGGCTCGACATGGGCCAGGTCTTCAAGAGCCCGGCCTATTTCGTCCTGCTGGCCGTGGGTCTTTTCAACGCCGCCGGCGCATTGTGGTTCGCCACCGACGCCGGGTCGTACGGGGGATCGATCCGTCCGCTGACGCGGGTGCTGTTGCAGCCCCTGGCCGGTTCGTTCGGCCTGATCCCGATGATCATCGCCATCTACTACGCCGGCGAGCTGGTCTGGCGGGAGCGCGACCGCAAGACCCACGAGATCATCGACGCCGCTCCCGTCGCCGACTGGGCCTTCGTCGCGCCCAAGGTGGCGGCCATCTCGCTGGTGCTGCTGTCGACCCTGGCCGTCAGCGTCCTGGCCGCGATCGTCAGCCAGCTGGCCCACGGCTACGCCAACCTCGAACTCGACAAGTACCTCCTCTGGTACCTGCTGCCCCAGACGGTCGATCTGGTGCTGCTGGCCGTGCTGGCGGTGTTCCTCCAGACGATCGCCGGCCATAAGTTCATCGGCTGGGGCCTGATGGTGATCTACATCGTCAGCACCCTGACCTTCGTGAACCTCGGCTTCGAGCACAATCTCTACAATTATGGCGGGGTCATCGACGTCCCGACCTCCGACATCAACCGCCTGGGCAAGTTCTGGATCGGGGCCTGGTGGCTGCGGCTCTATTGGTCGGCTTTCGCCGTGGGTCTGGTGGTGCTGACCTACGCGCTCTGGCGACGGGGAACCGAGACCCGGCTCTGGCCGCGCTTGCGCCGCCTGCCCTCGCGTTTGACCGGCAAGGCGGGCCTCACTTTCGCGACCGCCGCGGCGGTGTTCATCGCCGCCGGCGGCTTCATCTACGTCAACACCAACGTCTGGAACGTCTACCGGACGAAGATCGACGACGAGAAGTGGCAGGCCGACTACGAGAAGACGTTGTTGCGCTTCGAGAACACGCCGCAGCCGAAGATCGTGGCGATGAAGCTGGACGTCGAGCTCTATCCGCACGATCCGGGCGTCGACACCCAGGGCGTCTACACCCTGGAAAACCGCAGCGGCCAGATTCTCAAGGAGATCCACGTCCGCTTCGACCGTGACCTGAAGGTCAAGGGCCTGTCGATCGAGGGCGCCCGCTCCAAGCAGACCTTCGACCGTTTCAACTACCGGATCTTCGCGTTCGACACGCCGATGAAGCCGGGCGAGCGGCGGATGATGAGCTTCATCACCCATCGCGCCCAGGACGGCTTCCGCAATCGGGGCAACGACACCCGGGTGGTCGACAACGGGACCTTCATCGACAACACCGAGATCGCGCCCACCCTGGGCATGAGCCGCGACGGCCTGCTGCAGGACCGCGCCAAGCGCCGCAAGTACGGCCTGCCGCCCGAGCGACGCATGGCCAAGCTGGGCGACATCCCCAGCCGCCAGTTCAACGGCCTGCGCCACGACGCCGACTTCGTGTCCTCCGACATCACGGTCACCACCGAGGCCGACCAGACGCCGATCGCGCCGGGCTATCAGGTGTCCGACGTGGTCCGCAACGGCCGCCGCACGGCCCGCTTCGTCACCGAGGCGCCGATCCTGCCCTTCATGTCGATCCAGTCGGCCCGCTATGTCGTCGCTCGCGACCGCTACAAGGGTGTGGACCTGGCCATCTATTACGACCCGCACCATCCGTGGAACATCGAGCGGATGAAGACCGGGATGAAGGCCTCGCTCGACTACTACCAGGCCAATTTCAGCCCCTACCAGTTCCGCCAGCTGCGGTTCCAGGAGTTCCCGGGCTACCAGGATTTCGCCCAGTCGTTCGCCAACACCATCCCGTGGTCGGAGAACCTGTTCTTCATCGCCAACTACGACGACCCCGAGAAGATCGACATGGTCACCTATGTCGGGGCCCACGAGATCGGCCACCAATGGTGGGCCCACCAGGTGATCGGGGCCGACCAGCAGGGCGGCGCCATGCTGAGCGAAACCTTCTCGCAGTACTCGGCCCTGATGGTCATGAAGCGGATGTACGGCGAGGCCCAGATCCGCAAGTTTCTGAAGTTCGAGCTCAACAGCTACCTGCGGGCCCGCGGCGGCGATCCGCTGGAGGAGCAGCCCCTGGCCCGGGTCGAGAGCCAGCCCTACGTCTATTACCGCAAGGGCTCGCTGGTCATGTACCGGCTGCAGCACGAGGTGGGCGAGGAGACGGTGAACCGGGCGCTGCGCAAGCTGATCGCCGCCCACGCCTTCAAGGGCGCGCCCTACCCGACCGCGCTCGACTTCCTGGCCGCCCTGCGCGCCGAGGTCCCGGCCGACAAGCAGGCGCTGATCACGGACCTGTTCGAGAAGATCACGCTCTATGACCTGAAGACCAAGACGGCGACCACGCGCAAGCTGCCCGACGGGCGGTTCGAGACGGTCCTGACCGTTGAGGCCAAGAAGCTGTACGCCCAGGGCCGCGGTCAAGAGACCGCCGCGCCGTTGGACGAAATGCTGGACGTCGGCCTGTTCACCCTGGAGCCCGGCAAGAAGGGCTTCGGCGACGACAAAATCCTGGCGTTCGAGCGCCGGCGGATCCGCTCGGGAACCCAGACCCTGACCTTCGTGACCAAGGTCGCGCCCAAGGTGGCGGGGGTGGATCCCTACAACTTCGTGATCGACCGCAACGGCGACGACAATACGGCCAAGGTCACGATGCGCTAAGGCCGTATCGACATTCAGCGCCTGGGGCGAAAACCTCGTCCTTCGACAAGCTCAGGATGAGGTTTTCGACTGCTGGCCCGTAAATGGTCCTCATCCTGAGCTTGTCGAAGGATGAGGACCACGCACGGCGTTCTCTAGTGCACGAAGCCCTTCTTCAGGCCTTCGGCTTCGTTCAGATGCTCCTGCACGGCCGGGGCCGTGGCGGCGGCGAAGGCCTTGATGGCGGCGGTGTCGCCGTCCTGGGCGTAGCGCTGCATCAGGTTCAGGGCCGCCTGGTGGACGTCGACCTGGTCATCCGCATAGGTCTTGTCGAAGTCCTCGTTGCTGGCCTTGTTCAGGTCGTCCAGCTTGTCCTGCAGATCGGCCGGCAGGGCCATCGGCAGGGTCAGGGTGGCGCCCGAGGCGGCGATGGCGGCCTTCAGGTCCTCGGTGGTCTTGGTGTGGGCCTTTTCCATCATCGCGGCGAACTTCTTCACCTCGGCGTTGGTCGAGCGCTTGGCCGCGACCTTTGCGGCTTCGATCTCGTACATGTCGGTGGCGGCGGCCTTGGTGACGAAGGTGGCGGCCTTGGTCTCGTCCGACGGGGTCGGGACGGTGGCGGCCGGGTTGGCGTCCGGGGTCGCGGCCTGTTCGGCCGGGGTGGCGGCGCCCTTGGTTTCGTCGGGCTTTTGGTTGCAGGCGGCGACGCTGAGCGCGGCGATGGCGGCGCCGACGATGAGAAGCTTACGGGTCATGGCTTTCTTTCCCTGCGCGTTTTTCTAGAACGTTGATCGTTCGGCGCTGCGCTGCGCCTATGAGGCCTATTCAACCTCACGGGCCCGTGATGGTTCCGTGAGATGGGGAGAGAAAACGCATGGCCGAGACGCCGCTGAACGGCCTGAGGGTCATCGAGATGGGTTCGCTGATCGCGGGTCCGTTCTGCGGCCAGGTGCTGGGCGATTTCGGGGCCGAGGTCATCAAGCTGGAAGATCCCAAGGCCGGCGACCCGATGCGCCAGTGGGGGCGCACCAAGCCCAAGGGCCACTCGCCCTGGTGGCCGGTGATCGGCCGCAACAAGAGCTCGGTGACGCTGGACCTGCGTCAGCCCGAGGGCCGCGACATCGCGCGCGCCCTGATCGACACGGCCGACGTGGTGGTCGAAAACTTCCGGCCCGGCACGCTGGAGAAGTGGGGCATGGGCTATGAGGATCTCGCCCGGACCAATCCCGGTCTGGTGATGGCCCGGGTGTCGGGTTTCGGCCAGACGGGACCCTATTCGCACCGCGCCGGCTACGCCCTGATCGGCGAGGCCATGGGCGGCCTTCGCCACATCACCGGCGAGCCCGACCGGCCGCCGGCCCGGGCGGGAATCTCGATCGGCGACAGCCTGGCCGGCCTCAACGCCGCGCTCGGGGTGATGATGGCCCTGCACGCCCGCCAGCGCACCGGCAAGGGCCAGGTGGTCGACGCGGCGATCTACGAGAGCGTGCTGACGGTGATGGAGAACCTGATCACCGAATATGACCTGTCGGGCTATGTGCGCGAGCGCTCGGGCGCGATTCTGCCGGGCATCGCCCCATCCAACGTCTATCCCACCCGCAGCGGCGAGCTGATCCTGATCGGCGCCAATCAGGACACCCTGTTCAAGCGCCTGTGCGATGCGATGGGCCGGCCCGAACTGGCGAGCGACGAGCGCTACCGCGACCACGCCGCGCGCGGCGTCAATCAGCTGCAGCTGGACGCCACCATCGCCGGCTGGACGGTCGAGCATGACATTGGGGAGCTGTTGCCTCTGCTGGAGGACGCCGGCCTGGCCGTCGGGCGAGTCTATCGCGCGCCCGACATGCTGAAGGACCCGCAGTTCGCCGCCCGCGAGTCGATCGTCGAGGTGCCTCACCCGGTGTTCGGCACGGTGAAGATGCAGAACGCTTTCCCCAAGCTGTCCGACACGCCCGGCGGCGTTCGCTGGCCGGGGCCGGCCCTGGGCGAGCACACCGACGCGGTGTTGCGCGACGTGGCCAAGCTGTCGGACGAGGCGATCGCGGGGCTGCGGGCCAAGGGCGTGATCTAGGATGGGCGACAAACCCCTCTACGCCGGCGGATGCCTTTGCGGGGCCCTGCGCTACGAAGCGCGCGGCGAGCCGCTGTATATGGGGCACTGCTACTGCGCCGACTGCCGCAAGGCCTCGGGCTCGGGCTTCATCCCGTTCATGGCCTTCGCCGCCGCCGACCTGACCTTCAGCGCCCCGACCCGAACCTTCACCTGCGTGTCGGCGCGCGGTTCCGACGCGGTGCGCAACAGCTGCCCGACCTGCGCCGGCCTGGTGTTCGGCGGACCGGTCGGCCAGACCGACTCCCACACGATCTATGCCGGCTCGCTGGACGATCCGACCCTGTTTCGCCCGACCATGGCGATCTTCGCCAAGGGCCGACCCGACTGGGCGGTCATTCCGGAGGGGCTGACGGTGTTCGAGGGATTGCCGGACTAGCGCCCCGTCACCGAGGCTAGGGCCCGGGCGATCTGGTGGACGTTGTAGGGCTTGCGGACAATCGGGGCGTCGAAGCCCATCGGCGCGGCCTTGTCGGCGTAGCCGGTGGCGAACACGAAGGGCCGGCCTTCGCGGCGCAGGATTTCGGCGACGGGGGCCACCGACTGGCCGTTGAGGTCGGCGTCCAGCACCGCGGCGTCGAACGACAGCTCCAGCATCTGCAAGGCCTCGGACAGCTCGGCCGCGCAGCCGACCACTTCCACGCCCGAATCTTCCAGCCCGGCCTCCAGCTCCATGGCCAGCAGCAGGGAGTCCTCGACGATCAGCACCTTCAGCCCCGCGATGTCGCCGGCCTTGAAGGTGTCGTCGCCGCCGCCGACGGTCTCGACGATGCGGGTGTCGGGGGCCGGTTCCGGTTCCGGTTCCGGCTCGTCAACCAAGGCGTCGGCGGCGGCGTGAATCATCGCCGTGACGCCGCTTCGCTTGTATTCGACGGTCGCCCGCCCGCCCAGCTCGCGGCCGACCACGTCCTCGATCAGGGTCATGCCGAAGCCACGCTTGTCCGGCGGCGAGGTCATCGGCCCGCCGGTCTCCAGCCATTCCAGATTGAACCCGCCGCGGGGGGTGGCGCGCCAGACCACTTCGACCCGGCCGGTTTCGACCGACAGCGATCCGTACTTCACGGCGTTGACGGCCAGTTCGTGCAGGGTCAGCGACAGGGCCGCCGCCGCGCGGGGCGTCAGGAACAGCTCCGGTCCGTCCCAGCGGGTCTGGTTGGGGGCCACGCCGCCCAACTCGGCGGCGGCGATCCGGGCCAGGGTGGCGCCGCGCCAACGGGCCGCGCTGAGCAGGTCGTGGGCCGAACTCATCGACTTGAGCCGGCCGTTGAAGGCTTTGAGGAAGCCGTCCAGCGACGAGGCTTTGCGGGCTGACTGCCCGGCCACCGACTGCACGACGGCCAGGATGTTCTTGATGCGATGGTCCAGCTCGGTGAGCAGGTTCTCGCGCTGGTCGTCGGCCTCCTTGCGGGCGGTGATGTCCTGGACCACGCCGATCAGCCGCAGCGGCTTGCCGGCGGCGTCCTTGACCAGCAGGCCGGCCACGCTGTTCCAGATCGGCCTCTGGGGATCGGACGACACCCGCCGGAACTCGACCTCGTAGCGTCCCTGGGCCTCCAATTGGGCCTGGACCTCGGCGCGGATCGCCTCGCGCTCGTCGGGATGGACGAAGCCATACAGGGCATCGCCACTCTGGGCGGGCGTCACGCCTTCGGGAAGCTCGGTGATGCGCGCCATCCGCGCGCTGATCCGCACTGTGTCGGCCACGAAATCCCAGACGAACTCGCCCAGATTGGCGGCGTGCAAGGCCAGGGCGATCCGCTCGCTGTCCAGCGTGCGTTCGGCGACGTTGCGGGCGGTCTCGGCGTCGTGCAGCAGCTCTTCCATCGCCAGAGCGGCGAGGTCCGCCAGGGCGTCGGTCAGTCCGGCGTCGACGCCCTCGCGGGGGAGGGGGTCCTCGACGGTCAGCAGGCCGACGATCTCGCCCGAAGCCGTCTTCAGCGGCGCGCAGGCGAAGAAGCGGCTGTCGTCGCACCAGGGGCGCGGGGCCGAGGCCGGCGCCTGGGCGAGGTCGGACTGCGAAACGACGCCGCTTTCGCGTAGGCGGTCGGTCAGGCCGGGGGGACGCGGCTCCTCGACATGGTCGAAGCCGACCTTGGCTTTCAGCCAGACACTGTCCTTGCCGATAAGACGGATCGCCGCGCGCGAGGCGGCGAAAAGCCGCGAGGCCAGGCGAACGATCCGATCGAAACGGGGATCAGCGGGGTTGCCGCCAAAGGCGCGAAGGGCGTCGAGGGCGCGCAGTCGCCGCGCCTCCTGATCATCTGCCAGCGTTCCGCCCGCATCGTCCATGATTCGAACATAGACCGGGTTCGCGCTGGGCGCGAGATTGATAAAGACGCCACTGGCGATCCTTGTCAGGATCTTCTGAAGATCCGCTGTGGTGAAGCTCCAACCTTGAGGCTACAATGGAACTCGTGGCCGCGGCATCGCGTTGTGCGGGCGCAGCTTCGCGCTGCCCGCCCCCAACAAGAACCGAGCCGCGAACCGGAGATTTTCATGCCCGACAACAGCCTGAACCCCGCCCTGAACGAAGCAAGCAAGGCGTCGTCGAACGCCGGCGCGGCCCTCGACCACGCCGAGCGCAGCTTCGGCGAAGCCGCCAGCGCCGCCCGCAACAACCTCAGTGACGCCGCCGCTTCGGCCAAGGCCAACCTGTCCGACGCCGCCAAGCGCATCGAAGCGTCGCTGACCCAGGGCCTCGAAACCCTGCGCGCCCAGACCCGCACCTACACCGACACCGCCGGCCAGTCGGTCGACGAAGCTGGCCGCTATGTCAGCGAACGCGTTCGCGAACGGCCGATCACCGCCACCTTGGCCGGTCTGGGAGTCGGCGTTCTGCTGGGCCTGCTGCTGGCCGGAAACCGCAGCGGCCGCGACAAGTGATTTTCGGCAAGACCCTGACGACCCTG
>NZ_JBAPVS010000094.1:0-20373 GCF_049283275.1 Caulobacter sp. | reverse complement strand
TTTCTTCTTCGCTGGGGCCGCTGCCTTCTTGGCTTCCTTGGCTTCCTTGGCCTTCTTGTCGGCTTCGTCGGCGGCCTTCTTCCAGACCGCATAGTCCTCCAGATAGGGCTGGCGACGCAGGATCTTGGAAGCCGGATCGACGATCACCGGCACGGCGTCGCCCACCTTGATGCGCCCGGTGTTGTCGCTCATCGGCGCGGTGAGGATCTTGTCGCCGACCTTGACCTCGATCGGCATCGGGAAGGCTTTGCCCGAGGGCGTCTTCCAACTCAGCACTAGGCTGTCGCCCTCGCGGGTCTGCACCAGCTCCGGCAGCTTGGCTTGGTAGAGGTAGGCGTCGAAGAACCACTGATGGTCCTTGCCGGTCACGTCATTGACGATCGCGATGAAGTCCTTGGTCGTGGCGTAGCGCGGCGCGAAGTTGCCCGGCTTCGGATCCGGGCGGCCGTAGACCAGGGTGCGCACCGACTTGAAGAAGGCCTCGTCGCCGATCAACGCCCGCAACGTGTGCATGACGTTGGCGCCCTTGTAGTAGATGTCGATGCCCGGACCGGCGGTGTCCTTGTAGACGTCGTCCTCGCTCATCACCCGGTTGGCGACGATCGGGAACTTGTTGTTGGATTTGACCCGCATGTCATTCAGGCGGGACATATACTCCATGTCGCCGTGCAGCCATTGCGAGAACAGCGGCTGCATGTAGCTGCCCAGGCCCTCGTGAATCCACATGTCGTCCCAGTCGACATTGGTCACCTGGTTGCCGAACCACTCGTGCGACAGCTCGTGCTGGAACAGCCAGTCATAGCCGTAGACGTCCTTTTTGTAGGCGTTGCCGTAGGCGTTCATGGTCTGGTGCTCCATGCCCAGGTGCGGCGTCTCCACCACGCCCAGCTTCTCGGACCGGAACGGGTAGGGGCCGATCATCTGTTCGAAGAAGTCCAGCGTGGTCGGGAACTCGGCGAACAGGGCCTTGGCCTTGGCCGGATCGTCGCTCTTCAGATGCCAGTATTCGATCGGGAAGCTGTCGCCGAACCGGCTCTTGTAGGTGTCTTCCAGCTTCACGTACGGGCCGACATTGACCGCGACGGCGTAGGTGTCGGGCTGCTTCTGACGCCAGTGGAAGGTTCGCCAGCCGTCCTTTTCCTCCACGCCCATCAGGACGCCGCCGGCCGGCGCCGACAGCGGTGCGGGCACGGTGATGTAGAAGTCGACCAGCAGGGGCTCGCCTGTCGGATAGTCGATGCACGGCCAAAACAGATCACAGCCGTCGCCCTGGACGGCGCTGGCGATCCAAGGCTCGCCGGTCGGGGCGGTTTTCCAGACGAAGCCGCCGTCCCACGGCGCCTTCTCGGCCTCGTGCGGCACGCCGGCATAGCGGATCTGGACGACGGTCTTGGCTCCGGCGGCGATCGGCGTCGGCGGGGTGATGGTCAGGCGGCCTTGCGGATTGGTCCAGGCCGAGGCGGGCAACGTCTTGCCGTCGACGATCAGGGCGCTGACCGTGAAATTCTTGTCCAGGTCCAGGACGATGCGGGGCAGGGCGCTCTTGGCCGCCAGGGTCAGGGTGGCGTCACCCTCGATCGCCTTGCGCTGCGGGATCACCTTCAGCTTCAGATCGACGTGCTCGATCGTCACCGCGGCCTGTTCGGCGGGCATCCGGCCGCCGGTGCTCAGGGTCAGGGCGGTGGTCGGCGCGAGCTTGGGCGGATTGACCGGCGTCGCGGCGTAGGCGGCTCCTGTCAGGGGCAGGAACGAAGCGGCGCAAAGGGCGGCGGCTGGTCGGAACCACCGGTGAAACTGGACTGGCAAAGTGAAACTTCCCTCGCGATGCGGTTTTGCGACGATAGGGGTAATCTCGACCGTGAGCGCCGCCAAGGGGAAGCTTTCGGGACAAAGTCCCAGACTTTCGGTGGGCGTCGGTCAGATCTTCTCGCTGATCTTGATCGCCGCGCGGCAGCCGGCGCGGATCACCGCCGACAGCAACGGATAGGCCGGCGCCTCTCGGGCGCCTTCGCCGATGGCGATCTCCTTGTGGGCCAGTTCGTCGTCGCGAAACTGGCTGAGCTCGGCGGCCAGCGAAGGGTCGCGGGCCTCCAGCTCGGCGATCTGGCCGGCATAATGCTGCTCGATCACCGTCTCCACCGCCTCGGTGCAGGCGTGAGCGGCCTTCTCGCCCAGCAGGGCCGTGCCCGCGCCCAGGGCGAAGGCGGCGGCGCGCCACAGCGGCGACATCAGGGTGGGGCGGACTTCGTGCTCGCCCAGAAGTTCGTTGAAGCGAGACAGGTGAACCTGTTCATGGCCCTCCATCTCCTGAAGCTGGTCGGCGATCCGTTCACGCCCAGGGGCGTTGCGCATCACCGCCTGCTGGCCGCGATAGATATGCACGGCCGCCAGTTCGCCGGCCTGGTCGACCCGAAGGATCTCGGCCAGCCGCGCTTTTTGGGCGCCGGCGCCGGGACGGGCGGGGATGGGCCGGTCCATCTCAGGCGGCCCTGGGCGAGGCCGGGGCGCGCAGAGCGGCGAACGCCGAGGCGATCGCCAGGCCCAACGAGATCACGGCGTTCCAGCCCGCCATCGACAGCCCCAGGAAGATCCAGACGGCCTTGTCGCAGGACGGGGCGGCGATCTTGGCGCCCTTCAGCATGGCGACCAGGTCACTGGCCGAGGCCGAAGCCGCGCCGCTGGCCGCGCAGGCCGCGGGGCCGGGCCACCACTTCCACTCCGCGCCGGCATGATAGGTCGCCACGCCCGCGCCGTAGAGGAAGCCCAGGCCGATCAGCAGGATCAACGGCTTGCGCACGCGGGCCGCCCAGGCGGTGCGCGACAGCAAGACGGCGACCAGCGCCACCGTGCCCGTGACCCAGTAGACTTCCCGCTGCTTGAGGCACAGCAGGCACGGCGCCAGCTTGCCGAAGGTCTCGAAGGCGTGGGCCGCGCCCAGCATGACCGCGCAGGCGACGAAAGCCAGGACGGGCCATTGCTCGGCGATCAGGTCCAACGCCCCACGAACTCGGGGCGTCGCGACCGTGCCGGCGCGGATCTGGGCCGCCTTGTCCTCGACGTTCTCGATCGTCACGCGCACGCTCCGCCGCTGCTTCCCCCCAAGAAGTGGCTCGCCGCGAGACCGATGACAAGCAGGGCGATCAGAATGCCGGCGAACAGGGCCAGGCGCCTTTCGATCACGGGCAGCATGGCCGGACCGAACTTCTTGACCACCAAGGCCACCAGGAAGAAGCGCGCGCCTCGCGTCAGGACGCAGGCGCCGATGAAGATCGGGAAGCTGAACTGCAGCAGGCCCGAGGTGATGGTGACCAGTTTGAACGGGATGGGAGTGAAGCCCTTGGCGATGATCACCCACGAACCCCACTGGCGGTACCAGCATTCGGCGTCGGCCAGGGCGGTGGGCTTGCCCAGCACCGCCAGAAGCTGCTGGGCCGCGCCGTGGAAGAAGAAGCCGATGCCGTAGCCCAGAATCCCGCCCAGGACCGAGGCCAGGGTGCAGAGCGCGGCGTAGCGCCAGGCCTTGTCCGGCCTGGCCAGCACCATGGGCGCCAGCATCACGTCGGGCGGCACGGGAAAGAACGAGCTTTCAGCGAACGAGATCACGAACAGGCTGGTGGGGGCGTGACGGGAAGCGGCCAGACCCATGACCCAGTCGTAGAGGCGACGCAGCATGCGAGCTCCGAAATGAGGATGGCCGTAGCTAGCAGGCGACCATGACCTTGTCGCGGCGCTTCGCGCGATTGCGTGCAATCCTATTGGAATTGCGGCCCTGGATGGCTATCACGCGCGTTCGATGGCTCTTGCCGTCCAAATTGTTCGAAAGACGATCCCATGAGCGACACGCCTCCCGACCGCCTGGCCTCCAACCCCAGCAGCCCGCACTACGACGCCGAGACCCTCGAGCGCGGCGTGGGCATCGTGTTCAACGGGGTCGAAAAGACCAATGTCGACGAGTACTGCATCAGCGAGGGTTGGATCCGCGTCACCGCCGGCAAGGCCGTCGACCGCAAGGGCAACCCGATGACCATCAAGCTGCAAGGCGTGGTCGAGCCCTACTGGCGCAACGACAACGCCGAAGAAGGCTAGGTTCGATGGCCCCGCGCCGCCTGATCGATCTGCCCGGCTTCGCCGACCTGGAGACCCGGGCGCTGATGAAGCCGTCATTCGCCGATCCGGAGGCGCGGACCCAGTTCCCGGAGATCGACCAGCTGGCGCGAGACACCTTCGGCCTGACGGCCGACGAGGCCGCCGTCACCCCCGATCCGCCGGGCTGGGACGGCATCGACGTCAAGTCGATGCGCGAGCAGGCCGACGCGTTCGAGCTGGAAGGCTGGGACGTCACCGACGATAAGCGCCGGCCGTTGCGGATTCTGGGCCATTTCAGCCACCCGCTGTGGCTGGCCCTGCGCGGCGTGGCCGGCCACCTGCCGTTCGAGCCGGAGCCGGATGAGCACGATCCTTCGGCGACATCCCTGGCGGCCGAGGCGGCGAAGTTCCGGCGGGACAAGCGCTAGGCTTAGCGCTTCTTGCCCAGTTCAGTCCCGATGTCCTTGATCGAATTGCCGACCTTGCGGTGAGCGGCGACCAACTGGTCCTTGGTGACGCCCCAACGCTTCATCCAGTATTCAACCTGATGACGTTCGCGCGGATCCAGGCGGTCCTCGTCGCGGAAGTCCCGCTTGCCCTTTGGGGCGCCCATCATCGTCTCCTTCTCTGTCCTGGCGGGACTATCCTGCGCCAGGAACGTTGTCGAGGCGATGGACAGAAGCCAGAAAGAGCCCGATGAGCGACCCTGATCAAGATCCAGACCTTCTGGCCATGGCCCAGGACGAGCTTTCGCGCGGCATGAGCCTGACCTGGCGCGACCTCAGCAAGGTGATTCCCTGGGGTGACACGTTCGAGGGTCTTTCGCCGGCCGGACGCAATGTCGAGGTCGAGCGAAACTATCTGTGGGCCGACGAACCCGGCGGCGACATCCTATGCGAGGTCGCGGTCTACGGCGGTCCCAGCCGCTACGACCAGGGCGCTCGGGCGCGCGGCGTGATTTCCCGTTGAATCACATAACCTTGGTCGTGCAAGCTGGACCATCATGAGCTAGTCATGTGGCTCTTGGCCGCGGCGCCAAGTCCGCATGGCGATTGTGGAATTTCCGATCTGGAGCCAGGGCGATTGTCTCAACAAACCGCAACGCTGTCCGTCGGCGCCAAGTCGCGGGGGCGCGAAAGCGTGCTGAGCCGCACGTCCGGTTTCCGGCCGGCGCCCCTTCGCTGTGCGTCCGGGTGGTCGAATGCACAACCATCGGGCGAAATGTCCGCTTTCCCGTCCCCGCGCCCAGCCATGATTGAGCGGGGCCGTAACGCCGCGCCAGATCGGGTCTTGTCGACGCGAGCGACCGCCAGAGTCGCGGGCGTAAGGAGGACGGAAGGAAGACCATGGCCGCAACGGTCTCACCCATGACGCAGACCCCCCCCGAAGGCGCCCCCGAGCACGTCTCGCTGGCCGACTATCTGCCCTATCAACTGGCCACCTCGTCCAGCGCCGTCAGCCGGCTGATCGCCCGGGCCTATGAGGATCGCTTCGGCCTCAGCATCCCGCAGTGGCGGCTGATGTCGGTGCTGGCCGAGGGGCCGCTGACCCAGCAAGCCGCTGTCGTTCGCACCGCCATGGACAAGGTGCGCGTCAGCCGCGCGGCCCAGGAGCTGGTCGAGCGTCGCCTGGCCGTACGGCTGAGCAATCGCGTGGACCGGCGCTCGCATAGCCTGGAACTGACCGCCGCGGGCCGTCGCCTGTTCGCCGAGATCGTGCCTCTGGCGCGCGCCTATGAGGCCGCCCTGCTGGCCGGCCTGGCGCCCAGCGAAGTGACGACGCTCAAGCGTCTGCTGGGACAGCTCGAGATCGCCGCCGGCACGCTTTACGGGGCCGATACGGCGCCAGGGTCCTAGAGCAAATCGCACGATTTGCTCTAGCTTTTTGTTTTCGCATCGTTTTTGCGGAAAACCGGTCTCCACTTTTCCGCACGATGCTTTAGCGCGCCGAATAAACCCCGCGAGCGATCGCCCGAGCCAGGGTGTCGGCGGCGGCCGAGCCCAGCTTCGCGATCGTCAGCGACCGTGCTGGGCCTTCACCGATTTCCACCGCGCCGGATGACAGAGCGAAGACCACGTCGCCGTCGAACGGCGTGTGGACCGGCCGAATGGCGCGGGCCAGGCCGTCCTGGGCCATCATCGCCAGACGCGTGGCCTCGGCGGTGGTCAGGGCGGCGGTGGTCGCCACCACGGCCAGGGTGGTGTTGGCGCCGGCGTTGAACCGGCCCAGCGCCGCCAGCTTGCTGTCGTCGGGCACGGGATCCGTTGCGCGAACCGAAGGATCGGGGGCTCCTTTTCGTGAGGATTGGCCGCCGAACTCGTCGTCGATCTCGAACGGCCAGGCCCAGAACGTCTCGCCGCCGGGCATGTAGACCGACCCCACCGGATTGACCGCCACCAGCGCCCCGACCACCAGGCCGTCGTCCAAGTCCAGAGAGGCCGAGCCGACGCCGCCCTTGTGCAGCCCGGCCATCGCCCCGCGTCCGGCCCCGACCGCACCCAGGGCGAAATCCTCGCCCGCCGCCGCGACGGCGGCCATGCCCAGGGCGCGGTACGGCGGATCCAGACCCCAGGCCTTGTCGCCGCCGTTGCCCAGGTCGTGCAGCACCGCGCCCGGGACGATCGGAATGGCCGGCGACCCCGCCGCCAGCCGGATGCCGTGGCCCGCCGCCGACAAGGCCGTCGTCACGCCGTCCGCCGCGCCCAGGCCGAACACCGATCCGCCCGAGAGCGTGATGGCGTGGGCTCGGCTGAAATTGTTTTCGGGCCGCAGGACGTCGCTTTCGCGAATGCCCGGGCCGCCGCCGCGCACGTCCACCGCCCCGACCCAGCCCTCGGGGCAGAGCAGGGCGGTCACCCCGCTGCGCACCGCCTCGTCCGTGGCGTGGCCGACCGTGAGGCCCCGCACGTCGGTGATCAGGTTGCGTGGACCGGGGCGGGGATGGGGCAAGGCGTGATGTCTCCTGCTGACGCGGGCAGCATCGACGAGATGATCCGATGTGGAAAGCGTTCCAAGGCGTCTGGAACTTCGCCCCCGCCTTTGCTAGGAAGCTCTCCCCTCGTCGAGACGTCCAGTCGTCCGACCAATGAGTTTGGGGAAACGGCCTCGTTCAAGGGCCGGCGCCGTGCGGGCGTGGTGGAACTGGTAGACGCGCCGGACTCAAAATCCGGTTCCGAAAGGAGTGCCGGTTCGACCCCGGCCGCCCGCACCAACATTTTCTGAGATCGAGCCTGGTCACGGCGGCGCGGACGCCGTGCGATGACCGCCGGCGCGACGGTCAGTGCGCCGGATCGAAATCCGGCGTCTGGCCCTTCACATAGGCTTCCCAGCCGGCCCGATCATGGAAGTCCAGGCCTTTGTCCCAGGCCGCGCCCATATAGTAGACGAACGGCTTGCCGGGCTCGACCTTGATCAGGACCAGATAATTGTCGCCGTCCTGGCGCACCTCGATCAGGGCCTTGGGGTCGACCATCAAGGCGATCCCCATCGTGCCCTTCACCGGATCGGTGGGCTCCCAGTACGACACGCGGCCGACGCCGAGGTCCTTGGTGAACACCCCGCCCGCGCCCTGATGGGTGGCCTTACGCTTGCTGATGCCGATGCCGACCACCAGCGGGCCGGGCTTGTCTGAGCTGATGGTCGAGACCATCCGCGTGAAGTTGGCGCCCAGCGGCAGGGTGAAGGTGCGAGTCTCCCAGACCTTGCGGTCCACGTCGACCGGCCAGGGCGCGTACGTGACCTTGAACGAGGCGACATCGCCGCCGGTCTTGAGGATCTCGTAGGACTTCCAGTTGCGCGAGGTCCACAGCTTGTTGTCCTGCCAGACGCCCAGGCCGCCGGCTCCCCGGAAGGAGTTGACGTCGTAGAAGTCCAGGCCTTCGCCGTGGAAGTCGTGCTGCTTTCCGGTCTTCAGCTGGCGCTCCATGTAGGGCCAGCGGACGCTCTTGCCCCAGGCGTCGATGCCCGACGTCGAGGGCGGCTCGGCCGCCTGCAGGGCCGGGCCGTAGATGCGGTGGGCGGTGCGGTCGTTCTCCCAGAGGATGTCGTCATAGCGATAGGGGGCGTAGGCCACCACGGCGCGTGGCTTCTGGCCCTCGGCGTCCGGCTTGGCCAAGGCCGGCGCGGCCAGCGGCGGCAGGACCGGATCGGTCTGGGCGTGCGCCAGGGCGGGCAGGGAGAGGCTCGCGGCGACCGCGAGGGACAGGATCAGCTTGGACATCCGGCGGCTCGCGTCTCTAGATCTCGGTGCGCCGAGCCAACTCGCGCCGTTGCTCGGCCATTTTCTGGCGGGTCTGTTGGAGGGCGTCGAGTTCGGTCACGGCCAGCAGGTCGTCGATCACCTGGGCCAGATGGGCGTGGATGGCCTGGCGCGCGGCCTTGGAATCGCGCTGACGCAGGGCGGCGACGATCTGGCGGTGCTCCTCGGCGAAATCGCCGCCGCTGTGGGCGCGGGCCCGTCGCAGCATGGCCACACAGGTCGGCGACTGCAGGCGTAGCGTCCACAGGTCCTCGACCCCGGCCTCGATGGCGGCGTTGCCGGTGGCCCTGGCGATGGTCAGATGGAACTCCTGCTCCAGCCGCTCGATCTCATCGGGCGCGAAGCTGCGGGCCATCTGGCCGACGATCTGGTCCAGTTGCGCCAGGGTCTCGTCGGTGACCGTGGCGGCCGACAGGGCGCAGGCCTCGCCCTCGAACAGGCGTCGCGCCTCGGTCAGTTCCAGGGGCCCGACCTCCACCTCGGCCGAGTCGTCCGTCTCCGGCGCGGCCGTCGCGTTGACATAGACGCCCGATCCCTGGCGCGCCTCGACCAAGCCTTGGAACTCCAACGCGATCATGGCGTCGCGAATGGTCGGACGACTCACCCCGAAGTCATCAGCCAATTCACGCTCGGACGGCAGCTTGTCGCCGGGACCGTATCGACCGTCATTAATGGCCTTGGCGATCGTCCGGGCGATCTGCTGGTAGAGTTTTTGAGGATCTGGGGCGCCGGTGGTCATGTCGATCATCCTAGAGCTTGGCAGCCGAAAGTGGAGGGCGGTTTCGGCGCCTGCCGCGCTCTAAATGTCTGAAAGGAGCCCGGGACGGGCTCCGGCGGGGATAGGCGGCGAGGCAAACGACGTCACGGCTTGGCCTTGGCGGGGAGCGCGGAGACCTCGCTGGCGGCCAGCAGGAAGGCGCCGACGCCATAGAGTTGGGTGTCGTCGGGACCCACCTGGTCAGGCGCGACGCCCACCCGCTGCACCCAACCCAGCCTGCCGTCCGGCTCGACCGCGGCAGTCAGGGCGGTCCAGCCCTTGTCGATCGCCGGACGATATCGAGCGGCGGGCAACAGGCCATGGTTCACGCCCCAGGCCAGGCCGTAGACGAAGAAGCCCGTACCGCTGGTCTCGGGCGTCTTTTGCGGCTCCAGAAGCGACACCGGCCAATAGCCTTGCTCGCCCTGCAGGGTGACGATCTTGGCGGCCATCTGCTTGAACAGCGCCTCGTAGCGCGGCCGGCTGGGATGGTCCTTGGGCAGGTCCTGAAGAATGCGGGCGATCCCGGCGAAGGCCCAGCCATTGCCGCGGCCCCAGAAGATCTTGGCGCCGGCGTCGCTGCGTTTGGCGATGAAGCGGCTGTCGCGGAAATACAGATGCTCGGCCTTGTCGTAGAGCAGGTCGGTGGTCGCCCAGAACTCGCTGTCGGCATGGGCCAGGTAGCGCGGGTCCTGGGTCTCCTTGGTCAGGGCGATCCAGGCGGGCGGGGCCATGAAGATGGCGTCGCTCCAACACCAGCGGGCCTGGCAGTAGGGGTCGCCGCCCTGGGGCGGCTTGGCCTCGAAGCCCAGGTCGACGGTCGAGGGGGCGGCCAGCACGGCGTCGAAACGGGCGCGGATCGGGGTCAGCTTGGCCGCGTCGTGCGTGCGGGCCGCCGACCAGATCCAGACCGCGCCGGTGGCGTCGGCGTCGGCGTGGCGGGGGCGCTTGTCGAAACCCCAACCCTCGGCCTGGCCGTGAGCGAGGATGGCGTCGGCGTATCTGGGCTGCCTGGAGGCGTCGGCGAAGGCGGTTAGGCCGATGTAGAACGCCGCCTGGATCCAGTCGCGCGGGGCCTCGGTGTCGCGCCGGAACTGCGAGGCGGGCACATAGTCGAAATTGTCCATGTGGCTAAGCTGCCAGTCGGCCACGCGGGCTCCGGCCGCCAGAACGGCCGCGTTGGCTGGGGCGCCGGCGGCGGGCTTGGCGGGAGTCGCCGCGCAGGCCTGCATCGGACCCAGCAGGGCGGCGGTCGTCAGGAGGACTCCTGTCAGGCGTCGCAACATCGTTTCGTCTCCCTCGTCGTTCTTGTTTCTTGTGGCCGGGCCTAACGCAGGTCGGCCAGGGTCAGATGGTCCATGTCGTCGAATTCCTGGTTCTCGCCGCCCATCGACCAGACGAAGCGGTAGTCGGCCGTTCCCACCCCGCTGTGCATCGACCAACTGGGTGAGAACACCGCCTCGCCGTCGTCCATGAACACCGTCCGGGGGTTCGAAGGCTCGCCCATGATGTGCATCACCCGGGCTGGGGCGACGTCGAAATACATGTAGATCTCGCTGCGCCGCCCGTGGGTGTGCGGCGGCATGGTGTTCCAGACGTTGCCGGGCTCCAGCTCGGTGAAGCCCATGACCAGCTGGCACGTCTCGACCAGGCCGGGCCGGATGCTCTGGCGGATGACCCGGCGGTTGGCGGTCTTCTGGTCGCCGGCCTGGATCACCCGGGCCTCGGCCTTGCGCACCACGCGGCTGGGGTGGGCGGCGTGGGCCGGATAGCTGACGAAATAGAACCTGGCGGGCGCGTCGAGCGAGGCGCTGATGAAGGTTACGGCCTCGACCCCGCGGCCGACATACAGGCTGTCCAGGCTATCCAGGTCGTGGCGCGCGCCGTCCAGTTCGATCCAGCCGGGGCCGCCGATATTGATCACGCCCAGTTCGCGGCGTTCGCAGAAATAGGCCGAGGCCAGGCGGCGGTCGGTGGGCAGGGACAGGGGAACCGCCAGGGGGGCGGCCGAACCCACCACGGCGCGGTCGACCTCGATATAGGTCATCGAGATCTGGCCCGGCGCGAACAGGTCGTCGATCACGAAGGTGTCGCGAATGTCCTGGGCCGTCATTCGGCGCAGGCCTTCGCGATCGGTGCTGGGGCGAATCTTCATGCCGGATCCGTTCGCCGTTCCGATTGCGGATGCGGCCGATTGGGCGTGGTGCGGAAATCCGCCGTCGCGTGTGGTGGAGTGCGGATCATTCGCTTCATCTCTGTGATCAATTTGGCATTACCAATTTGTCGACGGTCCGCAAAGCTAAATGACCATATTTCACCTTCCTCGGCAAAACCCGCCTTGGCCATCGCGCTGAATTCAACCGATAATCCCATATTTTCAGTAATTTAGGCAAAAATGACAACGATGTCACTAGTTACTTGACAATTTGCTGGTCCGCTGGCCAATTTTGGCCTTACCAAATAGGCGTCATAATTGACCGGATAAACCGGCCAGGCGCTGCGCGAGGAACGAGGGGAGAATTATGAGAACGATTCAGCACGTCCTATTGGCGTCGACCGCCATGATCGCCGTTGTCGCGGGCACGGGCGTCGCCCAGGCCCAGTCCGCCGGTTCGGACCCGTCGGTCCAACTTGAAGAGATCATCGTCACCTCGACCAAGCGCGCCGAGCGCCTGCAGGACGTGCCGGTTTCGGTGACCGCCCTGACCCAGGAGGTGATCGACCGCAACAACGTCCGCGAGCTGGGCGATGTGGTGAAGCTGTCGCCGGCGATCTCGATCGACTACGGCTCCCAGCCGGGTAATTTCAGCATCAAGATGCGCGGCATCGGCACCTTCTCGAACGGCATCGCCGTCGAGTCGGACGTGGCCGTGGTGATCGACGACGTGCCGATCGGCTTCCAGGCCGCCGCCTTCAAGGACCTGATCGACGTCGAGCGGGTGGAAGTGCTGCGCGGCCCGCAGAGCACCCTGTTCGGCAAGAGCGCCATCGCCGGCGTGCTGAACATCGTCACCGCCGCGCCCGCCAGCGCGTTCGGCGGCAAGGCCATGATCCTGACCACCGACGACGGCGAAAAGCGCGCCGGCTTCACCGTCACCGGTCCGATCAGCGATACGGTGCGGGCTCGCCTGACCGTGTCCAAGAGCGACTACGACGGCAACCTCAAGAACCTGACCACCGGCAAGAACGTCAACGGCAGCTCGGGCCTGACCGTCACAGCCAAGGTGGAGTGGACCCCGACCGAGAACCTCAAGCTCAGCCTGGCGCCGCGGTTCAACCACAACGTCTCCAGCTGCTGCGCCAGCGCGATCACCGAGCTGACGCCGGGCCTGTTCTACCAGGGCGAGCCGGGCTTCCCCGCGACCACGACGCTGCGCGGGATCACGATCGACAAGAACAACCACTTCATCCGGGCCGACGACCGCATCGGCGGCGGCAATTCCGAGGTGCTGGGCGGCACGGCGCGCCTGGACTACGACTTCAGCGCAGGCTCGGTCCTGAAGGGCCACACCTTCTCGTCGATCACCTCCCACGATCGCTGGAAGATGACCGACTTCCAGGACATCGACGGCACCGACGTGCCGTTTTTGCTGGGCTTCCCGGTGGCCAACCCCTCGGGCGTCAACAGCGGCGCGCGGATCAACGGCTATTTCCATGCCAAGTCGGTGACCCAGGAGTTCCGCCTGACCTCGCCGGGCGACACCCGCTTCCGCTACATCGCCGGTGTCTGGTACGCCCGCAACGAGCTTGACCGCTATCTGGACCGCGGCCCGGTGCTGCAGCTGGCCCGCTATCTGGCCGAGAGCACCAACGAGAATTATTCGGCCTTCACCAACGCCACCTTCGACCTGACCGACAAGCTCAGCCTGACCGGCGGCGCACGGATCAACCGCCAGAAGATCAGCTACAAGTTAGACAAGACGATCTTCGCCAGCACCACGCCCGGCGCGGCCACGACGCATCAGTTCTTCGGCAAGTCCGACGAAGACGACGCGGTGACCGGCAAGGTCGGCGTCCAGTACAAGTGGACGCCCGACATCATGACCTTCGCCACCTATTCCACGGGCTATAAGGGGCAGGCCTACGACCTGGTCAGCACCTTCGACGCCAGGATCGCGGCCCAGATGCCGGTGCCGCCCGAAACGGCCAAGAACTACGAGCTGGGCTTCAAGAGCAGCCTGCTGGATCGCCGGGTCTATTTCAACGCCACCCTGTTCAACGCCGACTACTATGGCTTCCAGACGTCGGTGACGTCGTTCCTGCCGGACGGCACCTTCCTGACCTTCCTCAACAGCGTCGGCCACCTGCGCACCCGAGGCCTGGAACTGGACGGCGTGGCCCGGCTGACCTCGAACTTCCGGCTGAACGGCGCCTTCGCCTACACCGACGCCACGGTGGTCGATTTTCCGAACGGCCCCTGCTACAGCGGCCAGCCGACGACCGTCAGCACCGACCCCGCCTTCGTCGGCGATCCGGGCGTCTGCTACAACACCCCGCGCACCAACGGCCGGGTGCAGAACCTGCACGGCAAGCGCTTGAACAACGTGCCTGAATACAAGGTCAGCGTCGGCGGCCAGTACGACATCGACCTGCCCGACAGCGTCCCGTTCAAGGCCTTCGTCGCCGGCACGCTTCGCTGGCAGGACGACATCAACTTCGGGCTCAGCCAGGACCCCCGCACGGTCCAGAAGGCCTACAGCGTCACCGACCTGACCGTCGGAATCGTCGATCGCGGCGGCAAGTACAAGCTGAGCGCCTTCGCCAACAACCTGTTCGACAAGCGCTACGCTCAGGGCCTGGGCAACGGCACGTCGGGCTACAGCAACCCGGCCATCCCGACGGCCCAGGGCAAGACCTGGTTCCCGGGTCGCGACGCGTTCCGCTACTTCGGCGCGCGGCTGGACGTGAACTTCTAGAACCTCCTGTTCATCCCCCACTGTTGGCCGGCCCCCTTCGCGGGTCCGGCCAATTTTTTTGCACGACGCGGCCTTGGGGCGTGCCGCTGGACGGGCCGCCTGTGCTATTGCCCGCGCTCTATGCTGGCGAACTTCCGCCCGAACGAGTGCGACACGAATGTCCGAAGCCGCTGACGATTTCGAGCCCACCGTCCCGACGCCGTCGGGGGAGGTCCCGATCGAGGAGGTTGTGGACGCGGTGACGCCCAAGCGCAGAGCCGCCAAGCCCCCGTCCAGCTTAAATGCCGAGGCCGCTGTCGAGCCGGTCGAAACGATATCGGCGGCCGCTGTCGAAGCCCCCGACGTGGAAGTCGCTGAACCGCCGCCGCCTCCGCCGCCGGCCAAGCCGCCGATCTGGAAAAGGCGGCCCTGGCAGATCGGCGTGGCCGCCTCGGCGGCGGTGCTGATCGCGATCATCGTCTCGCTGCTGTGGTCTCTGCCGCTGGGCCAGGCGCTGGAGCCCCTGGCCAATCCCACCCTGGTGATCGTGGCCTCGGACGGCTCGCCCATCGCCCGCCGGGGCTCCTACAAGGAAGCGCCGGTCGAGGTCGCCAAGTTGCCCGCCTACGTGCCCGGCGCGTTCATCGCCATCGAGGACCGGCGCTTCTACACGCACATCGGCATCGATCCCAAGGCGATCCTGCGCGCCGTGGGCGCCAACGCCAAGGCCGGCGGGGTGTCCGAGGGCGGCTCGACCATCACCCAGCAACTGGCCAAGAACGCCTTCCTGTCCAACAAGCGGACTTTCCGGCGCAAGATCCAGGAGGTGCTGATCGCCCTCTATCTGGACGCCCGCCTGTCCAAGGACGAGATCCTGTCGCGCTACCTGTCGTCGGTCTATTTCGGCGACGGCACGTTCGGCCTCGGCGCGGCCTCGCGGCACTATTTCGACAAGGCGCCTGAGCAACTGAGCATCGGCGAGGCGGCGATGCTGGCGGGCCTGGTCAAGGCGCCGTCCCGTTGGGCCCCCACCGAGAACTTCGCCGGCGCCAAGACGCGGATGAAGACCGTGCTGGGAGCCATGGTCGACACCGGCGTGATCACCCAGGCCCAGGCGACCCGCGCGGTGCGGCAGGTCCACGTCCAGGCCGGCCGTCCGAAGTTGCCGGTGGGCTCCTACTTCGCCGACTGGGTCTTCCCCCAGGCCAAGGCGGTGTTCGAGAACACCTATGGCGAGACAGTGGTGCGCACCACGCTGGATTCCAGGCTGCAGGCCCAGGCCGAGCGGATCCTGGACCAGGCGATCGCCCGCGACGGCAAGGTGCTGAACGTCACCCAGGGCGCGATCGTGGCCATGCGCACCGACGGTCGGATCGTCGCCATGGTCGGCGGCCGCGACTATAAGGTCAGCCAGTTCAACCGCGCCGACGCCCAGCGTCCGCCCGGCTCGGCCTTCAAGCTGTTCGTCTATCTGGCGGCCCTTCGCCAGGGCATGACCCCGACCAGTCCGATCCTGGACGCGCCCGTCGTGGTCAGCGGCTGGACGCCCAGGAACCACGAGAGCAAATACGCCGGCCGCGAGGTGCCGCTGATCACCGCCTTCGCCGGTTCGTCCAACGTGGCGGCCGTGCGCTTGGCCCACGACATCGGGCGCGAGCCGATCGTGCGCACCGCTCGCGACCTGGGGATCACCGATCCGATCCCGGACGACCTGACCCTGGCGCTGGGCACCGGGCCGATGAGCCTGGTGCGATTGACGGCCGCCTATGCGGCGATCGACGCCGGCGAGGCGCCGGTGATCCCGCACGGCCTGGCCGACTGGAAGAAGCCCGCCAACGTCAAGAAATTGAGCAAGGCCGAACTGGCCGGCATGCGCGATCTGCTGCGCTCGGCCACCCAGCGCGGCACCGGCATCGAAGCGGCCATCCCCGGCGCGTTCGGCAAGACCGGCACCAGCCAGGATTACCGCGACGCCCTGTTCGTCGGCTATGTCGGCGACCTGGTGATCGGGGTTTGGGTCGGCAACGATAACAACAGCGCCATGAACGGCGTGGTCGGCGGGGGCCTGCCGGCCAAGATCTGGAAGAGCGTCGCCACCTATGCGGTGAACCGCGACGCGCCCAAGGCCCCTGAGCCCGAAGGCGACGATGCGGTTTCGGCGGCCGAGGATCCGTTGCTGCTGAACCCTGACGGAACGCCGGTGGAGGGCGCGGTCCCGGTCGACGGATCGGTTCCGCCGCCGGTCGACGGGACGGTGGCCCCGGTCGCGCCCGTGGCGTCGGCGCCGGCTGCTCCCGTGGTGACCGCTCCGGCGGCGCCGGCCGCCCCGGCGCCGGATCGGTCCGCGAACTAGACAACCCTCAATTCCGCTCATCCCGGCGTTCGCCGGGATGAGCGGAATATAGATTATTTCGCCGCGCTGGCGGCGCGCAGCGCGATTTCCTCGCGCTTGCTGGCCAGGCGTTCGCGGGTCTGCTCCATGGCTTCCAGCTCGGCGGTCAGCAGCAGGTTTTCGATCAGCCCGCCCAGATGAATCTGCATCGCGGCGCGGGCGGCCTTGGGATCGCGGGTGCGCAGGGATTCGATGATGTCCCGGTGCTCGTCGTTCAGCGGCCGCTTGCGCACGTGGCGGGCCTTCTCCAGCATTTGCATGCACAGGCGCGACTTGTAGCGCAGGTCCCAGGTGTTCTCGACCACGCGGACGATGGCGCTGTTGCGGGTGGCCTGGGCGATGGTGATGTGGAATTGGCGGTCGGCCAGCTCGGACTGCTCCTTGGTCGCCTCCTCGCTGTTCATCTCGGCCAGCAGGGTCTCCAGATAGGCCAGTTCCTCCTCGGTGATCAGGGTGGCGGCCAGGGCGGCGGCCTCGCCCTCGAACAGGCGGCGGGCCTCGGCCTGATCGAACGCTCCGATGTCCAGGTCGCGCGGCGGCGGGGGCGGCTGGCCCGCGGCGCGGACATAGACGCCCGAGCCCTGCCGAGCCTCCAGCAGGCCGCGCATCTCCAGGGCGATCACGGCGCGGCGGATGGTGGGGCGGCTGACGCCGAACTCCTCGGCCAGGTCGCGTTCCGAGGCCAGGCGCTGGCCCGGCTGATGGCGACCGTCGGCGATGGCCTGGCCAATATCCGCGGCCACGCGCTGATAGAGGCGCAAGGGATTGGCGGCCGTCGTCGTCGTCATCTGCGTCTTCAACCCTCTCGACAGCGCTATCTTAGGCGGCGTCGCGGCGGAAGGGTAGGGCGGGCGCGACGCCGCCTGACCAGCCCCCTAAATCTGCGGCCTAATCGGCTGGGGGAGGCCCGCCGCTGGTCATCGCCTTCTTGGTCATCCAGACGCAGGGGATCAGCAGGATCGCCAGCCAAGCCGAGGCGCGGAAGAAGTCGATGGTCGACAGCAGATAGGCCTGGTTGACGACCTGGCTGGTCACCGCGCCCACGGCCTGGGCGTGGCTCAGCCCCGCGGCCTGCAGGTGTTCGATGGCCGCCAGCCAGCTCGGATCGTTCGAGGCCATCGACTCGGCGAGGCGGGTCTGGTGCAGGCTCTCGCCCCGGTCCCAGATCGTCGTGGTCAGCGAGGCGGCGAAGCTGCCCGCGGTGATCCGCGAGAAGTTCGACAGGCCCGAGGCCGACGGCAGTTGATGGGGCGGCACGCCGTTCAGCGAGATGGTCACCATTGACAGGAAGAAGGTGCTCATCGCCACGCCCTGCACCAGCATCGGCCAGACCAGGGACATGAAGTCGGCGTCGGAGTTGAAGCCCGAGCGCATGAAGAACGACAGGCCGAACGCGGCCAGCGACAGGGTGGCGGCCCAGCGGGCGTCGACCTTCTGCATGATGCGGGCGGCGAACGGGGTCAGCAGCACGGCCACCACGCCGCTGGGGGCGGCGACCAGGCCGGCCCAGGTGGCGATGTAGTGCATCTGGGTCTGCAGCCACAGCGGCTGCAGCAGGTTGGAGCCGAAGAACACCGCGTAGCCCAGGCAGAAGGCGACCGTGCCCAGGGCGAAGTTCCTGGACTTGAACAGCGAGAGGTCGACGATCGGATGCTTCTCGTTCAACTCCCAGATCACCCAGGCGATGAAGCCGACGATGGCCACCAGGGTCTCGACGATGATGGCCGGCGAGTTGAACCAGTCGGCGTCCTTGCCGGTGTCGAGCATCACCTGCAGCGCGCCGACCCAGACCAGCAGCAGCATGAAACCGGTGGTGTCGATCGGCACCTTGCGGGTGGGCGTCTCGCGGTTGTTCATTCCGCGCCAGCACAGAAAGGCGCAGAGCAAGCCGACGGGCACGTTGATCAGGAAGATCCACTCCCAGGCGATGTTGTCGGAGATGTAGCCGCCCAGGATCGGACCGCAGATCGGCGCCACCAGGGTGGTCATCGACCAGATGGCCAGGGCCGTCCCGCGCTTGTGGGCCGGGAAGATCATGATCAGCAGGGCCTGCGAACCGGGGATCATCGGGCCCGACACCAGGCCTTGCAGGATGCGGAAGCCGATCAGCGACGGCAGGTTCCAGGAAACGCCGCACAGGAACGAGGCCAGGGTGAACAGCAGCACCGAGACCACGAAGGTCTTGACCACGCCGTAGCGGCCCATCAACCAGCCGGTCAGCGGCACCGACACGCCGTTGGCCACGGCGAACGAGGTGATCACCCAGGTGCCCTGGCTGGTGCTGACGCCCAGATTGCCGGCGATGGTCGGGATCGAGACGTTGGCGATGGTGCTGTCCAGCACCTGCATGAAGGTGCCCAGCGCCAGGGCGATCGAGGTGACCGCCAGCATCATGCCGGCCATCGGCGCGGGGCCGGCGGCGGGCGCTGGGGCCGTCGCGGCGGGGGAGGAGTCCTGGTCGGCCATGCGGCGCTTCCTTGGAGGGGCTTAAGGGCGCGGGCTACTTGGAGACGTCGATGGCGGCCTTCATCGACAGCCCGACGCGCAGCGGGTGGGCCTTCAGCTCGGCCGGATCCAGCTGGATGCGGATCGGGAGACGCTGCACCACCTTGATCCAGTTGCCCGAGGCGTTTTGGGCCGGGATCAGCGAGAAGGCCGAACCGGTGCCGCCTGACAGGCCCTTCACCCGGCCGTGGAACTTCACGCCGCCGCCATAGAGGTCGGAGGTCAGGATCACGGGCTGGCCGATGCGGACCTTGTCCAGCTGCACTTCCTTGAAGTTGGCGTCGACGAAGGCGTCGGTGGTCGGGACGATGGCCATCAGCGGCGCGCCGATCGCCACCTGCTGGCCAACCTGGACGTTCTTCTTGGACACCACTCCGGCCAGCGGGGCGCGCAGCACGGTGCGGTCCAGGGCCAGTTGAGCGCTGGCCAGGCGGGCCTCGGCGGCGGCGATCTCCGGGTTCTTGTTGGCGGGCAGGCCGGAGATCAAGGCGGTGTTGACCTCGCGGTTGCCTTCGGCGGCGACGCGGCTGGCCTTGGCCTGGGCCAGGGCGGCGCGGGCTTCGGTCACGGCCGACTGGGCGTTGGTGAACTGGCTCTGGGCGGTGGTCAGCTCCTCGCCTGAGACCGCGCCGGACTCCGCCAGGGCTTTGCGGCGCGAGAGCTCGACCCGAGCCTGTTCGAGGCTGGCCTGGGCGCCGGTCACGGCGGCGGCGGCGCGGGCGATGTCGGCGTCACGGGCCGCGACCTGGCCGGCCAGGGCGTCGTCGCTGGCGAAGTAGCCTTGCACCTTGCGCTGGGCCTGGCCGAGGGCGGCCTGGGCGGAGAGGACGGCGATCCGGGCGTCGGCGTCGTCGATCACCACCAGCGGCTGACCGGCGACGACGGTCTGGGTCTCGGAGACCAGCACCTTGGCGACCGGCCCACTGACCAGCGGTGTCACCTGGGCGACCTCGGCCCCGACATAGGCGTTGTCGGTCTCGACTTGGTGCGAGCCGATGAAGACGGCGTAGAGCACCCAAAGCACGACGCCGATGGCGACCACGACGGCGAGGCCGGTCAGCAGTTGTCGACGATTGCCGTTGGGCTTGGGGGAGGAGGCGGTGTCGGCCATGGGGAAGGTCCTGAAGGCGCGAAAAGCGGAAAGGGTGGGAAGGGGGTTTTGGCTGTGATCAGATCGGGGCGAAGCCGCCGCCCAGGGCGCGCACCAGGGCGACGTCCAAGGTCAGGGCGCGGCTTTCCAGGTCGGCGACGGTTCGGCGCTGGGTCAGGACCGCCTGTTCGGCGATCAGCACGTTCTGATAGGTCGAAAGACCGCCCTGATAGCGCAGGCGGGCGATGCGGAAGCCGTCCTCGTTGGCCGCCAGGGCGGCGCGGCTCTCCGTCAGGCGGGTGCTCAGGGCCCGCTCGCTGGCGGCCACGTCGGCCACGTCGCGCAAGGCCTGGGTGACGGCGGAGTCGTAGGCCGCGACGGCGCCGTCGC
>NZ_JBAPVS010000093.1:0-9238 GCF_049283275.1 Caulobacter sp. | reverse complement strand
CGGGGTCGACGGGGCCGGGAGGTTAAACCGGCCTGTTCCAGGATCAGTCGGAGTCGCCGACGGCCCCTTCCGGGCGACTTTGATCCTGCCCGCCCGAGGGGAAACGTCGACCGGGATGAAACAGGCCCACAGTCCTCGTCCCTTGGTCAAAACGGTTCGGCGGAGCGGTCAGGTCTAGCCGAAACGCACACACACACTCACGGTCTCCGGGCTTGGCCCGGCCGCTCCGCACCTCCTCACCCCTCGTCGCCAAAGCCCGAGGTCGGACAGTCGTGTCCGCCACCAGGAACGGAGAATCCCATGCCCAAGTCCAAGCCGCCCCGCCGCCGCAAGATCCGCCGAGGCAACGAGCTTCGCGCCCTGATGCTCGAGGGCGTCCGCAGCGCCCTGGCGCTGAATGACGCAGTGCTGGCCAAGATCGACGAGCTTCTCAGCCGAACGCCACCGGGTCGGCAGAGGACCGAGTTGCTGACGCTGCGGGCGGAGATGAAGTCGCATCGGCCCGGCCTGCTGGAAAGCCGGAGCGACGCCATGACGCCGTGAGATCTGTGAACCGCAGATGGTGATGGCTTGCGCCTCACCCCTCGACCACGACCCCCACCCCGAACTGGATCCAGACAGCCTTGTCCTTGAGGTTCTTCTGCACGAAGGCGGCGTGGATCTGGCGTTCCTCCTCGGTCGAGCGCGGGGCCAGCGGCCGGGGGCGCGCGCCGTACGATCCGGCGCGGGCGGCCGAGACGGCGTTGACGGCGACCACCGCCGTCAGCTCCAGCGCCCGCTCCTTGCCGCCCTGCAGCTCCAGATAGACCTCGGCCAGCAGATGGGCGTCGATCAGGGCGCCGTGCTTGTCGCGGCTGTCCAGGCTGATCTTGAACCGCTTACACAGGGCGTCGAGCGAGTTGTACATGCCCGGGAAGCGCTTCTTGGCCATGGCCAGGGTGTCGACCCAGCTGGCCTCCACGATGGGCGGCCGGCCGCACTTCTCCAGCTCGAAATTGACGAAGCTGCGGTCGAAGGCGGCGTTGTGGGCGATCACGGGGCTGTCGCCGACGAACTCCAGGAACCTGTCGGCGATCTCGTGGAACTTGGGCTTGCCGGTCAGGAACTCGATCGACAGGCCGTGCACCTTCTGGGCCTCGGCCGGCATGTCGCGCAGCGGATCGCAATATTCATGGAACGACCGGCCCGTGGGCATGTAGTCGACCACTTCGATGCAACCGATTTCGACCAGGCGATCGCCGGTCTTGGGGTCGAAGCCGGTGGTTTCAGTATCGAGGATGATTTCCCGCGCCATCGGATTTCAATGACCCTGTTTGCCGCCGCCTTCAAGCGGGGCGGCGGCCCGCAGGCGAGCCAGAATGTCGCGGACCTGGTCACGGGCGGCGTCCAGGCCCCGGCCGGTGTCGATCACGAAATCGGCCCGGGCCCGTTTTTCGGCGTCGGGCGTCTGGCGGGCCAGGATGGCCTCGAACTTGGCGGGGGTCATGCCGGGCCGGGCCAGAACCCGCTCGCGTTGAACGTCGGCCGGCGCCGAGACCACCACGACCTTGTCGACCTTCTTCTCGCCGCCGGTCTCGAACAACAGGGGGATGTCGAGCACGGCGATGTCGGCGCCCCGGGCCTGGGCGTCCTCGAAGAAGCCGATCCGATGGGCGCCGACCAGCGGGTGGACGATCGATTCCAGCACCGCCAGGGCTTCGGGGTTTCCCATCACCGCCGCGCTGAGACGGGCGCGGTCGATGGCCCCCTCGATCACCACGCCGGGAAAGGCGGCCTCGACCGGCGCGACCGCTGCGCCGCCCGTGGCGTACAGCGCATGGACGGCGGCGTCGGCGTCATAGACCGGCACGCCGGCCTCGACGAACATCTGGGCGGTGGTCGACTTGCCCATGCCGATGGAGCCGGTGAGGCCGAGCACGATCATCGGGCCGCGTCTCCCAGCTGGGCCAGGGCGAGGGCCCTGACGTCGACCTGGGCCGGCGGCGCGACGCCGAAGAAGGCTTCGAAGCTGGGGGCCGCCTGGCGCAGCAGCATTTCCAACCCGTCCACCGTTAGGCGGCCGGCCGCTTCGGCGCGTCGCAGGAACTCGGTGTGAAGCGGCTTGTAGACCATGTCGACGACCACGGCGTTCTCCGGCGTCAGCTCCAGCCGCGCCGCCGGGCCCGCGCCGCCGCCCAGACCCAGGGAGGTGGCGTTGATCACCAGACCAGCCTGGGAGAGAAGGGCGTCCAGCTCGTGTTCGGACGCGGCTTCGACCACCCCGCCGATCGAGGTCGCGATGGCTTGGGCGCGGACGAAGGTGCGGTTGACGATGCTGACCCTGGGCGCGCCGGCCAGGGCCAGGGCGGCGGCCGCGCCTCGAGCGGCGCCGCCAGCCCCCAGGATCACCACCGGCGACGAGGCCAGGTCGAAACCCGGCGCCTGAACGGCGATGGCCCCGATCAGGCCCGGCCCATCGGTGTTGTCGGCCATGATCGTGCCGTCGGCCTCGAACACCAGCAGATTGGCGGCGCCGGCCAGCTTGGCCAGGTCGCTGCAGCGGTCGGCGCAGGCCAGGGCCTGCTCCTTGAACGGGATCGTGACGTTGATGCCCCGGATCGCGCCGCCGCGCAGACCTTCGACGAAGGTTTCGAAATTGTCCTCGTCCGGGGCAAACGGCACATAGGCGGCGTTCAGGCCGGCCGCCGCGATCCAGGCGTTGTGGATCACCGGGCTCATCGAATGGCGGATCGGCCGGCCGCAGACGCCGGCGACGATGGCGGCTCCCGTGATGCTCATGCCGCGAGGGCTCCGTGAAGACGCAGGAAATCGAACAGGCCGACGACCGGCAGGCCCAGGATGGAGAAATAGTCGCCGTCGATGCGGTCGAACATCTGCACGCCCTCGCCCTCGAGGAAGTAGCAGCCGACCGAGGACAGGATGTCGGGCGCGTTACGCTCCAGATAGCCGTCCAACCAGGCGTCGCTGAAAGGGCGGACCGACAGCTTGGTGGTCTCGATCACCCGCCAGATCGGCCGGCCGTCGCGGGCCACGACCACGGCCGAGTGCAGCTTGTGGACCTTGCCGCGCAACTGGATCAGCCGCTCGCGGGCGGCCTCGACCGTGTCGACCTTGTCGAACAGGGCCCCGTCCAGCTCCAGCGTCTGATCCGAGCCGATCACCAGGCCCGGGCGCTTGGTGGAGACCTTGAACGCCTTCAGCTCGGCCAGGGCGTCGGCCACCTCCCGGGGCGAAGCGCCCTCGGCCAGCAGGCCGGCCTTGGCGGACTCTTCGTCGACGCCGGAACCGACCGCCGTGAACTCCACACCGGCGTTGCGCAGGATCGCCTGGCGGGCCGCGCTCTTGGACGCCAGGGTGATGGGGGGCGTGGAGGATGAGGTCATCCCAGCACCTCGACCTGGCCGCGGCCGCCCGACAGCAGGTTGATGATCGCCGCCGCCGTCTCCTCGACCGATCGGCGGGTGACGTCGATGATCGGCCAGCCCTGGCGCTCGAACAGACGACGGGCGGCGATGATCTCCTGCCGCACGGCGTCGGTGTCGATATAGTCGCTCTCGCGGCTCTCCTTCAGCGACAGCAGGCGGTTGCGGCGGATCTGGATCAGCCGCTCGGGCGAGGTCATCAGGCCGACGACCAGGGTGTTCTTCAGGGTGAACAGCTCCTCGGGCGGCGGGCGGCCCGGCACCAGCGGCACATTGGCGGCCCGCACGCCGCGGTGGGCCAGGTAGATGCAGGTGGGCGTCTTGGAGGTGCGCGACACGCCCACCAGGATGACGTCGGCCTGGGTCAGGTCCTGGCCGCCCTGGCCGTCGTCGTGGGCGATGGCGTAGTCCAGGGCCTCGATCCGGTCGAAATAATCGTTGTTCAGCGCGTGCTGGGCGCCGACCCGGGTCGAGATCCGCGCGCCCAGATAGCGCGACATGGCGCTGACCACCGGATCGAGGGCGGCGATGCAGGGCATCTCCAGCCGGCGGCAGCCTTCCTCCAGGGCCGAGCGCAGGTTGGGGTCGATGATGGTGTGCATGACCACGCCCGGCGCGCCGGCGATCTCCTCCAGCGCCCGGTCCAGTTGGCGCGTGGAACGGACCAGGGCGTAGATATGTTCAATCGGCAGAATGTCGGTGAAACGGGCGCAGACCGCCCGGGCCATGGCGTTCAGGGTCTCGCCGGTGGAGTCCGACACCAGGTGGATGTGAAAGTAGGTCGCGAAGCGCGGCGCGGCTCTTTCGCCCTCGGGAACGCCAGCTTCCTGTGGATCATCCGTTAACGGTTGCTTAACCACTGGCTTGGTCCCTGGGGATGAGCGGGGGTGAATCCCGGCTCTTTACGGCGCGTCGAACTGACCCTGTGTTAAACGGTCACATTGATGCCGGACAATCCCCAGTCTCAGATCGCCTCCACAGCCGGTGCGTTTCCGATTCCCCCAAGGGCGGGATGAGCGAACGCTCATGGTTACGGCGCCGTTAGCCATCTTAACGTTTCATTAGGAATTACGAAGCCCTACCGGCTTGTCCCCAAAGTTCACAGGCGCGAACCCACATGTGGGCCGCGCTGGGATGGATTTGGAATGTCTGAGGGGCATGGTGCGGCGCAACCGGGTTTTCCCCGTTTGGCACTTGCCCACCATCTCCTACAATCTTCCTTAAAATCTTCTTAAAGAGAGAAGGAAGAAGGGAAGAAGGCCTCCGGGGCGATACGGGCTTGAGCCCAAGGGCCTGACGGGATTTAAGGCCTGACATGACCTCGCTCCCGAAACCCAAGCTTCTCTCCGTCCTGGATGGCCACAAGGCCGAACGCCCGCCCGTCTGGTTCATGCGGCAGGCCGGACGCTATCTGCCGGAGTATCGGGCCGTCCGCGCCACCGAGCCGACCTTCATCGATTTTTGCCTGAACCCGGAAAAGGCCGCAGAGGTCACGCTGCAGCCGATGCGGCGGTTTCCCTATGACGCGGCCATCGTGTTCGCTGACATCCTGCTGATCCCCCAGGCCCTGGGCCAGAAGGTGTGGTTCGAGGCAGGCGAGGGCCCAAAGCTGGGCGAACTGCCGTCGATCGAGTCGATGCGCGATCTGACAGGCCAGGCCGGCCAGGCGCTGGGGGCGGTGGGCGAGACGCTCAGCCGCGTGCGTTCGGCGCTTGAACCGGAGCGGACCTTGATCGGTTTCGCCGGCGCGCCCTGGACCGTGGCGACCTACATGATCGAAGGCGGGTCCAGCGATCGCTCCGGCGCGCGGACCTTCGCCTACCAGAACGCCGAGAAACTCGACGCTCTGATCCAGGTGCTGGTCGACGCGACCATTGACTACCTGGCCATGCAGGCCGCGTCGGGCGCCCAGGTGCTGAAGCTGTTCGAGAGCTGGGCCGAGGGTCTGTCGGAGCCGTTGTTCGATCGTCTGGTGACCAAGCCGCACACCGCCATCATCGAAGGCTTGCGGGCCAAGGGCGTGACCACGCCGGTGATCGGCTTCCCGCGCGGGGCCGGAACCCTGGTCGAGACCTACGCCAAGCTCGCGCCGGTTCAGGGCGTGGCGCTGGACACCCAGGCGTCGGCGGCCTTGGGCCAGTCGATCCAGAAGACCAAGGCCATCCAGGGCGCGCTCGATCCGCTGCTGCTGCGGGCCGGCGGCGACGCCCTGCTGGCGCGAGTGGATCAGCTTCTGGAACAGTGGGGCGGCGGGCCCTATATCTTCAACCTGGGTCACGGCATTCTGCCCGACACCCCGATCGCCCACGTCGAGGCGGTGCTGGCCCGGGTCACCGGCAGATGAGCAAGCCGAAGATCGCCGTCGTCCTGTTCAATCTGGGCGGGCCCGACGGGCCCGACGCGGTGCGGCCGTTCCTGTTCAACCTGTTCCGCGACAAGGCGATCATCGGCCTGCCGGCCCCCCTCCGCTATCCGATCGCGGCCCTGATCGCCGGAACGCGCGCCAAGCCGGCCAAGGCAAATTACGCCCTGATGGGCGGCGGCTCGCCCTTGCTGCCGGAAACCGAGAAACAGGCCAAGGCGCTGGAGGCGGATCTGGCCGCGCGGTTCCCGGACGCCGAGACCCGCTGTTTCATCGCCATGCGCTACTGGAAGCCGCTGACCGAGCAGGCCGCCAAGGCCGTGAAGGCCTTCGCGCCCGACGAGGTCGTGCTGTTGCCGCTCTATCCGCAATATTCGACGACGACGACGGGATCGTCGTTGAAGGCCTGGAAGCGGGCCTATCGAAACGGTCCCGGTCGGGTCTCGACGGTCTGCTGTTATCCGGTCGATGAGGATCTGGTCCAGGCGCATGCCGATCTGATCAAGGCCGCCTACGACAAGGCCGGACGTCCCGGTCCGGCGCGCTTGCTGTTCTCGGCCCATGGTCTGCCGGAAAAGGTGATCCTGGCCGGCGACCCTTATCAGCAACAGATCGAGGCCACCGCCGCGGCGGTCGCGGCCAAGCTGGGTGAAGGCTGGGACTGGCGGGTGACCTACCAGAGCCGAGTCGGGCCGATGAAGTGGATCGGTCCTTCAACTGACGACGAGATCCGCGCCGCCAGCCAGCAGGGGCTCGCCCTCTTGGTTACGCCCATCGCCTTCGTCTCCGAGCATATCGAAACCCTCGTCGAGCTGGATCACGAGTATCGCGAAATGGCGCTCTCGGCCGGCTGTCCGGCCTATATTCGCGTGCCGGCCCTGGGCGTGACGCCTGGGTTCATCAGAAGCCTTGGTCGCTCCATCCAGGGCGCGCTTGAGGCGTCCGATCGACTGGTCACCGCCTGCGCCTGGCGTTGCGGCGGCGATCGGACCCAATGTCCGAACAAGCAGGGAGCCCAGGCATGATCGATTTCCTGGCCCCGCATTTCGACCTGATCCGCGGGCTGCACATCATCTTCGTGATGGCCTGGATCGCGGGCATGCTGATCCTGCCGCGGCTGTTCATCTACCACATGAAGGCCGAGCCCGGCTCGGACATGGACGCGGTGTTCAAGCTGGCCGAGCTGCGGACCATGCGGATCATCATCAATCCGGCGATGATCCTGGCCCTCGTGATGGGCCTGTTGCTGGGCGTGATCGACACCCAGCGCCTGGGCCACGACTTCTTTCTCAAGCCCTGGGCCCTGACGAAGATCGCGGCCCTGCTGTTCCTGTTCGCCTGGCACGGCTTTATGTCCAAGTCGCGCAGGCGCTTCGCCGCCGGGACCAATTTCCGCTCGGAGAAGTTCTGGCGGATGACCAACGAGCTGCCGTTCCTGGCCGCCATCGTCATCGTGCTGTCGGTGACGACTAAGTTCCTGGGCCACTAGACCGACCGCATGTCGGGCGGCTTCGCTTGACCGGCGGGGCCGCTTGTGGTTCCCATCCAGACAGACAGGTCGCCTCGCGGCCTGTTCCCGCCTCTTACGGACCGGCGCTCGTCCTGACGCGCCCCCGGAGCCTCTCGCTTCGAAGGTCTGTCCCCCGATCGATACGCGCCGTCGTCATGGCGCGACCTGCTCGCCGCTTCACCGCGACGAGTCCGTTTTAGAACCAAGGCTCGGCTCGCATCTCCGCGGGCCGCGCGACGTTGAGTGTCACTATGACCGACCAAACCGAATTCCAAGACACGCCCGAGCTGGAGCCCGTCGTCGACACGACGGTCGAGCCGGCCGCCGAAAACACCGCCAACGGCGACGACGCCGGCGACGAAGACTCCGAGATCAGCGCCACCGTGGCCGCCATGGGCCTGAAGACCATGTCCCTGCAGGAGCTGAAGGAGAAATCCCCGGCCGACCTGCTGGCCTTCGCGGAGACCTTCGAGGTCGAGAACGCCAACTCCATGCGCAAGCAGGACATGATGTTCGCGATCCTGAAGACCCTCGCCGAGGAAGGCGTGGAGATCTCGGGCTCGGGGACGATGGAAGTGGTGCAGGACGGCTTCGGCTTCCTGCGCTCGCCGGAAGCCAACTATCTTCCGGGTCCGGACGATATCTACGTGTCGCCCTCGCAGATCCGCAAGTTCGGCCTGCGCACCGGCGACACCATCGAAGGCGCCATCCGCTCGCCGCGCGAAGGCGAACGCTACTTCGCCCTGACCGGCGTCTCGAAGATCAATTTCGAGAGCCCGGACAACGTCAAGCACAAGGTCCACTTCGACAACCTGACGCCGCTCTATCCCGAAGAGCGCCTGCACATGGAACTGCCCGATCCGACCATCAAGGATCGTTCGGGCCGGGTCATCGACATCGTGGCCCCGCTGGGCAAGGGTCAGCGCTGTCTGATCGTCGCCCCGCCGCGGGTCGGCAAGACGGTGATGCTGCAGAACATCGCCAAGTCGATCGAGACCAACCACCCCGAGTGCTATCTGATCGTCCTGCTGATCGACGAGCGCCCGGAAGAAGTCACCGACATGCAGCGCACGGTGAAGGGCGAGGTCATCGCCTCGACCTTCGACGAGCCGGCGACCCGCCACGTGCAGGTGGCCGAGATGGTCATCGAAAAGGCCAAGCGCCTGGTCGAGCACAAGCGCGACGTCGTCATCCTGCTGGACTCGGTCACCCGTCTGGGCCGCGCCTACAACACCACCGTCCCGTCGTCGGGCAAGGTGCTGACCGGTGGTGTCGACGCCAACGCCCTGCAGCGTCCCAAGCGCTTCTTCGGCGCGGCGCGCAATGTGGAGGAGGGCGGTTCGCTGTCGATCATCGCCACCGCCCTGATCGACACCGGCAGCCGGATGGACGAAGTGATCTTCGAAGAGTTCAAGGGCACCGGTAATTCGGAAATCGTCCTGGACCGCAAGGTCGCCGACAAGCGCATCTTCCCGGCCATCGACGTGCTCAAGTCGGGCACGCGCAAGGAAGAGCTCATCACCCCGAAGGACCAGCTGCAGAAGACCTACGTCCTGCGCCGCATCCTCAACCCGATGGGCGCCTCGGACGCCATCGAGTTCCTGCTGGAGAAGATGCGCCAGTCCAAGACCAACGGCGATTTCTTCCAGAGCATGAACACTTAAGCTTGGTGTTTCACGTGAAACACAAAGGGCGGCTGGAGCAATCCAGCCGCCCTTTTTGCATCTAGCTCCACGACCACTTGCCCCCTACGGACCGCTTCGCGGTCGTCTTCCCCCATAGGGGGAAGAGCCGCGCCGTGAGGCTCCGCCCCCTCGGGGGGCGGACAGGCGGCGAAGCCGCCAGGTGGGGGCAAGTGTTCGCGGGCGCGACATGACAGGCACGGCTTCTCGACCTCGGGCTTTCGCGGCGAGTGGGTGGGGAGGCGCGGAGCGGACCGGGCCC
>NZ_JBAPVS010000092.1:0-8026 GCF_049283275.1 Caulobacter sp. | reverse complement strand
CCGCGACGCCCGCCGCCGCCGCGTCGGCCGAGGCGCCGGCCGGTCCTGGCCTGGCCTCCGAGCCCTGGAGCCCCGAAAAGGTCGCCGCCCTCCAAGCCGAGGGCAAGGTGGTGATGGTCGACTTCACCGCCGACTGGTGCGTGACCTGCAAGGTCAACGAGGGTACGGCCCTGAAGGGCCAGCGCCTGGTCGACGCCTTCAAGGCTTCCAACGCCGTGCTGCTGCGCGCCGACTGGACCAAGCGCGACGCCGTCATCGCCGCCGCCCTGGCCGAGCACGGTCGGGCCGGCGTGCCGCTGTACCTGGTCTATCCGAAGGGAAGCGGCGAGCCGGTGATCCTGCCGCAGCTGCTGACCGAGGGCCTGGTGATCGAGGCGGTGGAGAAGGCGGCCAAGGGTTAGCGCGTATTATCTTCACGCTCGGTGCGTGGTCCTCGTCTTTCGACAAGCTCAGGATGTGGACCATTTATAGGGCGGGGCGATAGAAAAGCCTCATCCTGAGCTTGTCGAAGGACGAGGTCTTCGTCTCGGACGCCCATGTCGATACGCCCTAACACCGCTCGCCCAAAGTTGCGCTCGCCGCCGGCCGCTGGCAGGTTCGCGCCATGTCCAGCGCACCGTCCGATCTCGATAGCCAGCACCCGCCCCGGTCGGTGTTCCATCATCTGCTCGGCAACAACCTGGTCGCCAACATCACCAACTTCACGGTCTGGTTCGCCCTGACCTTCTACGTCTATCTGGAGACCCGCTCGGTCTTCGCGACGGGCATGATCGCCGGCGTCTATCTGGTGCTGACGGCTGGGTCTGGGATCTGGTTCGGCAGCCTGGTGGACCACCACCTCAAGAAGACGGTGATGCTGGGCTCCAGCCTGGTCTCGCTGGTGTTCTACACCCTGGCCCTGGCCGCGCACCAGCTGACCCCCAAGGGTGGCCTGGCCGAGGTCTACGCGCCCTATCTATGGATCTTCATCGGCCTGACCATGCTGGGCGTCATCGCCGGCAACATCCGGTCGATCGCCCTGCCCACCCTGGTGACGGTGCTGATCCCCGAGCCCGAGCGCGACAAGGCCAACGGCCTGGTCGGGATGGTCACAGGCATCGGCTTCCTGACCACCTCGGTGATCAGCGGCTTCCTCGTGGCCTGGGGCGGGATGTTCTACACCCTGGTCTTCGCCATGGCCTTCACCGCCCTGGCGTTCGCGCACCTGCTGGGCGTGGGCGTGAAGGAGCCGCGCGCCGCGCCGCACGCCGACGCCCCCGCCGAGCCTCGGCGCGTGGACATCGCCGGCACTCTGAAGGTGATCGGCGCGGTGCCCGGCCTGTTCGCCCTGATCCTGTTCGCCTGCTTCAACAATTTCCTGGGCGGCATCTTCATGGCGCTGCTGGACGCCTACGGCCTGTCGCTGGTCTCGGTCCAGGCCTGGGGCCTGCTGTTCGGATTCCTGTCGACGGCCTTCATCCTCAGCGGGATCATCATTTCCAAGACGGGCCTGGGCCCCAATCCGCTGCGCACTCTGCTGCTGGTCAACCTGATCACCTGGTCGGTGTGCTGCGTGTTCACCGTGCAGTCGTCGATCTGGCTGCTGGGCGCGGGCTGTTTTGTCTGGATGTTGTTGGGCCCCTATGCCGAGGCCGCCGAGCAGACCACCCTGCAGAAGGTGGTGCCGTATGAGCGCCAGGGTCGGGTGTTCGGTTTCGCCCAGTCGGTCGAGCAGGCCGCCTCGCCCCTGACCGCCTTCCTGATCGGCCCCTTGACTCAGTTCGTCGTCATTCCGTTCATGTCCACGGGATCGGGGGCGGACGCCATCGGCGACTGGTTCGGGCGCGGGCCGGAACGTGGCATCGCCCTGGTCTTCACCCTGGCGGGCGTGTTCGGGGTGGCGGCGACGCTCCTGGCGTTCAATTCCAAATACTACCGCCAGCTGGTCGAGGCTTACGGCAAAGGCGGGGAGGATCCGGCGCCCGAGGCGGGGGCGGCCTAAGAGGCCATCTCTTTAATTCCGCTCATCCCGGGGAAAGCCGTGACCCAAACCGAGTCCGCGGGAGGGACGATCGTCCCGTTCGCGAGGGCCAGTCCGGACAGGCCGCTAGGGCGTACACCCTACTTCTTCTTCCCGTCCTTGTCCCCGAACGGCAGCCGCGCCTTCACCTGGTCCAGCGGCGTCCGCGTGACGACCACCGGCGGCGGGGCCGTGATCACCGGGCCCTTGATCGGATAGGCCCGCCAGCCGGACTGGATCAGGGCGCCGAAGCCCTGGCAGCGCGGCAGAACCTTCACCGCCCCGATGCGCGGCTTGGCGAAGGGCGCGGGCTGGAAGAAGTCCTGGCGCTTGGGATCGGTGAACCTCCAGTCGGTGAGCAGGCCGTAGCCCTTCTCGCCGCCGATCCGGACGGCCTTGTAGGCGATGTTGGCCTGGAACGGCGGCACGCCGTATTTCAGCATCGCCCGCAGGAAGATGTCGTCGGCCTCCTGCCGCTTGCCCGGCTCGCCGATCGTGTAGAGCCAGTCGTGGACGATAGCGGCTCGCGCGGTCGGTCCCTGCGGGTCGACGAAGCCCTGGCCATACCAGGGCACGCTGGCGAAGTCGGTGACATACCAGCGCGGCACCACGATGACCTTGCCGGTCTGGGCGTCGCAATAGGGGAACTCGGCGTCCAGGGTGAACAGCTTGCGGCCGTCCTTGGTCTGGTTGAACAGCATAACCGGCTGCGGCGTCAGCGAGCTGGGCGGCGTCGGGGCGACGACCGGCACGAAGACCGTGGTCCTGGTCTGGGTGGCGCAGCCGGCCAGGAGGACGGCTGCTGCGGCGAACGCGGCGGAGATCTTGAATTTCGGCGGCATGGTCGGTGGGCGGTGCTCGGATGGAGGCGATCTTCTGGAGGTCTAGCTTCGCCTTATCAAGCGTGCATGGCGAAGGTGCGGCGATGCCGTCAAGTTGTTGCGAGTCTTTCTCGGAACGGGGTTCTGTGGAATCCTGTGGTCGGGGGCTTCACGCTCGGGAGAACCGCCATGCCGATCACTCGCCGTCTCGTCGCCGCCGGCCTGCCCCTGATGGGGCTGCTCCTGGCGCCGTCCCTCGCCCTTGCCGAGGCCGCGCCCGCCTTCACCGCCGTCGACGTCGACGGCAAGACCCGCTCCCTGTCCGAGTTCAAGGGCAAGGTCGTGGTGCTGGAATGGGTCAACGAGGGCTGTCCCTACGTTCGCAAGCACTATTCAGGCAACATGCAGGGCCTGCAGCAGGCGGCCACGGCCAACGGCGTGGTCTGGCTGACCGTCGCCTCGTCGGCGCCCGGCAAGCAGGGCTATTTCCCGGACGGCGCGGCCGCCAAGACCTGGATGAACGCCAAGGGCGCCAAACCCACGGCCCTGCTGTTGGATTCCCAGGGGACGGTGGCCACGGCCTACAAGGCCAAGACCACGCCGCACATGTTCGTCATCGATCGCGACGGCCAGATCGTCTACGAGGGCGCCATCGACGATACGCCCAGCGCCAAGGTCGAGGACCTGAAGACGGCCAGGAACTACGTCGCCGCCGCGCTCAATGACGTGAAGGCCGGCCGCAAGGTGGCCGTGGCCTACAGCCAGCCCTACGGGTGCTCGGTGAAGTACAAGGACGCATAAGCGCCCCAAGCATCCGTTCATCCCGGCCTTGGCCGGGATGAACGGATGGACAACACCGCAGGCTTCGGCGTCACGGAAAACGGCTTCCTTCGCGAAAAACCTATTGGTCTTCATGACGCGGCGGCATCCGTTTGCTAAGCCCGCCCGGGCAAGCGCCTATTGACCAACCCGCACCGCCCAGCCCCTACCGCTTCAGTGTGAAGGAACGCCGCATGGCCGATCTCGACGCCGCCTGGACTCGCCTGGAAGACGCCGCCAAGGCCGCCGGAGAAAAGCGCATCGTCGAGATGTTCGAGGCCGAGCCGGGACGGCTCGCGGCGCTGACCCTGGACGTCGCCGGTCTGCACATCGACCTTAGCAAGCAGGCCTGGGACGAGGCTGGCCTGGAAGCCGCGCTCGACCTGGCCCACGCCGCCGACGTCGAAGGCGCCCGGGCTCGGATGTTCGGCGGCCAGGCGATCAATTCGTCCGAGGGCCGCGCCGTCCTGCACACCGCCCTGCGCGCCAAGGCCGATGCCGACTTCAAGGCTGGCGGCCAGCCCGTGATGGCCGAGGTCGAAGCCGTCCGCGCCCGGATGAAGGCCTTCGCCGAGGCCGTGCGCTCGGGCCAGATCAAGGGCGCCACCGGCAAGCCGTTCAAGGCCATCCTGCACATCGGCATCGGCGGCAGCGACCTGGGCCCGCGCCTGCTGTGGGACGCCCTGCGTCCGGTGAAGCCCAGCATCGACCTGCGCTTCGTGGCCAATGTCGACGGCGCCGAGTTCGCCCTGACCACGGCCGACATGGACCCCGAACAGACCTTGGTCATCGTGGTCTCCAAGACCTTCACCACCCAGGAGACCTTGGCCAACGCCAGTGCGGCCCGCGCCTGGCTGGCGGCCGCCCTGGGCGAAGAGGGCGCCAACCAGCATCTGGCCGCCATCTCCACCGCCCTGGACAAGACCGCCGCCTTCGGCGTGGCCGACGATCGGGTGTTCGGCTTCTGGGACTGGGTGGGCGGGCGCTACTCGCTGTGGTCGTCGGTCAGCCTGTCGGTGGCCGTGGCCTGCGGCTGGGACGCGTTCCAGGGTTTCCTGGACGGCGCGGCGGCCATGGACGAGCACTTCGCCACCGCCTCACTGGAGGCCAATGCCCCGGTGCTGATCGCCCTGGCCCAGATCTTCAACCGCAACGGCCTGGACCGCCGCGCCCGCTCGGTCGTGCCCTATTCGCACCGCCTGCGCCGCCTGGCTTCGTTCCTCCAGCAGCTGGAGATGGAGAGCAACGGCAAGTCGGTCGGTCCCGACGGCATGCCGGTCAAGCGCGGCACCGCCACGGTGGTGTTCGGCGATGAGGGCACCAACGTCCAGCACGCCTATTTCCAATGCATGCACCAGGGGACCGACATCACCCCGATGGAGCTGATCGGCGTGGCCAAGTCCGACGAGGGCCCGGCCGGCATGCACGAGAAGCTGCTGTCCAATCTGCTGGCCCAGGCCGAGGCCTTCATGGTGGGGCGCACGACGCAGGACGTCGTCGCCGAGCTTCAGGCCAAGGGCGTTCCGCAGGCCGAGATCGCCACCCTGGCGCCCCAGCGCACCTTCGCCGGCAACCGCCCCTCGACCCTGGTGCTGATGGAGCGTCTGACGCCCCAGACCTTCGGCGCCCTGATCGCCCTTTATGAGCACAAGACCTTCGTCGAGGGCGTGATCTGGGGGATCAACAGCTTCGACCAGTGGGGCGTTGAGCTGGGCAAGGTGATGGCCGGCCGCATCCTGCCGGAGCTGGAAAGCGGGGCGGCGGGGTCGCACGATCCGTCGACCGCGGCGCTGATCCAGCGGTTGAAGGTCTAGCCGCCGACGTCCGACCTCGACCTGAAGCGCCGCCCGCCACCTGTTTCTAGAACGTCTTCCTCAGCTTCAGCGACAGGAAGGTGCGCGGGTCGATGTCGCGTTCCTCGGTGAAGGCCACCGGCCGGGGCGCGGTGCGGTCCGAATAGACGGCGCGGCGGATCACGAAGTCGTCCCAGATGTTCAGCTGGGCGCGCAGCGACAGGGTCGGGGTGGGCTTGTACTCCACGAAGCTCTCGACATAGCCCGCGCCGCGCCAGCTGCTGGTCTGGTCCGGATCATAGGTGCCCAGGCCCAGCAACGGCAGCCAGTTGACCCCCCACTGGGTCTTCCAGGCCGCGATGTCCTGCTGGAAGCCGATATTGGCCTGGGTCGGCCGCACGTCCGAGATCGGACGATCCTCGCCCGTGGTCGGATCGGTAACGTGGGTCTCGTTCCAGTCGTTCTTGAAGGTGAAGCGGCCGCCCTTGATCCCCCAGCGGTCGGTGGGGATCACGATATTGACCGACAGCTTGTCCAGCGTGCCGTTGCCGATATTGCCGGTCGCCGACAGGCCGCCGGGCAGGGGCAGGCGGTCGATCACGTCGATGATCTCGTCGTGACGGAAGCCGATCGAGACGATGCCCTCGCCCCAGAACCGCCGCTCGTAGGTGATCTCCGAGATCCAGCGCTGCTCGGGCTTGAGGTCGACATTGCCGCCGTAGACGTTGCCGTCGTCCAGGTCGGACGACGCGGCGAAGTCCCCGAAGTCCAGCTGGCCCAGCTCGCGCTCGAAGCGGACCCGCAGCTGGTGGTTGGCCTTGGGCGTCCAGGTCGCCTGGAAGCGGGGCTTGGCGTAGAAGAAGCTCTCCTCGGCCGAGGCGTCGCCCGACTGCTTGATCGTCGAGGTCTCCAGCCGCAGCCCGCCCTCCAGCGTCAGCTTGGGGTTCACCCGCCAGGCGCCCTTGACGAAGGCCTCGCCGCGCAGCTCCTCGACCTTGACCGAGGCGCTGGGCAGGTCGATCGCGACGCCGTTCTCGACATAGGCCTGGTGGGTGTCGAGCATGTTGTAGGCCACCTCGCCGCCGGCCTCGAAGGTCAGGGCGGCGGTGCGCTCGTGGCGGACCAGGGCCCGCAGGATCGACTCCGAGGAGTCGCCCTCGGCGGTGAAGCGCTGGTCCAGGTTCTTCTCGGTGTCGCTGCCGGTGGCCACCTGGTCGAAGCTCTCGAACTGGTGGATGACGCGGGTCTCCAGCGTCCATTTCGGCTTCAGCGGCCGGATATAGGTCAGGCCCAACTCGCCCGACTTGTTGTCCTCGGCATAGTCGCTGGAGCGCAGCACGCCCGGCGAGCTGATCTTCTGCCACTCGTTCCAGTCGTCGACCCCGTACTCGGCCGTGGCCTCGATCTTGCCGCCGGCCAGGGGCCCCGCATAGTTCAGCCGGGCCGAGTCGCCGCCGCCCCAGCCGTCGTTGGCGTAGGCCTCGTCGCGCAGCACCGCCCCGGCCGCGTCGCGGCGGACATTGCGGCCCACGCCGTTGGAGTCGCTCATGCCGATGCCGTCGCTCAGCCGCACGCTCCAGCTGCGATCGCCGTTCTTGGCGTTGAACTGGTAGCTGCCGCCATAGATGTCGTGGCCGCCGTCGAACAGCTTGGCTTCCCAGGTGACGATCGACTGGCGGCTGGCGGCCGTCTTCAGGATCACGTTGGCCACCACCGCATAGCCCTGCATGTCGATGCCCGGCGCCCCGCCGCGGATCAGCTCGATGCGGTCGACCTGGCCGGCGGGGGTGCGCTCCAGCACGTCGGTGCCCTGGTCGTTCTTCGAGGCCGGGCGGTTGCCGTTGATCAGGATGTTGCCGACCGCGCCCTCGAAGCCGCGCGCCCCGCTGCCGTCGTCGGGGCTGAAGCCCGGCACGCGCTCGACCATGTCCAGGGCGGTGTTGGGCCGCTGGGCGGCGAAGAAGTCGGGGTTGAAGACCAGCACGCCCTTCTGGGCCGCGTCGTCCAGCGGGGCCTGGCCAGGAGCAGGGACGGCGGCCGGCGCCGTGTCGGCGGCCTGGCTGGCGCCGGCGGCAAAAAACAGGGCGGCGGCGCTCGCCAGCAGCATGGTCTTGGTCATCGGCAGTTCCCCTCAGTGAGGCGACAACTGCCGATCCGCAACGGTCAACTCAAGTTACAAGATGGAAAGGTGGATTACATCGACGACACATTACACGTCGTTCATGGTCGTGGACTGGGTCCGGCCTGTGGATAAACCTATGAACGCGCCATTAAGACTTGGCGAGATCTGGAAAGACATCGGCATAGGACGATGACGGGGCTGGGGACCCGCACTGCGCGCGTCCCCAGCGGTCAAGGCCGAGAGATCAGTGACGGTCCTGGCGCGCGCTCGCCTCATATCGGGCCAGCGTCTGCTCCCGCAGGCGCAAGGTCGCCAGTCTGATCTCCCGGCTCAACGCCTGGCCCGTGGTCTCGAGCCGGGCCTGGATCTCCGCGTTGGTGAGGCGGTCCAGGTCGTCGGTCTTCCCGAAGGCGGCCAGGTGGTCGTTGGCGGGGGTGGGGGGCTTGGGCTTGCTCATTGAAAGGTCTCCAGG
>NZ_JBAPVS010000091.1:0-2666 GCF_049283275.1 Caulobacter sp. | reverse complement strand
GAGCGGTGCTCCGGGCCTTCTCCATTTCTATTTTCCTTCTGACGGCGTCTCGCCGCTGGCGAGGTTTCGTCTTTCTGACGGCGCCTCGCCGCTGGCTCGTCCCGGGACTGATGGAGGTCCAGGGCGGGGTCGGCGCATGTCGACGCTAGGCCAGCTTGATCTCGCGCAGACGCTGCTGGAGGAAGGCGTCGGCGGTGATCGGCTCGGGATAGCGGTCCGGGTTCTCTTCGGTGATGCAGCTGGGCAGCGTCTTGATCAGATAGTCCGACGCGAAGTGCAGGAAGAACGGCGTCGAATAGCGCGCCACGCCGCGACGCTCGGGCGGCGGATTGACCACCCGGTGGATCGTCGAGGGCAGGACGTGGTTGGTCAGGCGCTCCAGCATGTCGCCGATGTTGCAGACCACGCAGCCGGGCGGCGGGTTGATCGGCAGCCAGTCGCCGTTCTTGTCCAGCAGCTCCAGCCCGCCCTCTTCGGCGCCCATCAGCAGCGTGATGGTGTTGATGTCGCCGTGGGCCCCGGCCCGCACGCCGGTGGCGTCCTTGGGGATCGGCGGATAGTGCAGCAGGCGCAGGATGCTGTTGCCGTCCTTGACGGTCGGATCGAAGAAGTCGCGGCCCAGGTCCAGATAGGTGGCGATGGCCTTGAGCACCCGCACACCCAGGCTGTCGAGCGCGCCGTACAACCAGCCGACATTGTGGTGGAAGCTGGGAATCTCGGCCGGCCAGACGTTGTCGGCCATGGTGGCGCGGAACGGATGGCCCGGCGGCAGGTCGCGGCCCACGTGCCAGAATTCCTTCAGATCGTAATGGTCGGCGCCCTTGGCGGTCTCGATGCCGAACGGGATGTAGCCGCGCGCCCCGCCCTTGCCGAGCGCGTACTGTTTCTTGATCTCCTCCGGCAGGGCGAAGAAGGCCTTGGCGTCGGCGATGGCCGCGTCGATGCGGGCCTGGGCCATGTCGTGGTCCGAGATCACCGCGAAGCCGTAGCGCTGGAACGACGCGCCCAGCGCCTGGGCGAACCTGTCGAAATCCTTCGAATACAGGGTGAACGAGACGGGTTCGATGGCGGATGCGGACACGGACTTGGGCCTCGATATAGCCGGATGGGACGTTAGTAAGATCAGGCTTACTACACCGCCGGGGACCAAAGCGCCAAGAGGCGGCCCCGGGGCGGTTTGGCGAGCGGTGCGGAACCCTGTTCATCCCCGGGTCATCGGCCGTATTGGAACTTGACCATGGGCCGGGCGTTCCGCCGGCCAAGGATCGCACGCGACAGCGTGGGATCAAGAGTCTGAACGGGTCCAAAAGGGAAAATCGACCATGATCAAGAAAACCGCCGTCGGCGTCGCCATGTTGGGCGCCCTGGCCTTGGCCGCTTGCACCACCACCGATCCCTATACCGGCATGCCGGTCCGCAACAACACGGGCGCCGGGGTCCTGACCGGCGCGGGCGTCGGCGCGGTGCTGGGCTATCTGACCAACACCAACAAGGGCGAGCAGGGCCGCAAGAACGCCCTGATCGGGGCTGGCATCGGCGCCCTGGCCGGCGGCGCCGTCGGCAACTACATGGACCGCCAGCAGGCCGACTTCCGTCGCAGCCTGGAAGGCTCGGGCGTGATGATCCGCCGCAACGGCGACCAGATCGTGCTGGTCATGCCCAGCGACGTGACCTTCGCGGTCGACCGGTCCGAGGTCCAGCCCCAGTTCACCCGGGTTCTGGCCGACGTGGCCCGCACCCTGAACGCCTATCCGCAGACCACGATCGACGTGGTCGGCCACGCCGACAGCAGCGGTCCGGACGACTACAACCAGACCCTGTCGGAGCGCCGGGCCAGCTCGGTGGCCGGCTATCTGACCGGTCCGGGCGGCGTGATCCCCGACCGGGTCTTCGTGGCCGGCCAAGGCGAGCGCCAGCCCATCGCCTCCAACGACACCGCCGAAGGCCGCGCCCAGAACCGCCGGGTCGAGATCGTCCTGCGGCCGCTGACGCAGTAGGGCGTTCGAGGGAGGGGGCGGTGGCTCACCCACTTGCCCCCTACGGGCCTTCGGCCGTCTTCCCCCAAAGGGGGAAGAGGAACGCGCGTCCTCCGCCCCCTGTGGGGGCGGACAGACCGCGAAGCGGTCAGGTGGGGGCAAGTGTTCACCGGCCAGCCTAAGTCTTCATGGCGTCGGCGCGGCTTTCCAGCAGGCCCGGCCGATGCGATTTCATCTCCGCGCGCCACCTCAGCAGGGCGGTCCTCGCCGGCCCCTTCGGCGTTTTGCCAAGTTGCTCGTCGATCTTGGCCAGGACCGCGTCGTTCAGGGCCAGGGCGGCTCGGGTCCCTTCGATCATCAGTACGCGAAGGTCGTTGCCTCGGCGGATCTTGCGGCGACGGGGCGGTTTGGACTTGGGCAAGGGGTTCTCCGTTCGTGGAGAGGTCGTGAGCGGACACGGCTCTTCGACCTCGGGCTTTCGCGACGAGTGGGTGAGGAGGCGCGGAGCGGCCGGGCCAAGCCCGGATGACCGTGGGTTTAGAGTGTGCGTTTCGGCTAGACCTGACCGCTCCGCGAAACCGTTTGTCTCGAGGGACGGCGATTGAGGGCCTGTTTCATCCCGATCGACGTTCCCCCTCGGACGGGCAGGATCAAAGTCGCCCGGAAGGGGCCGTCAGCGACTCCGACAGA
>NZ_JBAPVS010000090.1:0-7867 GCF_049283275.1 Caulobacter sp. | reverse complement strand
GCATCACCCACACCACCGCGCCCTTGGCGGCCAGCGGCCGCAGCATCAGGGCGGTGAAGGCGGCCGGCGCAGCGCCCGTCTCCTCCTCCAGGCCAGCGCCGCCCACCTCGTGCCAGCCGCCGCGCTGCAGGCCGCCGGCCGGGAAGCAGCCGTCGATGCGCGGATCACCGAACGGCAGGACGGGAGGCGCAGTTCGAGTCCCCGCTTCCAGCGCGGCGATCTGGGCTCTCAAAGCCGAAAGGGCGGGTTTCGCCCCGGCCATCTCCGTTCTCCAATGTTCCACTTTTGTTCTGATCTTCCCGGCTTGGAGAGTCAAGCAGAGCCCATCATGGTGTTTCCCCATGAGCGGAGATCCCGGATGACCGAAGTCGAACTCAGCACCGACGGTCCGGTCTGGACCGTGACGATCAACCGGCCCGAAAAACGCAACGCGGTGAACCCCGACACGGCCCTGCAGCTGCGCGCGGCGTTCGACGCCTTCGAGGCCGATCCGGCCGCCGCCGTCGCCGTGCTGACCGGAGCGGGCGGGACGTTCTGCGCCGGGTTCGACCTGGCCGTCGCGGCGGCCCAAGACGAGAGAGGGGGCGGCGGCGAGCGCTACGACCCGGTCGGCGAAGGTCCGATGGGGCCGACGCGGCGCCTGCTGTCCAAGCCGGTGATCGCCGCCGTCGAGGGTCACGCGGTGGCCGGCGGGCTGGAGCTGGCCCTGTGGTGCGACCTGCGGGTGGCGTCGGAAACCGCGATCTTCGGCGTGTTCTGCCGGCGCTGGGGCGTGCCGCTGATCGACGGCGGCACGGTGCGGCTGCCCCGCATCGTCGGCCAAGGCCGGGCTCTGGACATGATCCTGACCGGCCGGGCGGTCGAGGCCGCCGAGGCGCTGAGCTGGGGCCTGGCCGACCGCGTGGTTCCGGCGGGCCAGGCCCTCGGCGCCGCCCAGGCCCTGGCCGCCCAGATCGCCGCCTTCCCGCAGATCTGCCTGCGCGCCGACCGCGCCTCGGCCTTCGCCCAGTGGGACGTCTCGCTAGAGGAGGCGCTGAAGATCGAGGGGATCGGCGGGCTGGAGCCCCTGCGCCGCGAGGCTCGGGCCGGGGCGGCGCGGTTCACGGACGGCGAAGGGCGCGGGGGAACGTTCTGAGCGCTCCCCCCATATTCCCTTCATCCCGGCGAAAGCCGGGATGAAGGGAATTTAAGCGGAGTTTGAGAGCTAAAGCCGCGCGGCCTTGCGCCACCACTGGCTGACCAGCATCGGCCCGAACGCGGCGCTGATGCCGCAGGCGTCGGCGAACAGGTCCAGCCACGAGGCGTCGCGGCCGACCAGGCCTTGCAGGATCTCGATCGACCCGCCGTACGCCAGGATCACCAGGCCGATGCGATGCAGCCGACTCTGCGGCAGGGCCAGGCTGGCCAGGATGCTGAGCCCATAGAAGACGATGAAGTGCTTGGCCTTGTCCCAAGGGATCAGGCCGGTGCGGTCGTCGTCGGGGAGCAGGGCGCGGGCCAGAGCGTAGGCCGAGGCGGCCAGGAAGACGATGAAGACCAGACGGTTGATCTGGCGGGCGCGGATGGACATTCGGCTCCTTGGGAGGCTCCTGGCTGGATGCTCCGCACCTAGCCGGTCCGGTGAGGCTTGAAAATGGCGGGCGGCGATCTTGGCCGTATCGCCTCGCGGGTTGCACGGGTTCTGCACCTTCTCCCCTCTCCCCTTGCGGGAGAGGATGGCGGTCCGGAGGACCGTCGGGTGAGGGGTCGATAGACACAAACGCCGCGCCCCGCCTTTCGACCGGACGCGGCGGATGTTTCTGAGAGACCCCTCATTCGTCGGCGGAGTTTATCCTCGGGCCGGCTTTCAGCCGGACCCGGGGGCCGACACCTTCTCCCGCAAGGGGAGAAGGGTTCAGAAGGATCAGAACGTCAGGGCGCGCGCTTCCTTGACGTGCGGCAGGGCCTGGATCTTGGCCAGCAGGGCCTCGTCCGGAGCCTGGTCGACGCCGACCAGGGCGATGGCGTCCTCGTCGGCCGACAGGCGGCCCAGGTTGAAGGTGGCGATGTTGACGCCCGCCTCGCCCAGCAGCATGCCCAGCGCGCCGATGAAGCCCGGCTTGTCCAGGTTGTTGATGTAGAGCATGGCCGGGGCGAAGCCCGCGTCCAGTTCCATGCCCTTGACCTCGACCATGCGCGGGGCGCCGGCGATCACCGTGCCGGCGAAGGCGCGCTTGCCCTTCTCGGTGGTGATGGTGATGCGCATCAGGCTGTCATAGGTGGGGCTGACCTCCTGGCGGCTCTCCGAGACGGTGATGCCGCGATCCTTGGCCACGGCCGGGGCGGAGACCATGTTGATCTCGGCCAGCATCGGCTTGAGGATTCCGGCCAGGGCCGCCGAGGTCATCGGCTTGACGTTCAGCTTGGAGACCTCGCCCTCGAAGGCGATGTCGATGGCCTTGATGCCGAAGTCGACCATCTGGCCGGCCAGGGCGCCGATCTTCTCGGCCAGGGCCACGAACGGCTTCAGCTTGGGGGCTTCTTCGGCGGTGATCGACGGACTGTTCAGCGCGTTGGTGACCGCGCCGGTCAGCAGGTAGTCGCTGACTTGCTCGGCCACCTGCAGGGCGACGTTTTCTTGCGCTTCATTGGTGCTGGCGCCCAGGTGCGGGGTGGCCACGACCTTGTCCGAACCGAACAGCGGGTTTTCCTTGGCCGGTTCGGTGACGAACACGTCGAAGCCCGCGCCGCCGACATGGCCGTCATCCAGCAGCTTGCGCAGGGCCACCTCGTCGACCAGGCCGCCGCGGGCGCAGTTGACAATCAGCACGCCCTTCTTGGTCTTGGCCAGGTTCTCGGCCGACAGGATGTTGCGGGTCTTGTCGGTCAGCGGGGTGTGCAGGGTGATGACGTCGGCGCGGGCCAGCAGGTCTTCCAGCTCGACCTTCTCCACGCCCATCTCGATGGCGCGCTCGGGCGACAGGAAGGGGTCGTAGGCCACGACCTTCATCTTCAGGCCCAGGGCGCGGTCGGCGACGATGCCGCCGATGTTGCCGGCCCCGATCAGGCCCAGGGTCTTGGCGTACAGCTCCACGCCCATGAAGCGGTTCTTCTCCCACTTGCCGGCCTGGGTGCTGGCGTCGGCGGCGGGCAGCTGGCGGGCCAGGGCGAACATCATGGCGATGGCGTGCTCGGCCGTGGTGATCGAATTGCCGAACGGAGTGTTCATCACCACCACGCCCTTGGCGGTGGCGGCGGGGATGTCGACATTGTCGACGCCGATGCCGGCGCGGGCGATGACCTTCAGCCGGTGGGCGGCGGCGATCACGTCCTTGTCGAGCTTGGCGCCCGAGCGGATGGCGATGCCGTCATAGTCGCCGATCACGGCGATCAGTTCGTCCTTGGACAGGCCGACCTTGATGTCGAAGTCGACGCCGCGGTTCTTGAAGATGTCGACGGCGGCGGGGCTGAGCTTGTCAGCGATGAGGACGCGGGGAGCGGTCATGTGCGGGATTCCTTGCGGAGAATTTTCAGGGTGAAAGCCCCCTCAGTCGCTCCGCGACAGCTCCCCAAAAGGGGGAGCAGCTGAGTGCGGAGATCCCCCCCCTCTGGGGGAGGTGTCGGCGGAGCCGACGGAGGGGGTTCTAGGGCGCTAGTTTACGCGGCGGCCAGTTCGGCCGAGACCGAGGCGAACGCCCAGTCGAGCCAAGGCGTCAGGGCCTCGAGATCCGAAGCCTCGACGGTGGCGCCGCACCAGATGCGCAAGCCGGCCGGGGCGTCGCGATAGCCGCCGATGTCGAGGGCCGCGCCCTCCTTTTCGAGCAGCGAGGCCAGCTTCTTGGCGAAGTCGGCCTGGGCGTCGTCCGGCAGGGCGGCGATCTTGGGATCGACGACCTTGAGGCACACCGAGGTGTTGGAGCGGATCTCCGGCGTGGCCGCCAGGAACTCGACCCACGGGGTGCGCTCGACCCAGTCGGCGATGACCGCCAGGTTCTGGTCGGCGCGGCCCTGCATGGCTTCCAGGCCGCCGATCGAGGCGGCCCACTTCAGGGCGTCCAGCGCATCCTCGACGCAGAGCATCGACGGGGTGTTGATGGTCGCGCCTTCGAAGATGTCGGCGGCGATCTTGCCGCCCTTGGTCATCCGGAACAGCTTCGGCATCGGCCAGGCGGGGGTGTAGCTCTCCAGGCGAGCCACGGCGCGGGGCGACAGGATCAGCACGCCGTGCGCGCCTTCGCCGCCCAGGGCCTTCTGCCAGGAGAAGGTCACGACATCCAGTTTCGTCCAGTCCAGTTCCTGGGCGAAGGCGGCGCTGGTGGCGTCGCAGATGACGATGCCTTCGCGGTCAGCGCTGATGAAGTCGGCGTTCGGGACGCGGACGCCCGAGGTGGTGCCGTTCCAGGTGAAGACCAGGTCCTTGGCCGGATCGACCTTGGAGGTGTCGGGCAGCTGACCGTAGGGCGCGTCGAGCACTTCCACGTTCGGCAGCTTCAATTGCTTGGTGACGTCGGTGACCCAGTCCTTGCCGAAGGACTCGAAGGCTAGCAGCTGCACGGGCTTGGCGCCCAGCATCGACCACATCGCCATCTCGACGGCGCCGGTGTCCGAACCGGCGACGATGCCGATCAGGAAGTCGGCGGGGACTTCCAGGACTTCGCGCGTCTGGTCGATGGCGGCCTTCAGGCGACCCTTGCCCAGCTTGGAGCGGTGCGACCGGCCCAAGACAGCGTTTCTGAGATTTTCGGGGGTCCAGCCTGGGCGCTTGGCGCAGGGGCCGGAAGAGAACTCGGGGCGAGCCGGGCGGATCGCCGGCTTGGCGAGGGTCGTCATATCGATGTCTCCCATCCTTACAGATGGACAGCGCCCCGTTGGGGGGGCGTGGCCCGCCGGCGAGAAACCTCGTTTCGGCGGCGAAGGCAAGGAGAGATTTTGCCGCGGCCTCGGCGGATGATCCGCTCGCGGCAATTATTTTGCGGCGCGGGCCCGGCGGCGCGCCGACACGAAGATCCCGAACAGGATGCAGAGCAACACGCCGATGGAATTGAGATTATTGACCAGGCCATAGGTCAGATCGTGCCGACGTTCGGCGACGATATAATAGGCGTGAAGCCCGAACTGCATGGCCTGCAGCAGCATTGCAACGCCCAGCCAAACTCTGGTGTAGCGCAGGGCCAGCATCAGGAAGGCGAGGCTGTATACGCCCTCCAGTAATAGCATCGCGACAGCCTCTGGCCGCGCCGACAACAGGATTTGGATCAGGGCGGCGGCGATGGACCCCGCTATGACGATGAGGCTGCCCAACCGCTCGGGGGCAGAGCCTTTTGCCCATGCCAAGGCGCACACCAAGAAGGTGGCGCTCCATCCCAAAATCGGCGCGAACTGCAAGTGCATCCCTAGGGTCTCTAACCCGAATTAGAGACTCTAGGGATTAAACTCTTGCAATATTACTTAGCCGGCGTCGGCCAGCCGCACCTCTTCCTGGACTTGGGCGGAACCCTCCATCTTGTCCCAGCCGACCATCTTGGTGCGCACGCCAAGGCGCAGACGGGTTTGATCCAGTTCGGCGTGAGCCTCGACCATCGCGCTGCGCGCTTCGGACAGTGCCGCGAGGGCGGTCATGACCTTGGCGGTCGTGCTCGCGCCGACGGTCGCGGCCAAACCCAGATCCTTACGAGCCTGAACCAAATCCGCCATCATTTCAGCGGCTTGGACCATCGCGGTGTCGATCGCAGCTTCAGTGCCATGCAGCTTGGCGGCCACACGTTTGACAACGAAAATCTTTTCCAACGCCCCATCTCCTTAATGAAAGACTAAGGAAAGAGGTAAACGAAAAGTTAACAAGAACGCAATGAGAAATGCGCGCTGACGTTGTTTTGTAGTGGTAAGGCGGTATCTTGGAAGCGAAGCGTTAGGAAGATTGCGCGAGGTTGGAGCACTAGGATTCTCCTGGGACGGGAAATGATCGAGGACAGCCGTAGCTCTGGAGCCGCGACGCACGCGCCCTTGCAGGCGCGAATCGCGGCTGTCGCGCTGACCACGACTGTGGTCGCGCTGCTGGCCGCGTGTCTGTGCTTCATGCTTCAGCAGTGGAGCGTCGCCCACCAGGAGTCCCAGGCCAACCACGAGATCCTGGCCCAGATGGTGGCGGCGGGCGCCGCCGGGCCGATGGCCGATCACAATACTGTCGGGGCCTATCGCGCGCTCGAAGCGGTGGCCAAGGCCCCCAATGTCGCGTCGGTGCGGTTGACCGACATGAACGGCCAGGTCGTCGCCCAGGTCGGCGCGGTCAAGGACGCCGAGGTCGACACCCTGGTCCGGCCCATCAAGATGGGCCCGCGGCAGGTCGGCACGCTGTCTCTGTCGGCCCGCAGGCCCAGCTTGACCGACATCATGGCCCGCGACCTGGCCCTGACCGGCACCCTGTTCTTCGGCTCGGCCGGCCTGGCGATCCTGCTGGCCAACGGCCTGGCCCGGCGCATGACCAAGCCGATGGAGCGCCTGTCCAACGCCATGCGCGAGGTCGCCGCAGACGGCCGCTTCAAGCCGGTGGAGCAACCGGCCGACGACGACGTCTTCCAGAGCCTGACCGACAGCTTCAACCACCTGGTCTCGCGGCTGGAGATCAACGATCACGATCTGCGCGGCGCCATGGCCGAACTGGTCAAGGCGCGTGACGACGCCAACGCCGCCAACGTCCTGAAGTCGCACTTCCTGGCCAATATGAGCCACGAGATCCGCACCCCGCTGAACGGCGTGCTGGCCATGGCCGAGGTGATGGCCATGGGCGAGTTGTCTCCGCCCCAGCGCGAACGCTTGGCGGTGATCCGCGAGTCCGGCGACCTGCTGCTTTCAGTGCTCAACGACGTGCTGGACCTTTCCAAGATCGAGGCCGGCCGCCTGGATCTGGTCGAGCGTGACTTCGATCTGGCCAGCCTGGCCCTGTCGGTCCGCGAGTCCTTCGCCACCCAGGCCAGGAGCAAGAACCTGGAGTTCGGCGTCTTCGTCGCGCCGGAAGCTCTGGGTTCGTGGCGCGGCGACGCCGACCGCCTACGGCAGATCCTGGGCAATCTGGTCTCCAACGCCCTGAAGTTCACCCTCGAGGGCAGCGTCTCCGTGCGCTTCGCCTCGGCCGACGACGGCAGCGGCCTGCGCATCGACGTGGTCGACACCGGCATCGGCATCGACGCCGAGACCCTGCCGCGCCTGTTCGACAAATTCGTCCAGGCCGACAGCTCGACCACCCGCCGGTTCGGCGGCTCGGGCCTGGGCCTGTCGATCTGCAACGAGTTGGCCTCCCTGATGGGCGGCGGCGTCCATGTGCAAAGCCGCGAGGGCCAGGGCTCGACCTTCACCGTGGTGGTGGCCATGCCGCGCGGCGAGGCCGCCGTCACCGCGCCGGTCGAAGCCGCCCCGCCGCCGATCGAATCCGAGCGCCGCCTGCGCGTGCTGGCCGCCGACGACAATCCGACCAACCAGAAGGTCATCGCGGCCGTCCTGGCGCCGCTGGGCGCCGAGGTTCATCTGGTGGCCGACGGGGCGGCCTGCATCGAGGCCTGGAAGCGCGGCGGCTACGATATCGTGCTGATGGACATCCATATGCCGGTGATGGACGGCGTCGAGGCGGCCCGAACCATCCGCTCGCTCGAGGTCAGCGAAAGCCGCAAGCGCATCCCGATCGTGGCGGTCACGGCCAACGCCCTGGCCCACCAGGTCGAGGGCTACCTGGCGGTCGGCATGGACGGCCACGTCGCCAAGCCGATCGAGGTGACCAAGCTCTACGACGCGATCGAAACCGCCGTGGCCGCCGCGCGACGCGACGGTTCGAAGGTCGCCGCGGCTTAGTCCTCCCCTTGGGGGAGGTGGCCCGAAGGGCCGGAGGGGGCGCGGC